>CAZZCT010000201.1:0-9404 GCA_964652365.1 uncultured Lentisphaerales bacterium
CGGACAGAGTTACCCCGGCGTTCATTCGCGGCGCAGCCGCGCGGCGGGCTTGCCTATAACTTGAAGCTGTTGTCCGCAGATTTTAGCAGACCTTGGTTCATCCCGGAAACGGGAGTTACACCACGAAGGACGCGAAGAGCACGAAGCAACAGCTGGATCGCCGTAATCGCCGTCGGGATGAGTATCGGCCGTGAGCGACTGGGCCTGTTTGGCCACCGCTCAGACGGGCGGATCGCGACTGACGGGCACGAACGCGCGCAGTCACAAGAAGGGCCCGCAACGACTGCTCAGGGCGCCCCTCCGACCCGCAATTTATCACGTCGAAACATGCGCCAGACCGCCTCGCTACGTGTGGGTCACGCGCAAGGCGCCTCACGATCGCCACTGCATGGATATTTGCCGTTGAACGAGCCCCGGAGTTCTGCTTGAAGAACACCAACGTGCGCTTGTTTTGACGCGATAACATGACCCCGGAAAGGCGATCATCGCATTCGCGGCAGCGCGGAATGGCCTACACGTGTGCAGGAGCCCCCACATGATCCGTTCGATTCGTCAACCATCCCCCTGTGTCCGATTCTGGCGTCTCGCGGCGACCGTCAAGACAAGATCCACAGGCTTCGTCGCATGGACCCACTGGCTTGCCGGCGCGGTTCTGGCAGCGGCATGTGCACTGAGTCTCCTCACGGGGTGTGAGAGCGGCGGAGGTGGCGGTGACGACGCAGACGTTGTCGGGACCTGGTCGCTGAGCGGTTCTGAGGGCGCGTGGTACATCACGTTTGATCAGGACAGCACATGGCAGATCAGTGACTATGCGGACGGTACTGGACAGCGTGCATATGGCACGTATTCCGTGAGCGGCAACAGCGTCGAAGGTCCGATGACCAATCCCGGCACCGGCACCGGCGAGATTGCCGCGACGGTGGACGGCGATGCCATCGAACTTGATTTCATCGAATACTGGCACACCCCATACAAGGTCGTGCATTACTCCGGCACCCGGCTCTGAACATCGAACGCTCAACGTCGAGTGCAATCCCAGATTCGACGTTCGATGGGGGATGTGTTGAGCATTCGCGGCGCCGCCGCGCGGCCGGCTCATCCGCAAATTCAAGTGGTTGTCCGCAGATTTCGCGATTTGCGCTGATCTTGGCTAATCTGCGCTATCTGCGGTTGGGCGCCGACTGACCGGGTGCCCCAAGGGCCTGGGCCTCCCCTACGCGTCGGGACGCACGTCGGGCCGACCTGCGCCGTCCGCCTACTTCACCAACTCCTCAAGCGCGTCGCCAAGATCGCCGGTGTCGCCGGCCGCCGGCGGTGCACCGAGGTCGAAGGTGTCGCGCGGCGGCGTCACGCGCAGCATGCCCCACAGGTTCGGCATCAGCCGCGCCTCGGTGGGCTCGTCGCTCGTGCCTACCGCCACCTGGTTGGCCCAGTAGCGCCGGCCCGAGGTGCTGAACCCGTCGCGCGTGGTCAGGATGCCCCAATCCATGCGCAACAACATCTCGCCGTTGAACGCCAGGCCAAGTTCCTTGAGCGGCAACGCGGCGGTGAGCCACGCCTTCGCCCAGGGAGTCTCGGGCTGGTACTCCACCCGGGCCGTCTCCATTAGGCGCACTTCGTCGAAGGCCGTGGTACCGCCTCCCGGTGTGCTGACGGTCCAGGCCGCCGCGGCCGGTGCGCCGGGCGCGACCGGCCGGTAGAGCACCGCCACCGCCCGCTTGCCGACCGGCGCCAGCACAACCCGCAGGTCGCCCGCCACCGGCTGGTGGCGGTCCGGGTCGGCGCGCGGGTCGGCACCCAGCAGGAAGTCGGCCGCCGCGCCGGTCTTGAACAGACGCCGGAAGTCGGTCCCGGCGTTGGCCAACCGCCCGATCTGATCTTCCTTCCACTCCCACTTGAGGTACAGGTTGGCCGCATCGTAGGCCAGCCGGAAGCTCCCCAGGCCCGGGACTTCGACCGGTTGCGCGTCGTCCGCGCCGGGGCTGCGCGCATAGGCGGCATCGAACACCAGCGGTCGAGCAAACGAGCGCCGCCGGACGCGTTCGGCGTCCCAGGCCCGCGTCTGCTCCAACATCGCCGCCGTGACCTCGAATGTGCCTTCGGTGCGCGCAAACTTCTCGAATCCCCGCACCTCGACGAGGCTGATGTGGGTGCCCCCGGCGACGATGTAGTAGGTGTTGTCCTGCTCCGCCTTGCAGAAGTAACTGTGGAAGTGCTCCTGCCCCAGGGTCAGGCCGTCAAGCCGCGTGCCGCGCGCATGCTCGGCCGGCCAGCCGCGGGCGCGCGGGTCGCGCGTGTGGTATGTGATGTGGCTGGCTAGAAAGCCGTCGGCGGTCCAGACGTTCATCTGACCGTTGTTGGCGTGCACCACGACAAACTCGCCGAGGTCGCCGGCATGCGCCGTGGCATGGCCGGAGAGCCCGAACTGGAGATCGGCCACACCCGGACTCCAGGGATAGACCTTCAGACCGTCCATGCCCTGCTTGGCTTTGTACGACCAGATCCGCTCGCCCGCGGCACTCAACACCTCATTGCAGCCCTCCGCGAAGTGCCAGTAGTTGCCGTTGTCCAGGCGCAGCGTGGCCGTGAACTTCAAGGGCTCAACCGCGTAGACCGGCGTACCGTCGGCCAGGAACTCGCGCACGGCGTAGCGGCGGTTGCGGCCCAACACGGTCAGTTCGCGATCGAACGGCCCCAGGCCGCCGTCGTCGGACACGCGCGGGGTGAAGGCGATCTCCGGCACCTGCACCGCGCCATCGCCGTTACGGTCAGTCCAGATGAAATCGAACTGTCCCAGCGACTTGCCGGCCAGGTGAGTCAACACGGCGTCGCTCGTGAGGTGCGGGAAACCGGCGGCCGCGCCGAAGGCCGCGGCCATGCGCACCGTCATGCGCTTCGCGTCGTACAGGTAGACCGACGCCATGCGCCCGCCAGGGGCCGCCAGGTAAAGCCTCTCGTTCACCGGGATCGGGAACCAGTCCGGCCGGAAGCAGGCCCCCCAGGGGCTGGCCTCCCAGTAGTCCAGCGAGACGAGCGCCTGGACGCGCGACGTGCCCTTTTCCCAGTCGAGGTTGAACAGCACATCCTTGTACCACAGCCGCGACTTGTCGTGGGGATCGAGGATCCCGCCACCGCCGTAGTGGGTGTTGCCCAGGTAGTCCTGTAGATGCCGACCGTCGGTGCCGAACTTGATGATCCGCCGCGGGTCCTCGTGCGGATAGACCATCCAGATAAACTTGCCTGCCGGGTCAACCGCAAGGGCGCAGACGTCGTGCAGGCTGGCCGGATCATAGGGACCGGCCCGACGCGGTCCGGGCGTACCGATCGACCGCACGTACCGGCCGGCTTCGTCGTAGACGCGCACCACCTGACGGTCGGACCGGTGATCGTACACGTACAGCCGGCCTTGCGCGTCGAAGGTCAGCAGGCGCGGGTCGCCGAGGTTGGTCACATACGGCACGGCGCCGCCCGTGGCGGCGGGGTCGGCCCGCACCACGACTGCGCCCTGCAGGCCGTAGAGCGCGCCCGAGGGATGGAAGGCGATGGCGCCGGTGAAGGGCGAAGCCGACTCCCGCAGCAGCTTGCCGTTCTGGCCATCGTGGACCGCCAGGCGCCGGGTCAGCAGCGGATCAACCGGCGGCTCGCCGCCCAGGTAGGCCAGTGGCGCCACGCCGTAGATGTGGCAGCGCGTCGGATCGACCGTCTCACCGCCCTGGTCGACCCGCACGCCTTCGGGGTAGCCGCTGCGCTCGCCCCAGGGCTGCACGACGCGCAGGCGCACGGCGCGCGTCTCCCACGTGCGGCCGAAGTCGACCGTTCCGTCCAGGTAGCGCGCGATCTTGTTGTTGCCGGAGTCGGGTTGGTAGTAGTTGCGCCGCTTCTGGACGTACGCGGCCACGTTGGTCCAGCCAGTCGCCGCCGTGATCTCGATCGGCCCGGATGCCGGGCCGACGTAAACGTCCAGTTCGGTGCGCAGGCCATCGATCTCCTTGATCGCCACGCCGTGCACCGGCTGCGGCGCATCCCATTCGAGCGCCAGGATGGCGGGGTTGCGCTCGCTCAGCGCCTCGGTGCGCTGGGCTCGCCAGACTGCGGTCCGCGGGTCATAAGCACCGGAGTTGACCCGCACGCGCGCCTCCGGCAGCAGACTGCGGAAACGCATGCGCAGCAGCCGCATCCCCTCGATCCGCCCCTGCCATGACTCCTTGGGCGTCGCCGTCAGCCCGACCGCTCCGGCCTCGCCGGCCAGCGGGTCATCGACGGCCGGCGCGGCATCGGCCGGGGCCGCGTCGAGCGCGTCGGTCAGTTCGTCGCCGGGCTTGGCAAAGGTCAGGCGCAGCGCCCGCGTGAAGGTCGCCGGCGGCACGGCCACGCAGTTCCAGGCGCCGAGTTCTCCCAGCGGCAGGTCGATCCAGTCCGTCTCGCGTCGAGGGTTAGGCGGGTAGGCGCCGTCGGGCTTCAGAACACTCACGCGAAAGGTTAGCGCTGCCGCCTCCTCGGGCCGGGGAAACACCAGGCTGCCCAGCGGCACGGGCTTGCGGAAAGCCAGCACAGTGTGTTGCTGGCGGCCGGCGCCCGCAGCGGTCTCGATGTAGACCTGGGTGCGGGGCTCACCGCTGACGTGACCGCCCAGGCGGAAAAGGCTCAGAAAATCACGCAGCGGCGACAGGTCGAGGCCGTAGTCGCCGGCGCCCTTGATCACGGCCTTGCGTGCGGGCAGGCAGGCCTCGCCATCGACAAGCGAGGTATCGGTGGCATTGTCGAGATAGGGCACCTTGCCGGTGAACGCCAGCGTCACCTCTCCCTGGTGGGCCGCCAGGCCGACGAGTTCGCCGCGGCGGTCGAGCGTCGGCCGGACGGTCGCCAGGTCCATCCACTTGCGGGCCGCCACGTCACACCGCTTGATGTTCTCCCCGGCCTGACCGAAGAGTGTCTGGCCATCCGTGAAGAGCCGTCCCAGTCCATCGGACAGGCCCCACTGTTTGGCGCCCTCATAGTCGGCCTCGAGAAACGCATGTCCGCCCTCGGTGCCACCGGCGGCCATATAGACCCTGTCGCCCACCACGCACACGGCGCACGGGTTGCCGTGGTTGGCCAGCCAGCCATCCTGCGGGCCGCGATTCCAGGGGGTGCTGAGGGGCGAGTGCTGCTCGACGTTCGGATAGGGCGTGAACTGGTAGTGCAGTTCGAGCGGCGGTGCACAGATCGTCCGCCAGAGGTAGGTGCCGGGCGCGACCGGCTGGCCGCTTTCGTCCCGCAGGTCCCACGGTTCCGTCTGGGGACCCACCGTGCGCTCAACCTGCGCAAACAGGTTACGCACACGGCGACCGCGGGCGTCGTCGATGACGAGGGCAGCCTCGCCGGCCTGGGTCAACTGATAGGTCACGCCGACAGGCGGCAACGTCTGCACGGCCGGGACCACCACCCGCGCCGGCTCATCGCCCAGGTCGGCGTAGGCGGCCACGTCGGTCACGCTGGCGGTCGGGCGGTTGCGTGGAACAGTCTCGAGAATCTCCACGCGCAGCGCACGGGTGGCCACGGCTGGAAACTCCACCAGGTGCGTCGCCCAGCGGCGGTCGGTCTCGGTCTTCATCAACGCAGTGAAGCGAATCAGCCGCCACTCGCGCGCCAGGGCCAGAGCCGGGTTGGCGCGCGCGCCGCCGGTAAAGGCGTACAGCCGGAACGTATCGACGTTGCCCGCCAGGCGCAGCGCCACCAGGGTCTGGGGCGCATCCCACACCAGGTTGAGCCAGGAGGGTTCCACGCTGCTGACGGGGTGGCGGGCCACGCGCCCCTCGTCGTCGGGGCCGGCGTTCAGCCACTCGCCGCCGCGGGCCAGCACCGCGGGATCGGTGCCGCGCGGGGCCTGTTCGCCCTGGATCACGGCCATGGGCGTCAGGTTCTGCAGCCGCGTGCGGAGCACACACCAGCGGCGGATGATCGAGAAGGCGTCTGGCGGTGCCAGGTGCGACAGCAGGATGGCACGTGTGGTGAAGCCGGGCAGCAGGGTGACTTCGAGGCGCTCGGCGCGGCGCAGGTGCGGCAGCGTCTCCCAGGCTGCGGCGTCGTCCGGGTCGCCCGGGAAAGCGGCCGCCGGCCGTAGCGCCCGCAAGGTCAAGTCGCCGCGCGTGCGCCCATCGAGATCGATGCTGATTTGGCCGACCGACACCGGACGCGTGAAGGCCAGGCGGTAGTGAAAGGTCATGTTCGCGGCGACCGACACCGGTTCGGGTCGGGCGGCCCACCAGCCACCCGGCCCGGTCGGCGCGGCCAGAGCCGCAACGGCCTTGGCCGGAAAAGCGCCGGCGCGCGGACCGCCGATCAGGCCGGTCGCGGCTACCTCGACGTCATCCGGCCCAACGGCGCTGACGAAGGGTGTATCCGCGATCGCGACGCCCGCCAGCAGCAACCCACCTATTGTGGTCAGCAGACCTTTCGTGAAACGCGCCATCAGGGTCTCCTCACTTCGTCATCTGCGTTTCGTCTCAGCACCTTGACAATTGAACTCATCGGCGCGAGCTGCGGATGAGCGCCGGCCGACCGGGTGCCCCAAGGGCCTGGGGCACCCCTACTCGTCGGGATGCTCGTCGGGCGACGTGCACCTGTAGCCGCCGGCGGCCCGACGGCGGCCTGCGTAGGGGCGGGTCACGCGTTGTCGTTCCCAGTTCAGGAATGCGTGCAGGCACTCGGAGAGCGCGACGGCGTCCTTCACCGGAACCTGCGTCTCGTAGTAGTGAGCCAGTTCGGCCAGCCCCTGAAGATGCGCACCGCGGCAGGAGACCATGAAAGCCGCCAGCATGGTTTGCCGCGGTCCGCCGGTGGGCTGGCCGCCGAAGCGCGGTGCGGGCCCGGGGTCGAAATCCTCGGGGATGGCCACGATCACGAGGCGGCGCACCCGCGGACTGGTGCCATAGAGTGCGGCTATATCAGAGGATTCACGCATATCGACCTGGGACAAGATCGGTTATCGGCAATCGGTAATCGGTTGAGCGAACCCCACCGATTACCGATCACTCAAAGCGCGGGCGCTGACCAGCGTGGCCAGGCCGCCTCGCGACCCGCCATCGTTGGAATCGTAGCGGTTCAGTTCGAGGGTGGCAATGCACTCGTCGACCAAGGCGTCGCCGAAAACGACGGAGGCCCGCAGGTCGAGCGCGCGCCCGGCGGCCGGCGCGAAGTCCGGGGCAATGGCCGCCCAGGGAACCGCCACGGTCAGCACATACCCATGGGCGTCATCGCGCACCACGGCGGCGGCGACCGCCGTGCACGGCGCGGGCGTACCGCCCGCGGCCGGCTGCCATTCGGCGCGCGCCATGATTGTGCCGTTGGCGCCGGGACGCCAACTCAGGCGCAGGCCGCCCGGGCGCCCGGGCCGGGCCACGGCGTTCGTGCCCTGCGCGTCGGCGATCCGCATCTGGACCCCATCGGAGCCGCCCGGCCCGGCGGCCTCCCACGGCGTCGCATCGCGCACCGCCACGCGCACGTGCAGGGCCTGCGGATCCCAGAGCGCCTGCAGTTCGAAGCTCTGCAGCCCGACCGTCTCGGGACCGGTCGCGACCGGTCCCACCCGCGCGGCCCGACGCCAATCGCGACCCGCGGGCGGACCGCCATGGTTCGCCGCCACGCGGAAGTCTGCCTGCCGCACCGGCGCCGGCGGCGGCGTGCGGGCGCGGGTGGCAGGCAGCGGTTGGACCGACGGCAGGCTGCTGACGACGCGGCCGCGTTCGTCGCGCACCGAGACGAACCAACGCAATGACCCCCCGGTGGCAACCGGGGTGAAGGCGCCGCCCCAGGCGCCGTCGTCGCGGCGCGTCAGCGGCTGCGCGGTCCACCCGCGGCGATTCCACCAGGCGTTGGTCGAGGTGGTCCAGGCCACCTGGGCACGCGTGATGGGCAGCGGCCCGCCGGCCGTGGCGGTGACGGTCCATGCGCCTCCGCGGTCGGGTCGCGCAGAGACCGTGTCGAGCGTTGGGAAGGCCGGCCCGTCGCGCACCCAGGCATCGAACCAGGCCACGCGCGTGGCCACGTCCCAGAACGTGTGGTTGCCGGCGGGCAGCAACTCCAGGGCCTTGGGCGCGGTGATGCGGTCCCAGTACTCGGCCAGGTTGTCGACCGACGCGAAGAAGTCGGCCGTGGCCAGCCGGATCAGGATGGGTGCCTGAATACGGTCCGCGAAGCTGGCGGGGTCGTAGCGCGCGAAAAACTCCGCGGCCTGTTCGGGACGCAAACCGCGGGTATGGTCCTCCCGTCCGGCGCGGTAGCGACTCTCCCAGGCCCCGGCCGAGGCCGAAGCCACCACGGCCTTGAGCCGCGGGTCGAGGCCGGCGAGGGTCTGGGCCTGAAAGCCGCCCCAGGAGTGGCCCTCGGCCAACAGGCGTTCGGGATCGACCTCGGGGCGCTGGCTCATCCAGGTCAGGCCACGCCGGGCCGCGGTCAGCGAGCGGTAGAGCGTGTTCCACTTCCAGTCTCCATCAGGTCCGGGGTAGCAGAAGTGCTCGACCCAGCCATCGTACCAGAGGCCGCAGTAGACGGTGTTTGAGCCGGCCGGCAGGGGATCGCCGGCCTTCCACTTCGGGTTGCTCTCGCGCCAGGCATTCCAGTCGTAGGCTAGACAGGCGTAGCCGGCGCGGGCGAACTCCTGGGCGCGCGCCAGGTCGGCCCCGCCGCCGCCGCCATGAATCGAAATCACGGCCGGATGGCGGCCGGCGGCGCGCGGCCAGGCGTAAAAAGCGAAGATCCGCATGGGCTGTTCGCGGTAGATCTCGCTCGTGTAGACCATGGCCTGCCAGCAGATATTGGACTCCTGGCGCTGGTCCAGCACACTCACGTCGAACGGCAGTTCCGCCGGCGCGGTCCAGAATTCATTCGACCCGGCCGCGGCCGCCGGACCGCCCCCGGACGCCAGCATCAGGACCAAGGTCAGCCAGGTTCCGCGCATCAGGTAGCTCCTATCGTCCGGCGTCTGGCTCGCGAGCTTGCGAGCGTAACCAGCACGCCGTGGTGTAAAATCATCTTTCGCAAACCTCTCTGCGGTGCCCAATCCGCAGCACAAGCACGGGAGCGCCGAGAATCGCAAAGATGACCCGGTAGTCTCCGACTCGTAGTTTGCGAAGACCGGAGAACTGGCCTTTCAGCACGGGATACGAGTCGGCTCGCGCGGGGAGTTCCTTCTCGATCTTGTCGAGAATGCGCCGGGCCTCGGCCTTGCCAAGGCTGGCAAGATCCTTCCCCACGCTCGTCTTGTACGTGATCTCAAAGGCCAAGGGCTTTCTGAATGTGGAAGGACCGAGGCCGTTCTGTCTCGTCCGCGATGTGGTCGATCTCCCTGGCCAACGCGTCCGGCAAGCGGATGGATATCGCAGTACTCATGCAATCTCCTGCTGTATTGTCCTGTAGTACAAAGT
>CAZZCT010000202.1:0-9397 GCA_964652365.1 uncultured Lentisphaerales bacterium
AAAGCGCAGCGTTTCGAGTGGCCAAAGGCCATGGATGGACTTTGGCCACGGGCTGTCAGGACGGCACAGCCCGGAGCAGGTAGTCGCGAAGCTGCGTGATGCGTCCGCGTCTGAACGCCGGGAAGGATCTGGCAGCGGTGCTGCAGGCCCTTGAGATCAGCGAAGCGACGCTCACCCGCGGGCGGGCCCAGTACGGCGGGATGAAGTCCGAGGAGGCGAAGCGGCTCAAGGCCCTCGAGGAGGAGAACCAGCGACAGTGCACCGGATTGCCAGAACGACCACGTTCAGCAACCCGGGCCGCTGAAGCGTCAACGACTCCGAGAAAGCCTCCATGCGGCCCGGTCTGCTGAAGCGCCTTGTTCGGCGCTGGTCCCTACTTCTTGAGCAGCTCGAAAGTGATTTTCTCAATCGTACCCGTGAATGCGAACGTGCCCTTGTAATCGGGACTGATGGGGGTGATCGAGTCGCGGCCGACCTCGAACGGCTCCAAGCCGTGGCGGAAGATCGAACGCTTTACTGTGCCTTCGCCGGCGGGCTTTCCGTTCACGAGCAGCTTGAGCGTGCCTCCCCCTTCCTTGCCACCGTCCGGTGTAAACTCCGTTTTCAACGTCACCATGCCTTCAGGCAGGCTTTCCGTGCCGTGGATGGTCACGTCCGCCAAGTCAAAGAATGTGTAGCGAAAAACAGGCTTGCCGCCCTTCACATAGAGCGACCAGCCGGCCGAGAAGGCCCCGGCACAGGTCACGACTCCCTCCGCACCGCCTTTGGGGATGTTCAACTCGGCGGTGATGGTATGCCCTCGCGGAAAGAGCTGCGGGCCGATGGGTTCTGGCAACCACACGTTATTCCCGAAATAGGTCCATTTCGTCTTTGGTTCGCCGGATTCGCGAAGCTTCGGGTCGAAGCGCTCGGAGAAGCGTGGGTCGAACGGTAGCACGTCGTACTTCTTCGCCTCTTCCAGGAATCTGCCTTGGAGCTCTTTGAGTTTCTCCGGCATCTTCGCCGCGAGGTCGTCGGCCTGGCTGAAGTCCTCGTTGACGTTGTAAAGCTCCCACGGGGCTTTCTGGAAGTCCATGTTGCGGCCAAGCGTTTCCCACGGGAACCCGTACTTGCTGCACGCCACCCAGCCGTCGTGGTAGATCGCGCGGTTCGTGGCCAGTTCGAAGTACTGCGTCGTCCGCCGATCCTTGGCCTTGGCGTCGTCGAACGAGTAGAGCATGCTCACGCCTTCGATCGGCTTCTGCACGATGCCGTTGACGACCTTCGGTTCGGGGATCTTGCAGGCTGCAAGGATCGTCGGCACAACATCGATGACGTGATGGAACTGGTTGCGGATCTCACCCGTCGCCTTGATGCCGGCGGGCCAGTGAACCACGAGCGGGTTGCGGGTGCCGCCGAAGTGGCTCGCCACTTGTTTGGTCCACTGGAATGGTGCATTCATGCACCAAGCCCAGCCGACCGGGACGTGCGGCTCGCTCGTCGGCTCGCCGATCTCGTCGATCCGCTTGATCGTGCTCTCCAATCCCAGTTGCACGCCCAGTAAGCTGGCAACTTCGCTGAACGTGCCCTCCAGCCCCCCTTCGGCACTGGCGCCGTTGTCGCCGACGACATACATGACGAGGGTGTTGTCGAGTTCACCGGTGGTCCGCAGGCTTTCGATGAGTCGGCCGACTTCGGCATCGGTATAGGCCATGTATGCGGCATAGTTCTCCATCAGCCTGGTGTAGACCTTCTTCGCATCCGCCTTCTGCTCGTCCCAGGCGGCGACTTCCTTCGGCCGTGGCGTGAGTTTGGTACCCTTCGGGATGATGCCCATTTCCACCTGCTTGGCGTGGGTCAGTTCGCGCTGTTTGTCCCAGCCGTGGTCGAACTTACCCACGTACTTCTCGCGCCATTCCTTCGGGGCGTGGTGTGGGGCGTGGACGCCGGACGTGCTGAAGTAGTTGAACCACGGCTTGTCGGGGTTGGCGGCCCGAATATTCCGCGTCCAGGCGATCGCCTCGTCGGTCATGTCGGCGGTAAAGTGGTAGCCGTGCTCCGGCGTCTTCGGCTGTGGTGTCCAGGTGGTGTTGCGGTAGATCGTCGGGTAGTACTGGTGCGTCTCGCCCTGATTGAAACCGTAGAAGTAGTCGAACCCGAGGCCGGTCGGCCAGCGGTCGAACGGGCCGGCGGGGCTGATGTCTGGCTCCGGTGTGTTGTGCCACTTACCGAACATGCCGGTGGCGTAGCCGTTGTCGCGCAACGTCTGCGAAACCAGGGCCGTACTCTTGGGCACGATGCCCGTGTAGCCGGGGAACCCGGTGCCCATTTCAATGATGACACCGGTGGCACAACTATGGTGGTTGCGGCCGGCGAGCAGAGCCCCGCGTGTCGGGCTACACAAGGCAGTCGTGTGGAACCGGGTGTACTTCAGCCCGTTGTCCGCCAGCTTGTCCATGTGCGGCGTCGATACTGGCCCGCCGAACGTGGAGCACATGCCGAAGCCGACGTCGTCGAGCAGGATCAGCAGCACGTTCGGGCTGCCTTTCGCCGCCTTGGCAGGGAGCGGGAAACTCGGCGTGGAGTCTTTGTAGGTTTCGGCGATCTTGCCCTCGAACTCGGGATCGGGCTTGGGGAGTTGTGAGCCATCCGCCAGGGGTGGGTTGGCGTTGTTGTCTCGGGCGGACGCCTCGGTCGGGCGGCCGGACACGGCCAGCCAACCGAGTGCACAGCCGACCGCGACGGACACGGTTGAGAGAAGGAATCGCGAACGCATTATGCCAGGTCCTGGGTGCGAGTGAGTCGAAAGAGTGCTGTGTTGATCGAGACGACTTAGAGGCCGCAAGGGGAAGCTGAGCAGCTCGCAGCCAATAGACTCGCCATACGGCAGGACGCCGTCGCGAGTCTGACCCAACGCCTGGTTCGCCCCCCCATCGGTCTTATCCCCGAGATTGCCACGCCAAAGAGTCCCGTGCACCGTGGAGGACAGCCAGGACCTCGATACGATCTGCGAGCACGATGATGGAGACGATATACCGAAACTGCTTCAGCCTCGCAGCCCGCACATCCTCCCACACCTTGCCATGCAACTCCAGCATCGTCTCGATGCGGACCAGCACTTCCGAACACGGCAAGAAGCTGATTCCCGAGGCCAACACAAACGGCCTCGAGTTGGTCGCCGGCAACTTCGATATCGGCCTCGGCCTCGTGCCGCAGGGTTACCGGAAGGCTCGGTGGGACTTCATCTTCGATCGCACGGTAGGCGGCAGACGGCTCCAGTGGCTCTCGGTGATCGACGAGTACACGCGCGAGTGACTCGCGCTGAAGGTCGATCGTGGGATCACCAGCTGCGACGTCATCGACACGCTGGCCAAGCTGTTCGCGATGCGGGGCGTGCCGAACCACATCCGCAGCGACAACGGCCCAGAGCTCATCGCCAACGAGCTTCGGTCGTGGCTCAGCCGAGTTGGCATCCAGACGCTCTCCATCGAGCCCGGCAGCCTGTGGGAGAACGGCTACGCCGAGAGCTTCCACAGCCGATTCCGTGACGAGTGCCTGGCCCTGGAGGTCTTCCACGGCCTCCGTGACTCCACGGTGATCACGGCAGCTTGGAAGGACGAATACAACCACCGGAGGCCTCACAGCTCGCTCGGTTACCAGACCGCGGCCGGGTACGCCGCCGCGTGTGCGGCTGTCTGCCTGGGTCAGCCCCATCCCTGAATCCTCATATCCCATGGTACAGAGAATCCAAGCCGGTCACTTTGGCCACGGGCTGCTAGGCGAGGATTCCGGACGGCCTGCAAATCGCCAAGCCCACCAAGCAATGACTGCTGCAAGCCACGCTGATCCGATGGCGAATGTTTGTGACGCAAACCGAATAAACGGAAAACTATTGACGGGTTGTTCACCTCTCCACAAAGGCCACGCCTCAACTTGGAGGAAATCAAGAACCGTGCTTCCTGCAGCCCACATCGGCAGAAGCCATCCTAGTGAGAATGCGGCAATCAGGAGCCGTCGCATAATCCCTCATGAATCAGAGTGGCGAACGCTTGCGCTGATCAGCGGCGGCCCACCGGCTCAGCGTCAACACTGGAGTATATCCGCCGTCTGATCCAGCGATTGGTTCGGCGTCTTCGCCTCACCCTGCAGGCCGGTCATCGGTCGATCCACCCAGTGCCCCGCCCGACCAAAGGCAAACCAGGGTGGCCGTATGGACCACGGCGACGAGAAGGTTGCTCACCACGACCGGGTTGGTGATCGCCCCGACCGTCAGCGGCGTCGTGACCTTGTAGAACACCTGCACGAGCAGCAACGCGGCGACCGTCTTCGGTTCGCGGCGGATCAGCAACAGCACCGAGCACAGCCCGATCGCCATGTAGACCGACAGCAGGATGGCTCGGGCCGGAGTAGCCTCGCCATACACCGACGTCGTCCACGACGTGTTCGCCAGCAGGCCCGCACACACCGGCACGAGAACGACCACGTTGACGAGGAGCGACAGGACGATCATCAGCCGCATCGTGCGCACCCCCGATTCCTTCGCCACCGAACCGTTCCGATGATCGCTCGCGGCCGTAGGATCATCCACACAGCTGAGCCTCGTCGCGAGTCCATCGCATCGGTTGGTCAGTCGGGCTGTCAGCCTCGAGTTCCACGACTCGGGTATTCGCTCACGATATCCGAGCACTGCGTGATGATGCCCGGGAGGTAAGACTGGTCGACCTCGAATTCGAAGCGGTGTGATTGCCACACGTGGTCTGGTGTGATCTCCACGTGCGCCCGGACATGCCCCAGGCTGTCGGTTGATTCGAGCGTCACCTTGAGGTCGGGCTCCAAGGGCGTCAAGGCCGCCGTCTTCGATTTCCCGCCAAGCATTGCGGTGCATCCATCGCCAAACCCGGCGACGTCCGTCACCATCAGGATCGCGCCCTGCGCCCACACGCTGGCACCCGATGCGCCGCAGTGTGCCGTCACGCGAAGCCAATTGCCATCGTAGGCATCCTCGGCCTCGGGGAACTGGCGACCGTGCACCCAGAGCCGGAGACCGGCAACCCGCAGGTCCGGTTCGCCAAGGTCTGTCGGCGTCAACACCTGTGTCATGGCGTTCTTCCTCGAACGGCAGATATCAGCACGTCGCACCCGACGGATCATCCATGCTGCACGGCGCTGCCGCGACGCTGCTGCGTCGTGTGGTCAGGCCCGTGATCCGCGCCACACCAAGCCTGCAATCAATACCAGCCCGTGGCCAAAGTCCATCCATGGCCTTTGGCCACCCGAAAAACTGCGCTTTTCACGGGAGCTGCGCTCCCGGCACCTCATCCGTGAGGTGCAGCAGGCTGTTTGGCCACAGCCTGTTAGCCGATCGATGAAAACGCCCCGGCCACGAGGCCCTTCAACAGAGGCTTGGCGTAAAACGGCACGTGAGCCAGAAACTGTTCGTTGGGGCCACCAACCATCGTTGCAGCCAATATGCCAAGCGCGATGGAGACCCCCAGGCATTTCGACTCCCGGTGTTCGTCGGTCATTGTCGGGCCTTTCGACGGACGAACAATGGTCGTCGGATGAACGACAACGCTCGGCAGCTGTGGAGGCTGAATGAACCGAGGTTCTCAGAAGCCTATCCACCCCAGCCGTCTGCTGCTGCGCATGCTTTGGCGCTCGACTCAAGTCAACTCGGCGATCGCCTCGCGCATGGCGGTCAGCACCTTCACCACCGCGGCGGCGGGGTCGTAGTCCTTCCGCCCCATCGACAGTGTCTCGATCGGCACGAATCCACGGTACCCGCCGTCGTGAATGACCCGCACCAGCTTCTTGTAGTCCGTCGGGGGCGACTTGAGGCTGCTGCCGAGCGTTTCCTTGACCTGCCAATTCACGGCATGTGGCACCATCATGGCGATGTCCGCGTAGGGGTCGACGGTGAGATACTTCCCGGTGTCCACGAGCGCCCCGCACCACGGGTGATCCACCCGCTCGAGCAGGCTCAGGTGCTCGGGCCCCGAGTTGAGGAAGTCGCCGTGGTTTTGGACCGCGACGAGCACCCCGTGCTTCTCACCGTACTCCGCACATGACCGGAGATCTTCCGCCATCCACTTCTCCACGTCCGCGCGCGGCGCACCACCGGCCGCTTCCCGCCAATCCCGCACCGTCCCGGTCGGCCCGGCGAAAACGCGGACGACCGGGGCTCCGAGACGGGCCGCGACCTCGATCCAGACCTTCGTGAGGTTGACCCCTGCGACCCGCGTGGCCCTTTCGGCCGCGACGAAGTCGTTCTTCACCCCGGTACCGCTGATCACGATCCCCCTGTCGTGCACGAACTTCTTCACCCGGCTCACGTATGAGTCCGCCGGCGGCTGCGGATACCCGGGAAAGAAGTACCCGGTCAGGTCAATGGCCTCGATGTCGTGTTTCGCACAGAAGTCGCACACGCCGAACAGGTCGATGCCCTTCGACGGGTCGGCGAGGTTGGCGGTCAGCGGTTCGAGGAACGAGTAAGCGTTCAGCGTTGGCGTGAACTTGGCCTTTCCCGACCTCTGGACCGGCTTCTGCGCCGCGGCCGGTGCCGACGCCACCAGCGTGGCACCGGTGGCGCACAGCAACCCGCGGCGGGATACGACGATCGACATGCGACCTCCGATGTGAACGATGCCACCTGCAAGCGGTCGTCTTGCCTCGGCGAACGGGAAAACGAATCAGCGCCGAACCATCGGCTCTGCGTCATCGCTGGAATCTATCCGCCGTCTGATGGAGCGTCCGGTTCTCCCTCAGCCTCATCACCGAGGAGTGCCTCGAGCGATCGCCGTGGATCGCTCAGAAAACGCCGCGTGACCTGATAGTGCTCGGTGTCCGTGTACGCCACGTCGCGAATCCCCTGTCGGTCGAGCAGATGGATACGGGCCTCGGGGTAAGCCATGATGATCGGCGAGTGTGTGGCGATCACGAACTGGCTGCCCTGACTGACGAAGTCATGCATCAGGACGAGAAACTCGACCTGCCGCGTGGGCGACAGCGCCGCCTCGGGTTCGTCCAGAAGGTACAGCCCGTTGCCCCCGAACCGGTTCTTGAACAAGGCAAAGAACGACTCCCCGTGCGACTGCTCGTGGAGCGACCGACCGCCGTAGGCGTCGATGATCGGCGGCCCGTCATCCGGCCCCTGATCCAGCCGCTCGATCTCCGTCGCCACGTTGTAGAAGCTTTCAGCCCTCAGGAAGTAGCTGTCGCGGGGCCGCGTCAGGGCCTTCGCAAGCCTGATGCATTCACCGAGTGGGGAGTGCGTTGCCCGGGTGGCGAAGGTGAAGTTCGCGCTGCCGCCCTCGGCGTTGAGGCCGTATGCGACCGCGATGGCCTCGAGAAGAGTCGACTTGCCGGCGCCGTTCTCGCCCACCAAGAACGTGACCTGCGGATGAAACGGAAGGATCGTCAGCCCGCGAACGGCGGGAAGGGAGAACGGAAACCGCTCAGGCTCTGTGATTCGTTCCCGGAGCACCTCCATGTGCAACAGGTATGGCCCAGGGGTGCTTTTTCGTGTTCGCACCATGAGTTTCGCTCCAGCGGGCGAACGATTCCGGTCAGCGGCTCGCGACCAAAGGCTCATCCACGCCGCTGTGCCTCGTCGCGACTCCCTTGCATTGGGTGGTTAGCAGACTGTCGCCAAACAGCCTGCTGCACCTCACGGATGAGGTGCCGGGAGCGCAGCTCCCGTGAAAATCGCAGTTTTTCGGGTGGCCAAAGGCCAGGGATGGACTTTGGCCACGGGCTGTTAGAGCTGCGCCGCCAACATGGCCAGGCCAATGCCTGCTTCGACTCCCACTCCGGCAAGGTTGTGCCGTGTCTGGCTGCCATCGACGGCATACGACATCATGCGGGCACAGGCGGCCGCGCACCACGCTGCTCCCACGACGGTGAACACCTGCACGGATTGGGCGACAATGCATCCGATTCCAAGGCAGAGGAAAAAGCCGCCGTAGGTCGCACGGAACTCGGAGATTCCCAGCGGCCTCACCGGCTCGATGCCCAGGACGCGGCCGACGGCTTTGGGGAAGAGAAGGCCGAGGCAGCCGAGCATCACGGTCACAACGGAGCCGCAGTTCGGCAAAAGCATCATCACTGGGGGAGTCCGTTCATCGCTCTCTCGCTTGGGATAGATGGCAGCGTCGATTGCGAAGCGATTGATCTGTCCGCTCGAGCGAATCGTGAGGCTCCCCCACACAGGCTGCCGGATACCTCGTTCATGATGATACGCGACAGCTCGACTGGATTGCACTCAAGGGGGACCATATGGGCGCAATGATCGATGTAGATCGCCTTCGTTCGATAGGCAGCAGCGGTTTTTTCGCTGGAAGCCCTCGACACCATGAAGTCCTCTGCGCCGCCAATCACAGTTACCCTGCACCGCACCGCTCCGGCGTCGGGCAGAATCGTGTTCATTTCGTTCCCTGCGCGCCAAGAGTCCTCCTGCACGCGCCACATGAACTTCCTGACGGTTTCAGAGGGGGTTTCTGAATGGAAGAGAAGCGCCCTTGTGACTCTCTCATTGCGATACAACCGTTTGAAGCTGCGATACAGCGTCGCCATCAGGAATGTCCACGGATGCCTACGCGCCATACGCATGCCATCGCTCTTCATCCCCGCAACGGGAGAGGATGCGATCAACACTGCATGAGCGATCTCAACCCGTGCCGCCACAAGCTGAGTGACCAGGCCGCCCATTGAGTGGCCAACAACCACTTTCACTGATGGCATGACTTCGAGGGCGCGCTCCACATCCTCCACGTAGTCTTCGACACCAGCTTCTTGAAGCGATTCGTGACCACCGCTCTTTCCATGCCCTCGCAGGTCGAGAGCTGCGCTCGAGACACCCGAATCCCTCAGTGCTCGCATCAAGGGCTGCCACATGTCCGCCGTCTCCGTGCATCCATGGATGAACAGAACGTCCGGATCATCCCCCGACATCGCGACTGCGAGTCTTGGCATTCCTCTGGACTCGATGGTCCTGATCGAAGACATGGGTGAGCTTGCCGCAAGCGGGCACATTGGTCCTATGCCCAACGTTGGCGATCAGCGGCTCGCAACCTTGGACGTTCCATCATGACAGAGTGTATCGCGAGTCAGCTGTGTCGCTTGGTTCGGCGTTGTGCCTATTTCTTGTCCGGCTTCGCCGTTTGTTGACCGCTTCCCGCCACGAGGAACGCAAGCACGTCGCGCACGACGTCCGCAACGACCTTTTCATTCGCTCCCTTGGCCCAGAGGTCGGCACCGCCGCCAAAATAGAATCCGTGCCCGTAGCCGGGGTATTCGCGATACTCGACCCGCACCCCCGCCTCCTTCAGGAGCGGCACGATGATCGGCCCGTTGAGCTTGCGGAGAGTGAGCGCCCACCACCGCCATCCCCTTACGGCCGGCGTTGGGCCAGAGAGGGCCC
>CAZZCT010000203.1:0-9243 GCA_964652365.1 uncultured Lentisphaerales bacterium
TGCATGGGCATGCGCACGTCGGGGCGGCAGATTCGGCGGCAACTCTCGCAGTTTGGGGGTACGCGGGCGCAGACCGGGCGCGCGCGGGCGAAACCACCGGCGCGGCCGCTTCGCGCGGTTGGTGGCGCGAAAGCCGTCGCTCCAAAACGACGCGCGTCGTTTCCCGGATGCTTTTTCTTTGCCTTTGCGGCCGCGCTTCGCTACAGTGTCGATACTCTGATGCTGAAGACGATAAACGCGCCGTTCCGCGCGCTCGGACGCATTGTGGGAGACGTGCCATGAAGTATGCCTCACCTGTACTGGTCCATGCGACGGTGGTTGTCCTGGCCGCCCTGTCGTTGGCGCCCGAGTCGCAGGCTCAGATGGCTGCGCGGGTGCCGCCCGCCGGAGCGCCGGCCGCCGTGCTGGCCGCCAACGCGGTGCGGATCCGGAAGATGCCAAAAGTCGGGCGGTCCCTGCTGGTGCGCACGCCCGAATATCAGAGTAACGCCACCCGTGCGACGCGCAAGCCGCGCGAATGGGCCTTTTTCGCGGTCGACTACGACACCCAGCCCGAGTGGCTGGACGAGCTGACCATCTCCTACACGGTCATGGCCGAAGGGCTGAACGAGGAGCGCAAGCGCGAATACAGCGTCTACCAGACCACGGTGCGCCACGGCGACGTGGCGCGCGGCGAGCACTCGGCCGCAGTCGTGCTGCCCCCGCAGGCGGTCGAACGGTTCGGCAGCGTGGTGGCCTTTGCGGTCGAGATCTCGGTCGGCGGCAAGGTCGTCGCCAGCGACCAGGTCGTCGGCATTCCGAACCTGCCGCCGGACTGGTGGAAGAACCGCGACGTGCTCGAGAGCTCCAGCGTGATCCGGCGTGACGGTTACCTGGTCGACCGGTCCAAGTCGCCGTTCGGCCTGGCCAACATCGACGACTACGAGGCGGTGAAGTAGTGTTTGCGTCCAATCGCGTCCTTGCGTTGAACGTCGGCGCCAGCAAGCTGGTGTTGGCCGAGTTCGTGATCAGGAACGGCCAACTGCCCCAGTTGACCCAGTACGGGATTGCCGAACTTGGCATCGAGGTAGACAGCGAGACCGACGCCTCGGCGTACATCGTGGCTGGTATCCGCGACCTGATGCGCGAGCGGGGGATCCGGCCGGCACCGCTGCTGATGACCCTTTCCGGTCAGGCGGTCTTCCCGCGCTACGTGCGGCTGCCGTCCGTGGCGCGCGACAAGATCCAGCAGATGATCCAGTACGAGGCCGAGCAGAACGTGCCGTTCCCGATCTCGGAGGTCGTCTGGGACTACCAGCTCGTGGGCAACGCCGACGTCGGCGAGCAGAACGTCATGATCGTGGCGGTCAAGACCGAGAACGTCACCGAGTTGACCGACTGTGTTCTGTCGGCCGGCCTGACGCCCGAGATCGTCGACGTGGCGCCCATGGCCCTCTTCAACTGCGTGCGCTACAATTATCCGGACCTGACCGGGTGCACGATGGTCCTCGACGTCGGGGCGCGTTCGACCAACCTGATCTTTATCGAACAGGACCGGATCTTCAGCCGCAGCATTCCGGTGGCAGGCAACGCCATCACCCAGGAGCTGGCCAAGAGTTTCCAGTTGAGCTTCAAGGAAGCCGAGGAGCTGAAGCGTCAGCATGCCATGGTCGCGCTCGGTGGCGTCTATGCCATGACTGACGACGAGGTGGCCGACCGGGTTTCCAAGGTGGTGCGCAACGTCATCACGCGCCTGCATGCCGAGGTCAACCGCTCCATCAATTTCTATCGCAGTCAGCAGAACGGCACCCCGCCGCAGCGGGTTCTGCTGACGGGCGGCACCTCGACCATGCCGCACATGGACACCTTCTTCCGCGAGAAACTGCGCGTGGAGGCAGAGTATCTGAACCCGTTCATCAACGTCACGGTGGGCGGTCGGGCCGATCCCGAGAAGGCGGCCGTTGATTTTCACCAGTTGGGTGAGGTCGTGGGGTTGGCCCTGCGCCGGGCCACGCACTGCCCGATCGAGATCAACCTGATGCCGCCGACTCTGGTGAAACAACGGATCTTCCGCCGCCGGCTGCCCTTTTTCGGCATCGCCGCGGCGGCCATTGTGGCGGTTTTGCTGACGCTGTCGCTGCAAGCCGGCCAGACCCTGCGACTCTACATCCGGCAGCGCGGCGCGGTGGAGCGGCGGGTCGCCGACATCCGCGCCGAGCAGCAGCGCATGGCGACCGTGGCGGCCGAGAGCCGGCAGGCCAAGCAGCGCGCCGAGGTGCTGCGCAATCTGGTCGAGCGGCGGTACGTCTGGAGCCGGATGCTGGCCGCCCTGCGCGACTGTCTGTACGACGGCATGTGGCTGACGCGCGTGGAGTCGATCAAGGACCCGCAGGGCCGGATCGTCCGCCTGCGGTTGAGCGGGCGAGGTTTCACCGACAAGCTCAAGGCGGCAGAGGCCGGACAACAGGCCACGGCCGCCGAACTGCTGCGCGACCGGCTGAAGGCCCACCCCTTGTTCAGTGACGAGGTGATCATCCGTAACGAACGGGAACTGGGGTTGCCGTTGCGCGAGTTCACGATCGAGGCCGGACTGGATCCCGCGACGTCAGCTACGCTGGCAGGCAAGTAAGCATGAAGCAGCAAAAGATCATCCTGATCGCCATGGGCGCGCTGGCCTTCCTCCTCGTGGTGGGCGGCGGCTGGCGGTTGATCCGCAGCATGTCGGCTGCGGCGACTGAGTTGGCCGCGCGCGATGCCACGTGGGCCGAACTGCAGAAGCTCTTCAGCTCCGACCCGTTTCCGAGCGCCACCAACGTCCTGGTGCAGCAGGCCGACGTCCGCAACCTGCGCGAGCAGGAGCGGGACATGGTCGAGCGCATGCGCGTCGGCCAGATCGAACCCGAGGAGCCCAGTCCGGCGGTGTTCAAGCGGCGCCTGGAGGAGAGCGTGCGCGATCTGCAGCGCCAGGCACCGATTGTTGCGGGTGCGCGCGTGGTGCCCGAGGGCTTCGCCTTCGGATTCAGCCGGTACCTGGCCGCCGGAGGCGGCATGCCCAGCCCGGCCGACGTGCCGCGACTGGCACAGCAGCTCAAGACCATCGAACTGCTGGCGGGCCTGGTGTATGACTCGCGCCTGAGCGAATGGCGCACCGTGCGCCGCGAGGAGTTTGAATCCGGCGTCGCGGAGGCGGCCGAGACGTCGCGCAAGCGGCCGACCCGCCCGGGCCGCCCGGCAGCGGCGGCGGTTGCGCCGGCCGGCGGCGGGCTTTACACCGCGCACCACTACACGCTGGAGCTGACCGGACGCAAGCTGCCGCTGCTGGACTTGCTGAACCGCCTGGCGGCCAGCGCCACGTGCATGGTGGTCACCGAGGTCGACTTGAGCAAGCGTGGCCCCGATGTGCACAACCTCGAACCCGCGCCAGCGCCAGCCGCCGACCCGGCGGCCGCGCCTGCGCCGGCAGCGGCACCCGCCCCCCGGCCGGCCGCCGTGCCGCACGCTCAACGTCTGGTTTCGGGACCGGAGATCGATCCGCTGCTGGATGCACGGATTGAGATCGACGTCATCCATTTTCAGGGAGAGTAAACCGTGGCTCGCGCATCTCGACTGGTTGATCGGCTCA
Organism: uncultured Lentisphaerales bacterium; assembly: GCA_964652365.1. Lineage (GTDB taxonomy): Bacteria > Verrucomicrobiota > Kiritimatiellia > RFP12 > CAZZCT01 > CAZZCT01. The sequence continues at coordinate 3,602 of CAZZCT010000203.1, forward strand.
CGCGGCACTATGATAAGTTCATTGCCGGCGCGGCCCTGTTGGCGCTCGTGCTCGCGCTGATCTACCTAGCGGTGGAAGGGGCCTCACAACGCCACCGCGAGCAGGCCTATGAGCAGGAACTCGGCGGCCTCTTGCCGGCTCATCCGCACGCCAGGGCGCTCGATCTGCAGCCCTATGCGCGCGCCCTGGCCGCACTCGACAGCCCCTACCGGATCGCGGTCGACAGCAATCACCTGGCCGGCTTCCTGGTACCCGAAGCGCGCGTCTGGTGCGTGGATTGCCACTTGCCGATTCCCTACCTGGCGGAGGAGTGTCCCTTCTGCAAGACACCCCAGCCCAAACCGCCGGAGATCGATCCCGCGCACGACACCGACGGCGGCGGCATCCCCGACCAGGCCGAGTCCCGTTACGGGCTCAGCAAACTCGATCCGGCCGACGACACGGCCGACAGCGACGGTGACGGATTCTCGAATCTCACCGAACACCGGGCCGGCACCGATCCGCTCAACCAGGACAAGCATCCCGATCTGGACGTCGAACTGCGGGTCAAGGCGATCGTCGGTCGCCAGCTGCCAATGAAGTTCATGGGCACGATCACCATGCCGAACGGCAAGAAGCGCTGCCAGATCAACCTGGCCGGGACCGATCCGCGCACCCTGTGGGTTGACCCGGGCCAGAAGGTGGGCGACACCGATTTTACGCTCGTGCGTCTTGAGGCCCGCACCGAACGTCGCCCGGATCCCACCCTGGGTGGCGCCGAGCGCGAGTTCGACGTCTCGCGCGCCATTTTGGTGCGTGAGGGCAAGGAGTTCGTCCTGATTGTGGGACAGGATACCGTCTACACGGACTTTGACATTCTCTTTGTCCTGCCGCTCGACGGATCGGAGTACAAAGCCGTCGTGGACGGCACCTTCACGATGCGGGGGGCGGTCTACCGCGTGATCAAAGTTGACACCACCAAGCAGTCTGTTGTAATACGAAATGATCTCGACGGAAAAGAGATCGATGTTCCCAGGCTCCAGTGATCGCCCGATTGCTATCCGGTGTGGCTCGCACGCTTCGGGTGCGTGGCGCCCGCGCGTCAGATTTTCTCAGTAGTTGAAGGAGTGGTTCCTCATGATGCATCCGGCCAGGTGGAGTGTGCGGGTCCTTGCGGCGTCGACCGCGATGACATTGGGTGTTTTCACAGCGTTCGGCCAAGATGGTCTGGCAGGTAATCTTGATGACCTGCTGGGTGGGAATGGTAAGGCTCCGGCCGCTCCAGTTCCAGCCCCCGCCGTCGAAGCGCCCGCCGCGGAAGCGCCTGCGGCCGACGCGCCGGCTGTCGCAGCGCCCGCTGCGGAAGCGCCTGCGGCGGCCGAAGCTCCCGTTGCCGAAGCTCCTGCCGCGGAAGCGCCCGTGGCTGCCGAAGCTCCGGCGGTTGTCGAAGCGCCCGTCGCCGAAGCGCCCGCCGTCGACGTTCCAGCCGGGGCTCCGGTCGAGCCCGTGCCTGCTGTCGCCGTAGTGGTCGATGCCGGCACGCGTGACAGTCTGGTCTCAGAGATCCAGACGCTCGAATCGATGCGGCGCAAGGCCTTGGAGGAGCACGGCAAGACCAGCCTTACCAGCGCGCGCAAGGCGCTGCGTGACGGCGACTACAAGGAGGCCGAGAAGCTCTACGGCGAGGCCCTCAATTTCATTGGCGAGCGGCCAGGCAACGAACTCTTGCGCGAGGAGGCTGAACGCGGTGTGGCCGAAGCGGTCTACCGCCAGGCGGTTCTGCTTTGGAAGAAGGGCGACCGCCAGGGCGCGGTTCAGATCGCACGGCGGGCGCGTGAAAAGGGCCATCCCAAAGCGCCCAAGCTGGTCTCGGAACTTGAGGACGAGATCAACAACCCTCCGGCCCCCCCGCCGGTGCGCGAGGCCGCTCGTTGGAATGAAAAGAACTACCAGGACAGCCGCGAGGGCGTGGCGCGTCACATGAAGCGCGCCCGGCAGTACTACATCACCGGCGAGTACGAAAAAGCCCAGTCCGAACTCGAGACGATCCTGCGCGACCAGCCCTTTGACGCCGATGCCATGGACATGCTGGAGAAGGTCGGCGAGCGCACCTTCGACGTGTCGAGCACCGAGCGCAACGCCACGCGCGCCCGCATGATTCGGGACGTTCGCGACGCGTGGAACCCGCGCGACTACGCGATCGACACCGTCCAGATCGACATGACGCAGCCCAAGGCCACTTCCGGGCGGGCGGTTGGTAAGGACGGCAAGAGCCAGGAGGACGTGGTCAAGGAGAAGATGGATCGCATCACGATCCCGGAGATCAATTTCCGCGCGGCCAACATCAACGACGTGGTTGCGTTCTTCGAGTCCGCCAGCCGCGAATTCGATGACCCGAACCTGCCGCCTGAGAAGCGCGGCGTGAACTTTGTGCTCAAGCAGAGCGGCGCCGCTGCGGCTGAGGCCGCGCCGGCCCGCAGCGACGATCCTTTTGCCCCGGCCGCCCCGGACGCCGGCGCGACCGGCTTCGGCACGCCGATCACCTTGAGCGCCCGCTATGTCACGTTGATGGGCGCTCTGCGCATCGTAACCGACGTGGCGGGACTCAAGTTCCGCATCAAGGACAATATCGTGATGATCATGCCCTCCGGCATGGCCACAGAGGACATCGTGCCGCGCTCCTACAACGTGCTTCCCACGCTCCAGGAGCGCGTGATCGGTGTGCGGCGCGAGATGCGCGCCGGTGCCGATACGGGTGGCGGCTTCATGGCCCCGGCCGAGGTCGAGGAACGGGGCGACTGGAAGGAGTTCTTCCGCGGTCTAGGCGTCGAGTGGCCGGATGGATCTTCGATCACCTATGTCCCCAGCATCGGCAAACTGCAGGTCGCCAATACCGAGGACAACCTGGCCGCGCTCGAGCGCGTGCTTGAGGATCTCAATGTCACGCCGCGCCAGATCGAGATCGAAGCCCGTTTTGTCGAGGTCGCGCAGGCGGATCTTGAGTCGGTCGGCATGGAGTGGCTGCTGACGGACAACTGGGAACTCGCCCATCAGAAGGGCGGCTCGTCGCTCGAGTCCACCCCGCGTATCGAGGTGGGCAGCGGCAGCGGCACCACGGGCTTGCGCTACCTGTCGGACACCCCGGCGAACGCGTTTGGCGTCAGTTCGGTCGCCGACAACATGCTGCACGTGGCTAGCGTGCTGACGAACCCGGAGTTGTCGTTCATCCTGCACCTCTTGAGCCAGCGCCAGAACACCGATCTGTTGCAGGCGCCCAAGGTCGTCACCAAGTCCGGCCAGGAAGCCGTCATCAAGGTCGTGACCGAGTTCATCTACCCGACCGAGTTCTCGGTCGAGCCCATCACCACCCAGAGCAGCGCCGGAAATACCACGACCGATCTGCAGATTGGCGGACTGGTGGAGCCCAGCAACTTCGAGATGCGCGAGGTGGGCGTGGTGCTGCAGGTTGTTCCCGAGGTCAGCCCCGAGGGGCAGATGATCAACCTCAGCATGAACCCGCAGGTGGTCCAGTTCGAGAAGTTCGAGGACTACGGCTCGCAGTTCATCGACCCGGTGTCCGGCACGGTGGTCACCCTGCCCATGAAGCAGCCATTCTTCAACGTGCGCAGCGTCTCGACCAGCATTTCGATCTACAATGGCGCCACGGTTGTGATGGGCGGCATGATTCAGGAAGTGCGGCGCGAGATCGACGACAAAATCCCGGTACTGGGCGACATTCCGGTGATCGGACGGTTGTTCCGCAGTCGGGCCGAAGAGAGCGAGAAGAAGAACCTGCTGATCTTCGTGACCGCGCGTCTGGTCGATCCGGCCGGACGTTCGTTGAAGACCGCCGATACCGCCATGATCGCCGCCGACGGTTTGCCCAAGGCGGATGTCGCGACTCCGTGATCGTCCCGGTTGGGCACGCGAACGGATGAGGATGGGCGGTGCAGCTGTGATCAAGGAGTGCACACTTGACCAGCCGGCAGCAGTCCCGACAGCATGAACGCACGAAAAGGGGCGATGTCCGCCTCCGCGCAGCATGCACAGGGAAACCCATCACGCCTGGTCCTCCGCGAGCTTAGGGCGCAAAGACGGCAGGCTCCCAGGGCTGCAAGCACGCAAGTGCTCCAGCCAGTTGGCTCTGCGAAATCCATGCGGTGCATTGCCATAACCGGGGGGATTGCCTGCGGCAAGAGTACGTTGGCGCGCTTTCTGGTTGAGATGGGCGGCGATGTGTTCGACACGGACCATGCCGTGCACGCGCTCGAGGCGCCGGGCGGACCAGCGGTGGCGCCGTTGCGCGCGGTGTTTGGCGCGGAGATTCTGGACGCCGTTGGCGGGATTGACCGTGCCAAGCTGGGCCGGTTGGTTTTCGAGTGCGACGAAGCCCGTCTCTGTGTGAATGCGATTGTGCACCCGCTGGTCCGGGCGGCCGTCGACGCCTGGCGCGTCGTGCCGACGGCCGGCAGCCGTTTCAAGGCGGCCCTGGTCCCGCTGCTTTTCGAAGTGGGGTGGGACACGGCGGGTTGGGATGCCGTCGTCTGCGTCGTCTGCCGACGGGATGAGCAACTGCGGCGCCTTCAGGCGCGCGGTTTGACGCCGGTTGAGGCGCGCCGCCGAATCGCCGCGCAGTGGTCGATGGCCGCGAAGGCCAGACGATCCGATTACGTGATTCGCAATGATGGTGGCCTGGAGCAACTGCGGGCCGCAGCCCGCGACATGCTCGCGGCCGTGTTGGAGAAAGATGCATGAGTGAAGGGCACGAGAATACGCCGCGTCAGGATTCCGGCGAGCGTCCGCCACGGGCGGAAGGCGGCGGCGAAAGTGGCGGCAACAGCGGCAACAGCGGCAACAGTGGCGGCAACAGCGGCAACAGCGGCGGCGGCGGTAACAGCGGCGGCCAGTCTTCCCGCTGGTCGCGCTTTGCGCGGAACCGCAACGTTCGACGTTACCCGGCCGATCACCGGCGTGACGGCCGCGACAACCGCGACAACCGCGACAACCGCGACCGGCGGCCGCATGAGGCCGCCGGTGCCAGTGACCCGCACTTTCGTCCGCCCGTCGATGGCGGCGACACGGTCACGCCGGCACCGACGGTGCCGCGTTCCAACTTGCCGCCGTTGGCCCTGACCGACCTGCAGCAGAAAGAGTTGCCAGAGCTGCACGGCCTGATCGACGGGACCATCCCGGCTGACGAATTGGCCTCGTTGCGCAAGCACGAACTGATTTTCGAGATCCTGCGCAACTACATGCGCCGTGGCGGGGCCGTGCACGCCAGCGGCATTCTGGAGATCCTCTCCGATGGGTTTGGATTCCTGCGCTCGCCGCGGGCCAACTACCTGCCCTGTCCTGAGGACGTCTATGTGGCCCCCTCGCAGGTGCGTCGGTTTGGCCTGCGCACGGGCGACTATGTGGAAGGGCCGGTACGCGATCCGCGCGAGAAGGAGAAGTTTTTTGCCCTGGCCCGGGTCGACCAGGTCAACAACAAGGCTGCTTCAGATGCCCACCGGATCGTGCCCTTCGAGAATCTGACGCCGCTGTTTCCAGACCGGCGCTTTCATCTGGAGACCGTGCCCGAGGAGGTCTCCATGCGCAGCATGGACATCTTCACCCCCATCGGCATGGGCCAGCGCGGCTTGATCGTCGCGCCGCCGCGAACC
>CAZZCT010000204.1:0-9205 GCA_964652365.1 uncultured Lentisphaerales bacterium
GCATGGGCAGGCGCACGTCGGGGCGGCAGATTCGGCGGCAACTCTCGCAGTTTGAGGTCACTTCGCCTGCCGTTGACCGGCAGCCGCTGTTATGTTTTAATAACCATCTTGCCGCGCCATTTCAACGCGATAATAAGCACGCCCGGATGGGTGCGGTTGGCGCTCGTGTCGCATGGCAACACAACTGAGAGAAACCAAGGGGGCATTCCGTGCAGGTGAGGAGCGGTTGGCGCGTCTGGCTGATTCTGGCCGGCATCCTACTCGCGGGACTGCTGCTGCGGTGTTGGGGCCTGTCATGGGGGCTTCCCGAGAGGACGGATCTCCATCCGGACGAACACGACTATGTGGTTGAGCATGCCTTGAGCGTCTCCTGGCAGCATCCCGATCCGGTCTTCATCAACTATCCATCCTTTCTCTGCTACAGCACCGCCCTGCTCCACGGCGGCCTCAAGTGGCTGCAGCCCGGGCGGCAGGACTGGCAGGCGTACCTGGCCGGTCGCACCATCAGCGCCGTCTACGGCACGGCCACGATTCTGGCTGTCTTCCTGCTGGCGCGCTGCCTCGCGGGCAGTCCGCGCCAGGCGCTCCTGGCAGCCGCATTCACGGCAATTCTACCCCTCCATGTCTGGGATAGTCACGTGGCCGTCACCGACGTCATGATGACCTTCTGGATTATGCTCGCGCTGCTGATGTCGCTCCGGTTGGGCGAGCAGCCGAGCCCGCGCGTGGCGGCATTGACCGGCCTCTGTGTGGGTCTCGCCGTTGGATCGAAGTACACGGCGGCGATCGTGGCCTTAGCCCCCATCACGGCCCTGGGCCTAGCGCGCGTGTCATGGAGACGTCGGGTATCGATGCTGGTCATCGTGGCCGGCTGCGCGCTGGCGGCCTGTTTCGCGGTCACGCCTTTCAGTTTTCTCCGGTTCCGCGACACGCTCGCAGCATTGGCGTACGAACGCGCCCACACCAGCGGCCACCACCTCGGCTTCAGCCTGCCGGCGCACGGATGGCAGTACCACCGCGGAAGGTACCAGCTTGCGGCGGCGTGGCCCTTCAGCATGGGCCTGCCGCTCTACCTAGCCGCGCTGGCGGGGTGCGTTCATTTCCTGCGCAACTGGCGCGCGGGTCGCAAGCGCTGGGTGATTATCATCTTTCTCGCGGTCTTTCTCGCGCTGACGGTGAGCATGCACCTCGTCCCTCTGCGCTACTACATGCCGGTCATCGTGCTGGGAACCCTGTTCGCAGGACTCTGGCTGGGGGCCGAAACGGACGACCATCACCCGGCCTGGCGGCGGCGGTTGGCCGTGGCACTGACGCTGCTGGTGACGCTCTACACGACGGCCTTCACGCTCTCGACGACCCGTCGCTATGGCCGCGAGACGCGTGTGGCGGCAGACCGCTGGCTGCTGGCCAACCTCCGGCCTGGCCAGACGCTGCACCTCTTCGCGTGGAGTCGATACTGTGGTTTTCGCACTCCCGATGGCGGCTTGGTGCGCACGCACAGCGAGAACTCCCTGAACACCCTCGCTTCCATCGGCACCAACGACCTGATCGAGATCTCATCGCTGCATTACCTGCGCTGGATGCGCCATGGTGATGGGGGGCACATGAATCTCTACGCCCACCTGCGCGAGAGGCCGTCGGACTTCGAACGGGTGGCCTATTTCGACCTTCCCTATCTGAACCGGGAGTTCTATGGGCGGCTGGATCCCATGTTCCGATCCTACTTCGTTTCGCCGACGATCGAGATCTACCGCCATCGTCGTGCCGCGGCACTCATCGTGGACGCGCCCTGAGCCACCGCCAGCCGCTCACGCCGCCGCAGTCCGGCCCCCTGTCGGACGCGCGTGCGCGTGACGTGCGACTACGCAAAGCCGGCTTCATCCAGTTTCAACCGGTGGGTGCTGGTGGAGGTGGCGATCATGTGCAGACGCCAGAAGAGACCGCGGCGTTCGAGCAGCGCGTCGAAGCTGCCATCCTCGACCAGGCGTCCCTGGTCCATGACCAGGATGCGATCGACGTTCCGGATCGTGCTCAGGCGATGCGCGATTACGAAGACGCTGCGGCCCGTGAAGAGCTCGCGCATCGACTCCTGGACCTCCTGTTCGGACTCCACGTCGAGCGCCGAGGTGGCTTCGTCCAGGAGCACGTAGCGCCGCGCCATCAGCATGCAGCGGGCAATCGCCAGTCGCTGCCGCTGTCCGCCGGAGACCTGCCCGCCGGCCTCGCCCACGCGCTGCTGGAGGCCGTCGGGGAAGCGCGAAACGAAGTCCCAGGCACGGGCCTTCTTCAGCACCTCGATCAGCTCGGCGTCCGTGGCCTGGGGCCGCACGTAACGAAGGTTGGCGGCGATGGTCGTGTCGAAGAGGTAGGGATCCTGCAGCACCACGCTGAACAGGCCCCGGTAACCGCGCAGCGGGAGTTCGCAGATGTCCTGCCCGTCGAGACGCAAGGCGCCGGACTGCGGATCGAAGAAGCGCATCAGCAGGTTCAGCACCGTGGACTTGCCGCTGCCGCTGCGTCCGACCAGCGCCACGGACTGGCCGCACGGCACCCGCACGCAGAGATCCTGCAGCACCGGCTGCTCCTCGTAAGCGAACGTAACCCGGTCGAACGCCAGCTCGCCGGCGACGCGCGCCGGCATCCGCGCAGCGGGGTTCTCGGCCACCGTGGAGGTGGTGTCCAGAATCGTGAAGAGCTGGTCGAAGGCCGTCTTGGCGCTCATGAACTGCCCGTACATGTTGGTCAATGACTGCATCATGCCGATCAGCATGCCCTGATAGCCCATGAATGCAACCAGCACGCCGACTTTGACCGTGTCTGGATGCCAGATGACCAGGGCCGCGCCGCAGGTGACGACGGTAGCCGTGATGCCGTAGCTGAGACCTTCGGTCACGAAGCCCAGTTTCATGCTCTCGAGCACCGCATCCATCCATTTGCGCATCGAGGGCCACAGCTTGCTGTCGAACTCCGCCAGGATCAGATCCTCCATGGCCGTCGCCTGAACGGTCTTCACACCGCGCAGCTTGTCCATGATCAGCGCCACAATCTGCATGCCGGCCTCGTTGGCCACGCGATGCTTCTGATAGATGCGCCGCGACAACCGGCGCGCGGCCATCACGTAGCCGGCCGCCCCCAGCAGGATCGCCAGGGTCAGAACCGGGCTCAGGTAGAGGCAGAACCCCAGGCTGAAGATCAGTCCCGACAGGTAGGTAGCCAACTGCTGGAAGACGGCGGCCAGGAATCCTCCGAGGGCGTTGATCGAATTGCCGAACACGCGCTCGTAGAGAAACCCGCTGGGGTAGCGGCTGTGAAAGCGCAGGCAGAGCTGCTGGAGGTGCTGGAAGCTGGACTTGCGCAGTTCGCAGATCACGGACTGCTGCACCCAGTAGACCAATCGCATGGCCACGTACCAGATCGTCATGCGGACGAACATGGCCAGCAGGAAGATCCCCGCCGCAATGGCGGCCAACCGAATGCTGCGCTGCGGGATCGCGACGTCAATGATGTACTTCGGCAGCAGCGGCGTAACGGCCACCGCCAGGCCAACGCCCGAAACGAGGACGCCGGCTGCGATCAGGTACCACCGATGCGGTTGGATCAATGGCCAGAAGCGGGCCCGGACGTCGCGCCAGGTGTACTCATGGACTTCGGTCAGCGACGGCTCGCCGGTCGGAACGGGTGCGGCGTTACGCATGGCCGACACACCCCCGCCCCGGGACGCGGGAACCGTCGGGCGCCTTCCAGGCCGGTGGCCGCGAAGCCTCCGGACACCCGTTCAAGTATTGCCCACAAAAAAGCCGCCTCACGGCCGCGCTACGACACGAACCATCAGCCTTCAAGATCGCTCACCATCCACGCGCCGCGCGCGTACTGCCGCGAACCCGCGGCTCCGGGGCCCCGCCGGCCCGCCACTGCCAGAACACGGTCAAGGATAGCTCAACCAGCCCCGGCATAGAAGTCCGAACGTGGACGAGCCCGCCGCGCGGCTGCGCCGCGAACAAACGAGGGGGTGACTTCGGCTCCAATCGTGGCACGGGCTTTCAGCCCGTACCACGCTCGCCCTGTGGCGCACGTCGGCCCGACGTGCGTCCCGATGGGTAGGGGTGCCCCAGGCCCTTGGGGCACCCGGTCGGCCAACGCCCAGCCGCGGTCTGAACCGTAATCTGCGAAATCTGCGGACGAAGCTTGAAGTTATGGACGAGGGACCGGGGGATGGCGATCGAGGACGCTCGCCCTCCATGGCGGCGCACCGCCGAGGGGCCGACGCCCGATGACCTGGGCGAGCATCCCCGTGAGCCGCCGCAGAAAACTCCGGATCACGGCTGCCCGGCAGCCGGGTACGCACCGTCGAGTCTGACGAAGTCGTAGGCCGGTTCTTCGTAGGGGTGGGCCTGGCGCAACGCGGCGATGGCCGCTCCGGCGCAGGACTCATGGCACAGCATCTCGACGCGGAATTCGGGCACCCGCGTGATGACCCCGGTTTGGCCCACGAACGGAGCACTGCCCGCCAGCGGACGGAACTGGCCCTCGCCGCGCACCTGCCAGGCGCAGCAGTCGTAACGCGGGTAGCCACCGGCCCCGGCCGCGAACAGCGCCGTTTTGACCGGTTCGAGGTGCGTCTCCGGAATGTAGACCGTCAGCTTGAGCATGTGTGCGACTCCTCCGGGGGTCGGCACGCCACGGTGCGAACGTCCGCAGCCGGCAGCGCCGGACAACGGACCTTACGCGCTCGCACCGGGCGGCGGCTGGCAGCGCTTCCAGACGCGCAGGAGCTCCGAGACGCCCCAGGCCTGCGCACCGCACCCACGAGCGGTATGCGGCGCATCGCCATCCAGAATCTCGGGCGTCTGGCCCACGCATCCCTGGTTGATCCCCACGGTGGCCGAACCCAACAGGGCCAGGGCCGTTGCGCGAGCCGATTCGCCACCGGCGATCAGCAGGGCCTCACAATAGAGGGGAAAGACCCAGGTCCAGGCGGTCCCATTGTGATAGGCCGGTTTGCGGCGCGTATCCTCGTCGCCGCGGTACGCGCCCCAATAGGGTCGCACCGGGTCGTTCAACAGGCGGCCGGCGTGCCGTACGGGTTGTGCCACGCGTACGGGCCGGTCCGCCAGGCTGCGCAACGCGCCGGGCACCAACAGGCATTCGCAGGCCGACACGATCCGGCGCACACAGGCCGGATCGGTCAGCGCACCCAACGTCACGGCCAGCAACTGGTTCGGGCGCAGGGCATCCTCGGCCACCGCGACCTGCGCCGACACCCCGGGGTCCGCGCGCAGGCAGTCGGCCAGCCAGCCCTCGGGCAAGGTGAACAGGCGGGCCAGCGAGGCGCGCACCTGCGCAGCCAGCGGCTGCCAACCGGGCTCAATCCACTTGCTGACCAAGTCCAACGTCGCCACCCAGAGCGCCTGAATCTCCACCGGATAGCCGGCACGGGGGGTTCCGGCCGGCAGGTTAGTGTCCATCCAGGTGAAATGAGGCGGGCTGTAGACCAACCCGGTGGTCGCGTCCATCCGGATGCCGTTCGGGGTTCCGGCGCGGTAGTGAGATACGATCGACAGCAGCACGTCGCGCAGGGTGCGCATGCCGCAGGGCGCGCCGAGCACGTCCGGGGCTCCCAGCACCGCCAGCAGGTCGCCGGCCACGACCGCAAACCACAGGGGCGCATCGGAGGTGTCGCGGTTGGCGTCGTCGCGGCCCCGAATCATGTTGGGCAGCGTGCCGTCGCGCTCGAGCCGGCCAAACTCGCAGAGGATGTCGAGCGCCAACTCGTTGCGACCGTCCGCAATCACACCGCGCAGGGCGATCAACGTGTCGCGACCCCAGTCGAGGAACCAGGGATAGCCGGCAATCACCGTGTGGTGCTGGTCGCGCCGGACGAGGTAGACATCGAGCGCCCGGCGCAGCGCCTCGCCGAGCGGCAGGCGCCCCGGCAGCGGTCTGACGATCGCAGCCTCGCCGGCCGCCGCGTCATCGGACTCCTCGTACGCGGCGGTCAGATGGGCACGCTGGCCGCCGCACAGCTCCATTCCGAACCACCCGGGACTGAAGAGGTCCGAACTCCCGCCGAGCCCCCGGTCCGCATCGTCCGGATGCCCGACCTGATAGCACCATTCGGGCGCCGGATGATAGGTTCCGACGTCGCTGCGCAGGTGGTACACCTCCGACGGTGTGGGGCGAAACACGAAACCCGCGGCCTCGCCCTGCACCGCCGCCGGCCACTGTTGCTCCGGGCCCTCGAAGGCCTTGGTTTTGGCGTGGAAGCAGCGCGCCTCGATGTCCGGTCGTAGCACCACCGTCACGGGTGCGGCGTCCTCCAGGACATCCGGCATGGCCGGGGCCAGCTCCCGCGTGATGCGCAGCACCGCACGATTGCGACCGCGCACCAGGCTGAGCGAGATGGACAGGGGAATCCAGCGGCCCATGCCGGCCGGCACGATGAATCGCCACGAGGCCCGCGTGCCCCCCGGGTCGGCTTCAAAGGAGGCCACGCAGGCGGCCTCAATGGCCTGCGAATAACCGCAGTGCACCACCCAGCCACGACACCGCGTCCAGAAGACCCGACGGTCCACGGGAACCCGCGCGTCCGGGTTGACGGCCAACAGCGCGTCGTACTGGCTGCGCACGTCGCCCCAGGCCGCCCGCACCTGCGCCATGGCCCCGCGCCCGTTGGTCAGCAGCGCGTACCGACCATCCGCCCGCACCTGGTTGTCGTCGATCTGGGTGATCACGCTGGCCAGGCCGCCCGGCGCCAGGGCCAGCAGCGGCGCGCAGGCCCGCTGCACACCCGCGGGTTCGAACACATGCAGGTCCAGTTCCAGACAGACGGAATCAGCGGCCTCGGCCGCGGACGCCACGCAGGCGTGACTGACGGGCAACAGGGCCAGATGACGGTCCGCCGCCAGCGCCACGCTGGAGTCGGCGGCGACCGCACACTCGCCGTGCCGCACGCGGACGCGGAACGGATGCGCCGACTCCACTCGCAGCAGGCAACCGGGCGGTATCATGACGGTGCGCCGTACGTCGACGGGCCAGGTCCACGTGGCCAGCCGGGCCACGCCGTGGCCGCCGGCCTGGCGGATGCAGAAGGACGCCGGATCGCGCGCCAGCTCCCGGCCCAGCGCGGCCGCATCGACGCCAGCCGGAAGCGTTTCGACGGCGCCAAGCCAGCGGCGTGCCCGCAAGGCCAGCAGCGTGAGGCGGCGCGCGGTGATCTGCGCAGGCTCGCGGCCCGGTCCGCGCCGCCGCACCCGCTGGAGCGCGCGGAGTGCCGCGGCATCGCAGGAGAGGCAGAGCACCTGGCCGGGGCTCAGATCGAGCCGGCAGTGCCCATGGTGCGCCGTCACCCGCAGGTCGCCCCCTCCCAGCAGATCGTGCAGCGCGCCGGCGGGCATCAGGTCGTGCGGCCACTGGACCGTCTGCGCATGGCGGGCATCCAGGTTGATCAACACCAAGAGTATTTCTCCGGCTTCCAGCCCCGGCCCGACCTCGGCCGGCCGGCGTACGACCGCCAGGGCGTTGCCACCGCCATTCTGCACCAGCTGCGCACGGGCATGCACCCCAAATGCCGGATGCGTCGCCAGGAGGGCGTTCAGGGTGGCCAGGGCGGGCACCTGGTTCAGGCTGCTGCCCCAGTTGAGGGCGGCGGCCCCGTGAACATCGATGCGTTCGCGCGCAAACCACTCGACGCCGTTGGCCACGCCGAAGGCGCCCTGGTGCGAGAGCAGGGCCGCCAGGGCCGTGCGCATGCGGGCATGGATCTCGCCCCGTGCCGCAAGGCGCTCATTGTCATGCGTCTCGGCAAAATGAATCAGCGGCCCGGTGCGCTCGGCCAGCGCCATGGCTCCCGGCAGGTAGTGTTCGAACGCGGCCCGCGACTCGGTCTGGAAGAGCTCCGAGTAGGCCCAGTCTAGGTCGGCCTCGGCCAGCAACTGCTCGGTTACCTCGATCTTCCCGCCCAGCCCCTCCAGCAGGAAGACCGTGTCCGGATACTGGTCGCGCACGCGGGCGACGATGTACCGCCAGGTCTCGGCCGGAATCATGTAGCCGGCGTCGCAGCGAAACCCATCGACGCCCTGCCGGCACCAGTAGAGGAACACGTCCGCCATGTAGCTGCGCAACGCCGGCTGGCGGTAGTCCAACGCCACCAGATCCTCCCAGGTGATGCCCCAGGCCCCGGGCGACTCGAAGGCCCCGTCCGCCCGCACGCGAAACCAGTCCGGGTGGTGAATCTGCAGCGTCGAGGCCCAGCCGGTGTGGTTGGCCGGCATGTCCATGAAGAGCGTGGCCCCGCGCGCATGCACCCCGTCGATCAGTTCGCGGAACTGGTCGAGCGGCGTGGTACGCCGGTCGAACTCGGCCAGGCTGGGATCGACGGCCATGAAATCGAGCACCGCAAACGCGCTGCCGTAACGGCCCATGCGGGCATAGGTGGTGGGAACCGGATGCACCGGCAGCAATTGCAGGACCCGGAAGTGCATACGACCCAGGATCAGGTCCAGGTGCCGCAGCAGATCGCGGAAGGTGCCCGACGGCGGGATCACGGCATAGCCTTCCGCCGCCAGGCGTGCCTCAATGCGCCGGCGTCCGTCCGTGCGGGGATCCCGCCGGCGGGCTGGACCGAACTGACGCACAAAGGCCGAGTAAACCGTGTTCGCGCAGGCGGTGTGCGCCGGCGCCACCTTGATCGCCAGATTGCCGCCCTCGGGCCACTCCGGCACCTGGCTGCCGCTGGGAATAAAGCAGGCCTTGGCCGCAAAGGCTCCGACCTCAATCAGAGGGACGCGGACGGCAAAGCGCCCGGGTGCCACGGTCTCCATCGGCAGATCGTGCCAGTCGCGCGCCAGGAACGGCCGCTGCGTCTCGGTGTGCGCAATGATCTCCCCCCGCTGCACGGCGGCATGGCCCAAGTTGGTGCGCAACGCGGCACGCCCGGGACGATCGCGGTCCAGGCGCAGCATCACCTCCACGACGTCGCCCGCACAGGCTAGAATCGAACTGCCCGGCGCGGGCTCTTGCACCAAAGACGACACACTAAGCTCCCTCGTAACCACTGCGCCAACAGGCGGACCACGCGGACCGCCACCAAGGCAGAGCGATGGCACAATGTCCCAACCACGGGGGGGGGTTGTCAACCGGGAAATCGAATCACTGTTCTGCGAGAGTTGCCGCGAAGCCTGCCGCAGTTTCGTGCTCTTGACCCTGC
>CAZZCT010000205.1:0-9172 GCA_964652365.1 uncultured Lentisphaerales bacterium
CCTCGACGCGCGCCACGTCGCTGGGGTGGCTGCGGAACAGGTAGCTGTTCGGGCGTTTCTTCAGCGGCGTTGCCGCGCCGGCATCCACCATGAGCTTGATCATGGCGTCGTATTCCGCCTGGGACCCGTTGCACCAGACGACCTGATCCGGCTTGACCATGGCATGGACTTCGGCGACCCAGTCGGTAAGTTTCCGGTTCTTGCATGTGGCTGTCATCTTCTGTTCCCTTCTTGTTGTCTGTTGTTGGCGCTTCCGATCCAGGAAAACAAAAAGGCCGGCACGGGCCGCCCATGTAGGGCTCCGTACCGGCCTGTTCGCACCTGGCGAATTAATTCGCCCCTTGCTCCCCTGCCGAAGCGAGTCGTTTTGCTGGCGCGCTTTGTATGATACCGATGAAGCGAAGTCAAGGGGTTTTCGAAGATGCGGTTGAGCGGAGCGACACACCGGAACGCATTGCGACGCACGGTTGCTGACCCAGGGGCCTGGCCGCTGAACCAACGGTCCTCGCCGGAGGCGGCGCCAGGGGTGGTCCCCCGGAGAAGCAGGTCAAGCCAGGCGGCGGCCGTGGATCAGCACCAGGTCGCCGAGTCGGCAGCCGGCGGTATCCGCCACCACCGGGCACTTGGCCTTGAGCAGCAGGAAAAGCCCGGGGTGGGGCTCGCCCGCCAGGGTTTCGAAGTGGCCGTGGCCCTTGGCCAGCACCAGGTCGGCCGCGTCAAAGGCGCGGCGCAGGGCTGGGGCGGCGTGCGCCCAGTTCACCCCCACGTCGCCGGAGCCGGTCTCGAGGATCGGCACGCGGCCCTCCAGTCCGGCCATAGCCGCATCCGCGCGCATGGCGTCGTTGATGATCGGGTGCGACTTCACAACCAACGTCACGTCCGCGCCGGCGGCTTGCAGCAGCTCGATCGCGAGGCCATCGAAGACGATCTCGCCGGCGTTGTCGGCCAGATAGAGCAGCCGCGCGCCGGGCCGCAGACGTGCGCGCAGGGCGTCGAGGTCGTCAATCGCGAATGGCGTGGCCAGCAGGGCCTCCATGTCGCGGTGCACGTCGAAGCCGTGGTTGACGCCGGCGTCGATCACATTGCCGGCGGCGGCGGCGTGCAGGGCCGCCGCGAGCGGGTCGGTCGACTGCAGGACGCGCGCGCGCACTTCAGGCAGGAGCTCGAGCGCCAGGCGGTTGGTGGCCTGTTTCAGACTGGCATAGACGTCGTGGCATCCGGTGATGCGCGCGACGGCCTCATAGACGGGCTGCGAGAAGACCGCCGGCGGCGGAGTCGTATCGGCGCGGGCGACGTGGGCCGCGGCGGCGCGCAGGATCTCCAGCTGGAGCGCTTCGTCGGTGGTGGCGAAACGCGCGGTCTGCAGCGCCTGACGCAGCAGACAGGGCAGACATTCGGGAACGGTGTGCATGTGCATGGCGGGAGCGCACTGTACCGTGACGGCGCGGGCAAAACAAGCGGGATGCGGCCGGAACCCTGATACCCTGCACCCGGGCTCCCGGCTCGTGCAGGGGGGCCGGCAGAGGCTCAATCCTCTTCGAGGATGTC
This sequence comes from uncultured Lentisphaerales bacterium, assembly GCA_964652365.1. Classification (GTDB taxonomy): domain Bacteria; phylum Verrucomicrobiota; class Kiritimatiellia; order RFP12; family CAZZCT01; genus CAZZCT01. Next base: position 1,549 of record CAZZCT010000205.1, read on the forward strand.
GTCGAGCAGGCGCTGGGTGCCGCCAGAGAGCTTCGACTTGCCGCCCTCGAGCGATTGCATCTGCTTTTCAAGCGCCTCGGGCCGGCGTCCCAGGAAGAGCAGGTCGCCCCATAGGCCGGGGTACAGGATGGACTCGGCGGCTTCGTCGGAGATGATGCGGGCGGACTGGTTGGCCCAGTAGAGCCGCTGCATTACGACGTTGCCGTCCGGGCCGACTTCCTGCACGCCCCAGTCACAGCGCACGCGCGTTTCCGGGCCGATGGTCAGCCCCAGGTCGGCCAGCGGCACCGCGGCCTCGACCACGTAGCCGGTCCGCCCCTCGGCCGCGGGACCCACGGCGATGCGGGCGCGTTCGAGTAGTTGTACGCGGTCGAACTTGCTTCGGAAGACCCCCGTACGGGTCTCCCAGCCGGCATCCTCGGGCGCGGTGGCATCGATCGGCCGGTAGAGCACGGCTGCCGGTTTGCCCTCGAACGGGGCGATCAGCAGGCGCAGGTCCCCCGCGGCCGGATCCTGGCGCGTGGGATCGGCAGTCGGGTCGGTGCCCAACTGCAGGTCAACGGCGGCGCCGGTCTTGAAGAGCCGGCGCCAGTCGTTGCCGCCGTTGGCGAACGGACCGCACTCCTGGACCTCCCAGGCTGCATACAAATTGGTGTCATCGTAGCTCAACCGGAAAGCCAGGCGGTCGTTCTCGCCCGCGACGGCCTCGGGAGTTGCGGGCCACTCCTCGAGCTGGCCGTCCGCCAGCACCGCCTGGGTCGCACGGTAGCAGCGCAGCACGGGCGCCCGTTTGTAGAGCGAGCGGCGCGCTTCGCCGGCCAGCCAGTCCATGCCCTTCCGTACGGTCTCGCCGTCCACCGTGATCGTGCCGGTCTGGCGCTGCACCCGCTCGAGGCCTTCGATGGCCACCACGCTGATGTGGTTGTGGCCGGCCACGGCGTAGTAGGTGTCCTCGCCGAAGACCCGGCAGAGGTAGCCGCTGAAGTGCTCCTGACTGAGGGTGACGCCATTCAGTTCGAGGCCGCGGGCGTGGGACCGCATCGACCAGCCCTCGCGACCGGGCTGACGCAGATCCTGGAAGAGGCGGCCGAACAGGATGCCGTCGCCGGACCAGAGGTGCCAGGTGCCGGTATTCGAACTCGTGGCGTAGAAGGTGCCGATCCCGCCGGCCTCCACCGTCTCCGCGCCGACGATATCAAACTCCGCCACCACCTGTTGGGGTATGTAGGGTCCGGCGGCGTAGTAGGCGTGCACTCCGAAGCCCTCGGTGCGCCAGCTCCACAGGCGGCGCTGCTCGGTATCGAAGCCGGCGTGTCCGCCCAGGCCGGGGCCCATGGCGACGGTGCGGCCATCGGGCAGGCGGAAGGCGCCGCCCTTGCCAGCCAGGCCGCCCTGGAGCGCCTGGGCCTCGTAGACCGGCACGCCGTCGGGCCGGACTACCTTCACGGCGTAGCGCGAGTGGTCGGCATAGACCCCGAGTTCGCGGTCGAACGCGCCGATGCCGCGGCCGTCGGCCGGCAGCAGGACCACCTCTTCGGCCTGCGCCAGGCTGTCGCCGTTGAGGTCGCTCCACAGGAAGTCGAAGGCATCGAGGGCCTTGCCGCCGAGTTTGGACAGCACGGCGCGGTTGCGCAGCTCGGGGAAGGCGTCGGCCGCGCCGACCGCGGCCACCAGGCGCGCGACGTCGTTGGTCAGCAGGAAGACCCGGCCGCAGGCCTGGCGGCCGAACAGGGGCCGCGTGACGAGGTAGCGGTGGCCGTCGCGCCGCACCGGCAGCACGCCGCCGCCGTGTTTGCCGAGGCCGGCGATGCCCGCGAGCGAGGTGCGCCCCGTCTTCCAGTCGAGGTCGAATACCAGCGTGGCGCCGCCGTCCTCATAGTAGAGCCGGCGCTTATTCCACGGATCGAGGCAGCCGTCGCCACCGCCGCCGTAGCGGGGATTGCCGAGGAGTTCCTTCTCGAACTGGCCTGCGAGGGTCCAGCGGCTGATGCGCTTGGCGATGTGGTCGTTCTCGACGATCCAGAGCCGCTCGTTGGCGTCGACTGCCAAGGCCACCGCCACGTGCGACCCGGAGGTCAGGCGGGTGGGGTCCCACGGTCCGGCGCGGTAGCCGCCCGGCGTACCGACGGTATGCAGCATCGCGCCGGTGAGGGGATCGTACACGCGCACCTGCAGACGGGCGGGGTCATGATCGAAGACATAGAGCCGGCCCGCGGCATCGCAGGCCAGGGCGCCGGGACGGTGTGCGTCGAGGGCCAGCAGCCGGGACTTGCCGGTCGCCGTGTCGAGCGCCGCCACGTTGGTGCCGGAGACGGCGTAGAGCGTGCTCCCGCGCGGATCGACCGCCAGGCTGCCAGGCCGGTGCAGCGGCCACTCGGTGACGGCCTTGCCGGTGCCGTCGTAGACCTCGATGCGGTCCGTGCGCAGGGCATCGACGGCGTTTTCGGCGTCCATCCGGCGGACCGCGGCAATGCCGTACACGTAACAGCGCGTGGCATCGATCGTTCGGCCGCCACGGTCCACCCGCACTCCGACGCAACCGGCGCGTCCCTGCTCGCGCACCAGCCACTGCTCGCACACGCGCAGGCGGATCGCGCGGGTGACGACATCCTGGCCAAAATCGACGTAGCCATCCATGTAGCGGGCCTCGACGTTGCAGTCCGGGTCGGGCCCGTAGTAGTAGCGCAGCCGCTGCTCATAGCGGGCGACGCGCCGCCACAGGCGGTCGTCCGTGATGTCGATCTCGCCCGTGGCCGGGCCGGTGTAGACGTCGATCTCGGTGCGCTTGCCGTCGATCTCCATGATTGCCAGCCCGCGGACGGTCTGCGGCTCGGGCCAGATCATGGTGTAGATGGCGGGATCGTCTTCGGTCAGGGGCCGGTCGCGCATCGCATCCCAGGTGCCGCGGCTATCGACCTGGCCGGAGTTGACCCGGACGGCGGGTTTGACGGGCAGTGCGCCGAGGCGGTGACGCAGCAAGGCCATGCCCTCCAGGCGGCCGCGCCAGGGGGCGTGGCGGCTGGTGGCGGCCCGTTGGCCGCTGGCGGCGAGGGCATCGGTCGCGGCCGGCGCGTCGAGCAGGTCGTCGAGTTCGTCCTCGGCGCGGTCGACTGTGATGCGCAGGGCGCGGGTGCGGACATCCGGCGGCAACGGCATGACGGTCCAGCCGGCCTGCTTGCCGTGGTAGAACTCGTTCCAGTCCTCCGCGCGCTCGGGATCCGGCGGCCAGGAGGCTTCGGGCTTGAGCACGGCCAGGCGCAGGAAGTTCTCGCCGCCGGGCAACGGCAGGGCCAGCGAACCCAACGGCACTGGCCGCTTGAAGGCCAGCACCATGTGCTGGCGCGAGGCCGGCATGTCGGTGGTCTCGATGTAGGTCAGGCCGCCGTTTTGGCCCGGCGGCGTGCCGGTCAACCGGAAGAGGCGCGCCAGGTCCAGGCGCTTGTCCCAGTTGCCGCGGTCGGGCTTGGGCACTGGCCGCAGGAAGGGCACGGTCTTGTCGTAGTCGATGTCGGCCGGCGTCGCGGCGGGGTCGAAGATGTCAGTGCCGGCGGCGGCTACGGAGAGGTAGAGGCGGTCCGCCGTCGCCGCCAGTCCGCGCATGCCGCGCAGGCGATCGGCCGTGGCCGCGGCCTGGATGTGGACGGCGTTGCGGCCGCCTTCGAGCGGAATGCTCCAGACCATGTCGGCGGTGCTGGGCGCGCCCACGAAGAGCTGCTGACCGTCGCTGGCCAGGTACGACGGACCGGTCCAGGCCATGAAGTTGTGATGGCCCCACTGCTTGCGGCCTTCGAGGTCGCAGCCGACCAGCGCCACGCCGCTCTCGGCGCAGGGCGAGCCGAAGAAGAGCTGCTTGCCGACGGCACAGACGGCGCGCGGGGCGCTGTGGTCGGCCAGCCAACCGCCCGGGCCGGCGGCGCCGTTGAGCCAGGGCGTGTTGTCGGAGTGCATCTCGACATTCGGGTAGGGCGTCATCTGGTACTTGAGCCCCAGGGTTGGCACGCTCAGGGCCGTCCAGCGGTAGGTGCCCACGCCCTGGAAGAGCCCGGCGTCGTCCTTGAGATCCCAGGGAATCTGCGCCGTGCCGGGGGTGACCGCCTGGCGCGCGGTCAGGTTGCGCAGGCGCCGGCCGTCCGGTGCGTCGATGACGACCGAGACGGTGCCGGTGGCGGCCACGGCGACCGGCACGGTCACCGGCGGCAACACCGGCGGTGTGTCGACGGCCACCGGCAGCGGCGCGGCGCCCAGATCGCTCAGCGCCAGGAGGGCCTCGAGCCGGACGATGCGGTCGGATCCGTCGATCGGCGTGATCCGCGCGATCTCGAGACGCAGGGCGCGGGTCGTGACCGGCGCGTCGAGCAGCAGCAGGCTGCCGCCCGGGCCTTCGCGCCGCACCTCGCGGATGCGCTTCCACTCGCGGCTGGTGCCGGCCAGCGGATGCACCCCGTCGGGGCCCTGGTAGGTGCTGAGCTGGATGCTCGCGGCATTGCCCTCGAGCCACAGGGCCGTCACCATGCGGGGTTCGGTCCAGGAGAGAATCAGCCACGAGGGCGCCACGTCGCTCACGGGCGCCCGCGGGGTGAACTCGTTCTTGTCGGGGCCGGTGTTCTGCCAACGTCCGCGGCCGGCCAGCAGACCGGCCATCGACAGGGTGTAGGGCGGGGACATATCCGGGTGCACGGTGTACTCGCTTTCGGCGTGGCCGAACCCATCCCGGGCCGTGTTGTTGAGGCGCGCCGGCGTGATCCGGACGAAATCCAGGCTGCTGCGGGCGCTGGCCCGGCGCGTGATGCGGATCGCGGTGCTCTGGCGGACCGCCTCGGCGGCGGCCACCCGCAACCCGGAAGCGCCGCGTCCCAGGAGCGTCAGGCTCTCCCACTGCCGCTCGTCATTGGCATCGGGCGGCGAGGCGGCGCCCGCACGCAGCACGGCGATCTGCTCGGCTTCCTGCGCCAGGACGCTCCCGATGGCACGGGGTGCGCGCCAGGCGATCACGTGATGCACCATGCCGGTCGCGTTGGCCGGTGCGCGCCAACCGTCGCTGCGGCCGTCCGGCGCAAGGATCTGACGGAGGATGCCGGCATCGCCTGCTTGCGGTGGCTGGCCGGCAACGAACAGCCGGCAGCCAGCCTCGTCGAGCGTGGCCGCCGCATCCGGCGCGAAGAGCGGTGCAGGTTCGGCCGCTGCACCCATGGCCAGCAGGCAGACCAGAGGCGCCAGCCCGCGCCAAGCACCCGCACCGCGCCTCACGTTCAAGTCTGTTCGCATAGCACTCCTGTTCAGCGAGAAAAGCCGGGGAAATGGGAAGTCCTGTCCGGCGCGGACATTAACCCTCATTATACGCCAGATTTTTCGTTCCGAGAAATCTAATGATAGGCCTGCGATCACTAGGGCCTCCAAAGCAGGCATCGTCAACGGTCCACGTCGTGCCGGTGCGCTGGACAGACGTGACCAGGTACTCCGGATCGAAGCGACCATCGGACACGAGATCTGCGAGACGCCGGATGTCGATCGCTGTAATCACGTTGGTGACTTGTATGCCGCCACGACACGCGCAGCGGCTACACGAGTTGCAGGCGAACGGCGCGCAGGCCCGGCCTGAGGCGGACGCTCGCGTCAGGGGCGTCGAGGTACAATGGAACCACGCGGCCGCGGCGGTAGGCAAGAAGAATCAAGCCCCGATGAGCCGTTCATCCCGGGTAGGGCGGCACGGCACAGCTTCACTTTCCCCAGTGCCCTCAGTGCCAGCTGTCCCCAGTGCCAGGGTCGGCCGAACCCCATGCAAAACCGCGGTCGACGGCCGGGCTGCCCCACAGACAGACTCCTGTGTTGACATTCAGCCATGGTCGAATAATTATGTGGGCATGTCGACCAATCCCATGGGCACCTATCGCGAGATTCGGGATGAACTCCTTAAGCGGCTTCGAGAGCCGTCGCCGGGGCGCGTTCAAATCCTGAGTGGACCGCGGCAAGTTGGGAAGACCACGCTCTTGACGGAGATAACGGAGGCGTTTGGCGATCGGGCCGCATACTTCTCTGCCGACTCGACCGAGGCCCAGATGTCCGGTTGGTGGGAACAAGTGGTTCGGGCGGCGGAGGAAAGGGCCCGCAAGGCCGATGGAGGCATCCTGCTGGTAGATGAGATTCCCTACATACCAGACTGGGCCCGCCGTTTGAAAAGCGAGGCGGACCGAATACATCGCGTCAAGATTCCACTTCATGTTGTGGTTTCAGGTTCCTCCGCTATCCAACTGGGAAAAGGGTCCCGGGAAACCATGGCGGGCCGCTTTGAGCGACTGCGGTTGTTTCACTGGCCCGCCATGGAACTGTTGCGGTGCTTCCATCTCACACCCGGTGAATCCATCAACCAGTTCATCCAGTCGGGAAGTTATCCCGGTGGTGAGACCTTGCTGGGGCAACCGGATCGGTGGCGTGCATATATCCGGGACAGTATTGTCGAACCAGCTATTGGTCGAGACATCTTGAACCTTGAGGTGGTGCGCAGACCCGCCCTGTTGCGTCAGGTGTACGCCGTGGCCATTGGTCATCCGGCCGAGATCGTGTCCTTGCAGAAACTGGCAGGTGAACTGGCTGAGCGTGGCGCTTTGGAGACAATCGCCCACTATTTACAACTCCTGGAAGAGGCCTGTCTCGTGGCGGGAGTGCGAAAGTATTCGGAGCGAACGATCCGGCAGAGGTCGGCACCTCCGAAACTGACGGTGCTGAATCACGGGTTGATGGCGGCAATGGGGCCGGCCCCGGAGAGAGAACGTGATCCTGTCCGCTGGGGGCGGTGGGTTGAAAATGCCGTTGGTGCCTTTGCCTGGAATGCGGGGCAGACCGTGTGTTACTGGCGGGCGGAGCCGTTGGAAGTGGATTGGGTCCTCGATGGGAGTTGGGGCGCATGGGCCATCGAAGTGAAAACCGGTGCCTATCGGCCTCAGGATCTGAGGGGCCTCTTGGAATTCTGTCGGCTATATCCCAGATTCCGGCCTCTGTTGCTCTGCAACGACGGCGATGAGGCACCCGGTCGGGATGGGGGCGTCACAACACAAAGCTGGGCATCCTTTCTCTTGCACGGTCCGGGCGAAGCGTAAAGGGCGATTGGGGGACAAAGGGCGATTGGGGGACAAGGGCGATTGGGGGACAGGGCGATTGGGCCGGGCGATTGGAGGGCGATTGGGGGACAGGGCGATTGGGCCGGGCGATTGGGGGACATAAAACCGGTGGCGAGGGAGCGGCGTGCCAGCGATTGGGGAGCGATTGGAGAGCGACCGGACTAGACCGGACTGGGGACATAGAAGCCGTGCAAAAAGACCGGACTGGGGACATAGAAGCCGTGCAAAAAGAAAAGAGAGGAAAATGCGACTGCTGAACGCTTCAGGGTAGTGGAAGCCCGGCATGTCGGGCTCTTGAATGGAGGTATCGGCCATGCGACACCCGCGCCTGAAGCCCGACTACAGGGACACCTGGCATCACTGCTACAATCGAGCCGTCGGCACCTCCGACGACCGCCCCCTCGGCGACGCCGAGAAGGAACAGTTTATCCGCATTCTGCACCGCGTGGCCGAGTTCTACGCGGTCCGGATCGTGGCCTATCAGGTCATGTCGAACCACTTCCACCTGC
>CAZZCT010000206.1:0-9129 GCA_964652365.1 uncultured Lentisphaerales bacterium
CGTGGGTTTTAGTAAGCCTCGTCCGCCGGACTCTGTGCGTTCGGTCGTCCTCGTCCTCGTCCTCGTCGTCGTCCTCGCACTCGATTCCCGAGGACGACGACGAGGACGAGAACGACCGACAATCCGGACTTCAGTCGCAGTTACCCCCCTCGTTTGTTCGCGGCGCAGCCGCGCGGCCGGCTTACGACAACGCTTGCGGTTGCGGGCGTCAGCCCGCCTCAGGTTTACCGGAACGGGAACCCTAGCTGACGTGGCGGAAGATGAAATGCTCGCGAATGTAGCTGATGGATTCATCCATCGTCGGCAGGATCTTGGTGCAGTAACGCACCATCCACGGACTGCAGTCGCGGAACTGAAATGGCGAGAAGGCCACTACGAACTTGCCGAGATCGTGCGCCGCAAAGAAGACCTCCATGGCCGTGCCGATCGAGGGCTTGTTGTAGTTAACCAGCAGGATGTCGGCTTCCCGCACGTCCTGGAGGTCGAACTCGACGATCTCGTTGGCGCTGTCGACTTCGCGGTCCTTGAAGTTGCGCCGCATGGGGTCGAGCAGGATGAAGTGGTCGACCAAGCGCTCCTTGGCCACCTCGCGCCAGGTGCGGGCCGCCGTGTGCTCCTCGTCCATGATGGGGCCGCTCAGGTAAATGCGTCGTTTGGCGATCATGGTTGGTTCTCCGCGGGGCGGTCCGAAAGGCCACCCCTCAGTCCATTGGGGGCTATCAAACACCGGCCGCCCCGCAAAGGCAAGACCAAAGCAGCCCTCCGGCACGGGCGTCGTCGCGGGCGCCCCCGGGGCCCCGCCGCCGTCGCCGTCAACGCCGCCCCTGCCCGCCCGAGGCCTGGCCGGCCGCCACGAAGCTTACCGTCCGCGCCGCGTAGTCGACCGTCACCGCGTACGGCAAGAGGAATGGGTAGCCCAGGATCCCCGCGTAACTGGCTCCGGCGCTCCGTTCACCGGGCAATCGATGGATGACGGCGGGCGTGTCGGTCGCGACGACGGTTCCGAGCGCGACCCGGCCCAGCACGACGCGCTGCCACCCCGCGTCGCCGGTCACCGGCGTGCCGCGCAGGCGCAGTCGCTCCGCGGTCTCGGGCATAAGCAGTGTCTCGGCCGCACCCGTGTCCAGCAGGAACGTCAGCGCGCGGGTTTCGTCCACCGCCACGGACACGTGAATCAGCCGGTCGATCAGGCGGAAGGGGATCGCGAAGCCGCCTTCGGGATGCCCCGCCGCACCCCCTCCCGGCACACGCTCCACCGGATCCAGGCGCACCGTCCCCCGCGGGTAGTCGAAGGTGGTCACGAAGCGCGCCAGAAACGTGTAGCCCAGGATCCCGCCATAGTCGAGCCCCTCGTTCAAACGCAATGCCAGCGCCTGCGGCGGGTCGAAAACGAATACCTGCAACCGCTCGACTTGGGCCGCCCCCACCGCGAGCGTCGCCGCGACAGCCGTCCGCTGGGAACCGCTCCACGGCCGGGTGGCCAGCCCGGCCCGCACAGCCGTAGCCGGTGTGACCACGGTGTCGGTGGCGCCCGTATCGAGGATGAACGGATAGGGACCGCGTCCGTTCAGCAAAACCGGCACGAAGAACACCCGGCCTTGCAGGCGGGCGCCGACAACGTCCGCCGGCCGCCCATCCTGCGCCCGGGCGAGCGGCCCCCACAGGCAGGCCACGCCCGCCGCCAACCGGAGCAGGCCGCAGCAGAGCAGTCGGGGTGATTCGTGCGCGCGTGGTCGCATAGCGGCTTCTCGGATGCGGCCCCCGGGTGCCGGTGCGCCAGGCCCGCGGGAACCTGGCTGCCACACCCGGACGAGGCTACTGGCGGGCGCCGCAGCGGGTCAACAGCACGACCAGTTCCTGGTGCTGGGTGCGGGATGCCAGCGCCAGCGGGGTCACCCCCTGGCGGTTGCGGTGGTTCACGTTCGCGCCAGCGGCGGCCAACAGGCGCGCCACGTCGAGGTGGCCGCCGTCCACGGCGTAGAGCAGCGCGGTCTGCCCGTGGTTGTCCACGGCGTCGACGCCCGCGCCGGCCGCCAGCAGACGCTGCGCCACTGCCGCGTACCCGTTCCGGGCGGCGAACATAAGCGCCGTGAAGCCTTGGCGGGAACGCGCGCCAACCTGCGCGCCGCGGCGGATCAGCCGCGCCACGATCCCCTCGAAGCCGCCGGCGCTGGCGCCCATCAGGGCGGTCGAGCCGGAGTGGTTGGCGCGGTTCACCGCGCCGCCTCCCCTGGCCAGCAGATACTCGACACCCAGCTCGTCGCCGGTCGCGGCCGCCACCATCAGTGCGGTGTTGCCGTTCCGGCCGCGTTCGTGCAGCGCGGCCGCCTCCACGCCCGTCACGTCCACGACCGTCGCCTCCACCGCCAGCGAAACGCCCACCAGGCGGGTCTCGAAATCGGTCGGCGTCACCAGTCCGCCAATCTGCGTGGTAGCGACGCCATTGGGGCCGATGACCACGGAGGTCACCGGGGTGACCTCAAAGGCCGTCGGGTAGCGGTATTCGGTGCCCACAAAGATCTCGGCGGCGCGGCCGGATGTGCCGGCCAGCAGCAGGCCGCCCCAAACGCCAGCCAGGAGCCTCGCGGCACGCCGCCGCGGCTTGTCCGTCAGCTTGGCCAGACTCCTCACGTTACGACCTCCGTCTACCCGTATATCCGCGCGCCGCGCGAAAACCCAACAGCCATTGGGACGATTATACCCCCGTGGCGACCGGCAACGCAACCCGCGAGGCGCCTTGTCAGGCCGGCGGGGACGCGCTACCCTGTTGCGCATGGCCACTCCAAAGAAAGCGCCCCGGCCGGCCCGGGCACCCCTGCACCGCGAACCGGACCTGCCGCGCGTGGCGCACCTGGTCCACCAGTTGCTGATCGAACTGGGCGAGGACCCGGACCGCGACGGTCTGCGCCAGACGCCGCTGCGCGTGGCCAAAGCGCTGGCCTTCCTGACCGGCGGCAGCCGGCGGGCGCCGGCCTCGGTGGTCAACGGTGCGATCTTCCCCTCGCACGCCAACAACATGATCATCGTGCGCGACATTGAGGTCTACAGCCTGTGTGAGCACCACCTGCTGCCCTTCTTCGGCCGGTGCCACGTGGGCTACATCGCCCGCGACCGCGTTCTGGGAGTCAGCAAGATCGCCCGCATCGTGGAGTGTTTCGCGCGCCGGTTGCAGATCCAGGAACGTCTCACCGCCGAGATCGCCACGGCGGTTCGCGACACGGTCGACGCCGAGGGGGTCGGCGTGGTCATGGAGTGCCGCCACCTCTGCATGATGATGCGCGGCGTCGAGAAGCAAAACTCGGTCATGACCACCTCATCCGTGTTGGGCAGCTTTCACCGCGATGGGCCCACCCGCAACGAGTTCCTCAGCCTGATCGGCTCGGGCGTCCGCAGCTGAGTCCGCGTCGCGCGAGCCCCCGCGCCGCGGGCGCCGGGCGCGAGAATCACTGTTGGCCATCCGCGCCGGCTGTGCTAGAATTGTAATCTATATCCAGCCCGGAAATGCAGGCTGGACCGTCAGCCCGTTTGTCTGTCCGTGGAGTCGCGCATGACCCAGATTCACCCGACCGCCATCGTTGCGCCCGGCGCGCAGCTGGGCTCGAATGTTTCGATCGGCCCCTATTCGGTCATTGGCCCGCAGGTCACACTGGGCGATGGCACCCGCCTGATCTCGCACGTAGTCGTGGACGGTCGCACGACGATCGGCCGCAACTGCCAGCTCTTCCCCTTTGCGTGCATCGGCATGGTAACCCAGGATCTGAAGTATGCCGGCGGTGAGACCTTTGCCGAGATCGGCGACAACACGACCCTGCGCGAATACGTGACGGTCAACACCGGCACGCGCGACGGCGAGGTGACCCGCGTCGGTTCGGGTTGCCTGATCATGGCCTACTGCCACGTGGCGCACGGCTGCGTTCTGGGCAACGAAGTGATCATGTCCAACACCACCCAACTCGCGGGCGAAGTCCAGGTTGCGGATCGCGTGATCATCGCGGGCATGGTCGGCGTGCATCAGTTCTGTCGCATCGGCACGATGGCCATGATCGGCGGGGCCTCGCGCATCACCATGGACTGCCCGCCCTACATGATCACCTCCGGCATGCCTTCGGCGGTCTGCGGCATCAATGCCGTCGGGCTGCAGCGCCGCGAGGTGCCGCTGGAGGCGCGCAACGCGCTGAAGCAGGCCTACCGCCTCCTGTACCGCGAGGGACTCAACCGGTCACAGGCCTGCGACCGCATCCGCGCCGAAGTCCCGGACTGTGCCGAGATCCGTCATCTGTTGGAGTTCTATGCGCAAGCGGAGCGTGGCGTGACATGAGATCGTCCCCTGCCTGGCGGTTCCTCCGGCTCCTGGTCTGCGGCCTGCCGCTGGCCGGTCTGGCGCAGACGGCCGCCGGCCCGCTGCCGGGACTGCCGCCACCGCCGTCCGCCGCGTCCGGGCTCAGTCTCAGCAGCCTGGAACAGATCGACGTGCGAACGTTCGCGCAGTTGATCAGCGACGTGTCCGGGCGCCGGTTCGTGGTGGCCGACGATGTGCAGGCCAAGTTCAGCGTGGTGCTGCCCGGACGCGAACTCAGTCGCTTGCCTCCCGGCGAAGTCTATACCTTCTTTCTCTCCGTGCTGGCGGCCGCCAACCTCACCGTGGCCGAAGACCGCGATGTGGGACGCATCGTCAAACTGCCCGAGGGCACGCTGGCGCTCGGCGCCGGCGCCGCCGATACGACCTTCTCCGGCGGCCTCCTGACGCGCGTCTTCCGCCTGGAGCACGTCTCGGCCGAAGAGGCCCGCCGCCTGCTCGAATCCAACGGCGCGCGCAAGACCGGCATCGGCGTCCTCGAAGAGAGCAACCAGCTGGTGGTGACCGACACGGCGCCCACGCTGGACCGTGTGGCACGCCTGCTCCAGGAGGTTGACCAGCCCGGCTTGGCGCGGCTGACCGAGGTTGTGCCGCTGCAGTTCGCCGACGCCGAGCAGCTCGCCCAGCAGCTCAACGCGGCCCTGGCCGAAAGCGAATCGCGCGCCAGCCAGCTGCTCAGCCGCCTGCCGGCGGCGCCCGGCGGCGGGAGCGCGGCAGCGGCGTTTCGCGCCGGCAGCGTGGTGCCCGCGCCCCACGCCAACAGCGTCATTCTGGTCGGCCCGCAACGCCAGGTCGAAAACCTGCGCCTGCTGGTCGCCCGACTGGATGTCGAGACCCCGACCGGTCGCGGACGCTTGAACGCCATCTTCCTGCACTACCTCAAGGCCGAAGAGGCCGCCAAGAGCATCACCTCCCTGATGGAGAAATCGGCGGCCAAGAGCGCCGACAGCAAGAGCGTCCGGCGGATTGCGGTCGAAGCCAGCGCCGCCAACAACGCCCTGCTGGTGGACGCCTCGCCCAGCGACTTCGAAGTCGTGCGCAAACTCGCCGAGCAGCTGGACTGCGTCCCCGAACAGGTGCACATCTCGGTGCTGATCGCCGAGGTCGGCGACGGCAACGCCCTGACCCTTGGCACCGAGCTGACCGCCCTGAGCGTGCCGGGCAGCGAAGGCGACATCGCCGTGTCGGGCGCCTCGCGCTTTTCGGCCGATCAGACCGCGGGCGTGCTCGACTCCATCCAGCACGGCCTCTTCCCACAGGGCATCAGCGTCGGTGTGGCCAAGGCCATGGGCGTCGACGGCTCCGGCAACCTGATCGTGGGCTACCCGGGCATCATCAACGTGACGGCCCTGCGACAGAACGAGCAGGTCGAGATTCTCTCCGAGACCACCCTGCAGGCCCAGGACAACCAGGAGGCCACGGTCAGCATCGTCAACGACATCCCGATCCTGAAGTCCACCATCCAGGGCGGTTCGGGCACGTCGCGCGACGTCATCCAGAACATCGAACGCCAGGAGGTGGGCGTCAAGCTGACCCTGGTGCCGCACGTCGTGCCCGGCGGCCAGGTGCGCATGGAGCTGAACCCGAGCATCGAAGCGGTACTCGATTCGGGCGGCGAGGACGGCCTCACCCCGACCATCGCGCGCCGCTCGGCCAAGACCACGGTCACGGTGCCGGACGGGCAGACGATCGTGATCGCCGGACTGACGCGCAAGGACCGCCAGCGCCTCGACCGGCGCATCCCGCTGCTGGGCGACATTCCAGTGCTGGGTTGGCTCTTCCGCTACAAGTCGGAGGTCGAAAAACGCACCAACCTGCTGATCCTGGTCACCCCGACCTTGGTCGCTTCGCCCGCCGACGCCGCCCGCGTGACCCAAGCCTGGCGGGAGAAGACAGGGATCGGCCGCGATGAGCCCCAGCCCCCGCCATCCAAGTGACGCCCCGACGGTCGACCCGCGGGTGACTGCTGCTGAACTCGGGCTCGATTTCATCGAGCACGTGACGCCCGACATGCTCGCCCACGAGTTGGTCGCGCGCCTTCCGCTGGCTTGGGCCCGCGCCCGCGGCCTGTTGCCCATCCGCCGGGCGGGTGAAGCCTGTCTGCTGGCGGCCGACCCGCGTGCCCTCGAGGACCTCCAGCAGGCCTCCCAGGTGGTCGGCTGCTCGCTGCGCACCGTCGTCGCCGACCCGGCAACCGTGCTCGACGCCATCGAACGCTGCTATGCGGCGCGCCCGGGCGACGCCGACAGCTTCATCCGCGGTCTCGACGCCGCGACCGCCGTGGTCGGACCCTCCGCGCCCGCGGCCGTCAACGACCTGCTGGAGGCCGCCGAGGCGGCGCCGGTCACGCGGCTGGTCAACCTGATCCTGCTGGAGGCCGTCAAGCAGGGCGCCTCGGACATCCATTTCGAGCCGTTCGAGGACCGCATGGCCGTGCGCTACCGGCTCGACGGCATCCTCTACCCGGGCGCTTCGCCGCCCAAGCAGCTTGAGCAGGCCCTGGTCTCTCGGCTCAAGGTCATGGCGCGCATGGACATCGCCGAACGGCGCCTGCCGCAAGACGGCGTCGCCCAGGTGCGCGTCGGCGACCGGCCCCTGGACATCCGGGTCTCCACCGTGCCGGTGGCGGACGGCGAACGCGTCGTGCTGCGCCTGCTGAATCGCGAGGACGCCTGCCTGCCGCTCAGCTCGCTGGGCATGGATGCCACCGTACTGGCCACCTTCCAGCGCCTGTTGCGCGCCCCCAACGGCATGCTGGTGGTCTCCGGTCCGACCGGCTCGGGCAAGACCACCACGCTCTATTCGGCGCTGGGCGGCATCGACTCCGGCCGCCGCAACGTGCTCACAATCGAGGATCCGATTGAGTACCGGCTGCCCGGCATCGGCCAGATCCAGGTCAAACCCAAGATTGGCCTGACCTTCGCCAGCGGCCTGCGCCACGTGCTGCGCCAGGATCCCGACGTCGTGCTCGTAGGCGAGATGCGCGATGCCGAGACGGCCGAGATCGCGGTCCGCGCCGCGCTGACCGGCCACCTGGTCTTCACGACCCTGCACACCAACGACGCCCCCTCGGCCGTCATGCGCCTGGTCGACATGGGCATCCAGCCCTACCTGGTGGCCTCCTGCCTGCGCGGGGTGCTGGGCCAGCGGCTGGTCCGGCGGCTGTGTCCCCACTGCCGGCAGCCCTGCACCTGGGACGCAGTCGTGGGCGACGCCCGTGACGAGCCCGAACTGGCCGCCGCCCTCGCCGGGCGTGCCTTCTGGCGCGCCCAAGGTTGCGGCCGCTGCCGCGAAGGCTATGCCGGCCGAACCGGCGTGTTCGAGCTGATGGTGCTGGATGCCGCGCTGCGCGACACGGTCCGTCCCGGCGGCATCGCGGCCACGGCCCTGCGCCGGGCGGCCCTGGAACTGGGCCTGCGGCCCCTGCTGGCAGACGCCCTGCAGAAGGTCCTGGACGGCACCACCGACGTACCCGAAGTGCTGGGGGCGCTGGCCGGATGAGCGTCTTCGCCTATGCCGGCTACGGCCCCGAGGGCCGCCGCCGCCGCGGCTGGGTCGAAGCCGACACCCTCAAACAGGCGCGCATCCGGCTGGCCGCGCAAGGCGTGCTGGCCTCGCGCCTCACGCCAGCCACCGTGGCAGTGCGCCTGCCACCCGCCGAACGCGCCGAGTTCTACCGCGGCGTGGGCGTGCTCGTGCAGTCGGGCTTCCCGCTTGAACGGACCCTGGGGCTGATGATGGACGAGTCGCCCGGCGCCGCGCGCACCTATGGTCTGCTCGCCGGTCTGCGGGATCGGATTCGCGAGGGCGCCGGGCTGGCGACGGCCCTGCCCGACCTCTGCCGCGGCGTGCCCCGTTTCGAACGGGCCGCCCTGCAGGCGGCCGAGCGCGCCGGGCTGCAGGGCGAGATGCTGGTCCGCCTGGCCGATTACCTCGACGCACAGCGTACCGTCAACGACCGGCTGCGCGCCGCCCTGACCTATCCCGTGTTTGTACTCTGCGCGGGCCTGGGACTGGCCGGCCTGGTGCTGTTCGTGGTCGTGCCGCGCGCGCTCGCCCTGCTGCTGCGCGTGCATGGCGAGGTGCCGCGCAGTGCCTTGCTGACCGCAGCCGTGGGACGGGCGGCGCTCATGACGTTGCTGCTGGCGGGCGTGGTCGCCCTGCTGGCCGCCGGGTGGCTGCGGCTCCGCGGCCGCCGCCTCGACCGGGCCGCGCGCCTCGAGCAATGGCTGGTGCGCGTGCCAGTCGTCGGCGCCATCCAGGTGCGTCTGTGGGGGCTGCGTTTCGCGCAGACCATGGGGTTGCTGCTGCAGGCCGGCGGCACGGTGGTGGATGCCCTGCCCCTGGCCGGCCTGGCCACGGGCAGTGCCTGGATCGGCCTGCTGAGCGAGGTGCAGGCCGAACGGGTGCGCCATGGCGCCAGCCTGTCAACCGCCATCCGAGCCATCCCCCCGCTGGCCGCCACCCTGGCCGAATGGGTCCGCGTCGGCGAAACCGCCGGCAATCTGCAGGCCATGCTGGACCAGGCCGGCCGACGCTGCCAGCAGACCTACGAACAAAGTCTGGCCAAAGCGCTCAGCCTGCTGGAACCGGCACTGATCCTGCTTGTGGGTCTGGTCGTGCTGGTGGTCTCCCTGACGGTGCTCACGCCGCTGCTCGACATCGCGCGCCGCGCCGCCGGGGCGTGAGGGGGAACGAAAACGGCAGGCCGTTTTGAGGTAAGCGTCCCGCGAAACGCATCTACTGAGGTTGAGCCGGCTTCCACACTCCCG
>CAZZCT010000207.1:0-2097 GCA_964652365.1 uncultured Lentisphaerales bacterium
TTCTGGCCCCCATCAGGACAGTGTCGACATTCGGGTTGGAGGCGACGAAACGGATGGCCATGTCGGCCACCGTCATGCCCAGATCATCGCAAAGCGCGTACAGCTCCTGGAACTGGCGGCGGCGCTTGGGATGGAGCCAGTAGACCTTCTCGTCGTAGACGGACGGATACTTGGTGGCCAGGCCACCCTGCTGCAACGGCGAGCCAGCGATCACCCCCATGCCGAGTCTCTTCGCCTCCGCGATCACCACGTCGGCGGCTTCGCGGTAGAGGATCGAGTAGTTGAAGGCGGTCAGGACGGCATCGAACTTGCCGCTCTTCACCAGGTGCCCCATCTCCGTGACCCCGGTGCCGCCCAAGCCGATGTTGCGGATCACCCCCTGGCGTTTGTAGTCCAACAGCACGTCCAGAACCGGGCCCTCCACCTTGCGCATGTCGCTCCACCAATCGGTGAGTCCCGGCCGGTCCGGCTCGTGGATCATCACCATCTCGAAGTGGTCCGTGCGCAGAAGCGTGAGGGAGTTCTGGATGGACGCCTTGAGGACGTCCGGGTTCTGCGCCTGGAAGCCGTCCTTCCCAACCTTGGTGGAGAGAATCTCCGGGCGACCGCTCCGGGCGAAGACTTTTCCGAGGGTGGCCTCGCTCTTGCCATAGCCCGGCGCCGTATCCACATAGTTGATCCCTAGCTCATAAGCTCGCTTCATGGTGGTGACCGCGGCGTCGAGCTCATCCCCGCCGCCCGCAACGAAAAGTCCCCCCATGGCGAGTTGGCTGACGTTGAGACCTGTCTTCCCGAGTTGTACCTGTTGCATTTTGCTTTGTCCTTGTCTTATGGCTGTTGACTGACCTCGATCAGCGCGAAGTCGTGGGTGGTGATCTGGAACTCGAAGACGCCGGGCGCGACACGCTTGAGGAGCGACCTGTCGCCCTCCTCCTCCAGTTTAAGGCCGAGGTCCTCGGTGTCGCCTTTCATCTCCATAGTGGCCGCAACGGCCGGCTTCTGGATGGCGCGCAGATTCTCGGTCTTGGTCTTGCCGGCCTTGATCTCCACGTCATGGGCCTGGACTCCCTCGGGCAGGCCCAGGGCCGCCAGATCGAGTTTCAGGTGAACGGTGTAGGTCTCCGCCTTCACGGTTTCGTCCGCCGCTTTCTTTTCGTTCTCCGGTTTCTTGAGACCACGCTGAGCCGCGTCGTAGTCCTCCAGGGATTCTCCCTGCGTGGCAGTGGTCGCACCGACTGTTTCCGATGCTTGCTGGAGACCGTAGTTGCCAACGGCGATCAGGGCCTTGCCTCCGCGGGACAGCACCAGCGCGCGCATGTTTGCCCCTTCGGCCTTCAGCGGGAAGCCCGGTTCCCAGTAGCGGTAGACTTTGCAGTCTGCTTGTCCGTAGCCGAACTTCGCGAGTTGCTCCTGCACGAAGGAGACTTCGGGCGTGCCCTGGTAGACCTTGATTTCGTGCGGAATACAGACGGCCATTGCGGTGCGGTTCAGCCATTCACGAGAAACGCCGCCGCCGCCTTTGAGGATGTTGGCCGTGATGCCGACAGACACATTGCCGGCCTGGAGCCCCAAACTCTGTGTCAGGATCAGATCGAGATCCATGCGGTCCTGCAGGTCCTTGTTGCCCCAGTGGCCTTGGTCGCGCCATTCCCAGTCGAGGTTCAGCGTGCCGAACGAGAGCATGGGGACCATGTTGACGTTGGTCATGTGGATGAAGGTGAGCGGACGCTTGCCCATGACGTGCATCATTACGGCGGTGCGCCGGACCAAGTTGCGGAAGGCCATCAGGTTGACGCCCGGCTGGAGCTTGCCAGCGTCATCCACATAGGCGGGGCCGCCCGCTTCGACGGGGATGCGGCTGTCGCGTAGGAACATGTTGTCCCAGTAGACGCCGTCGGCGAAGGTCTCGAACATCCTTCTGTGGTAGAAGAGCAACATGTCGACACGGCTCGGCACCGGTTCGATGTGATACCAGGTGGCAAAGCCGTGGATGCGCTTGACTCGGTTGAACGGATTCTCCTTCAGCCAGTTCGGTTCGGTGATGTCGATGGTCTGCCATTCGTCGATGTAGGTCGTGGCGAAGTCGCGATCCTCGCC
>CAZZCT010000207.1:2197-9097 GCA_964652365.1 uncultured Lentisphaerales bacterium
AGGGCAAGCTGCATGAAGCCGTCGTAGTCGTAGTCGAAGGTGGTATTCCCCTTCAGCGCCCCGGCAGTCCAGTCGGCGGTGCCCGCTATGTGGGTCTCTTTGCGCTCGGTGAAGCGTGGCGCATCCCCCTCGATCCTGACGGCTTTGCCAGCCATCGTCACCTCCAACCGCACCGGCGCGGCCAGCAGTTCGATATCGCGGCTGGTGACTTGCTCCCAAAGGCCGGCGGCCCCGTGCTGGTGTTGGCGCAGCACGCTCTCGACGGTCTGCTTGGCGGGGTCCGCAACCAGCGGGGTGAAGGGCGGGATGACCACCTCGTCGAGCCCGAGCTTCTGCCCCTCCCAATCGTAGTGGTTCCGCGCGAAGCCACGCTCCTCGATGACCGACGCCTTGCCGCCGGAGAGGGTGAGGGTCGCCGTGTAGTTGCCTTCCGGAAGTTCGGGCAGGGCCAAGGCTTCCGCGTTCGGGGACATGGGCAGGTCGCCGCTACGTTCGGCGAGGATCTTGTCGCTGTCCTTGGCGCGGACCGCCACATGCCAGGTCTTGGCGTCGGCCGGCGGGGTTGGCGCGAGCACACGCACAAGATTGTGCGACGGGTAGTAGGCGAAGCGGAAGTCGAAGGAGTAATCGGAGAAGTGGCCGAACAGGTCCTTCTGCGCCGGTGCCGCGCCGAAGACCTGTACCTCGGAGGCGCCTGGATTGCCGCCGTCGGCCGAGAGGAACTTGAGCGTCAGCTTCGCCGCCCGGCTCCCCTCGGGCAGGTCGACCCGTTGTGGCCCGTGCCCCTGCTGAAACGCGCCCTTGGCCACGGCCTCGGTCGCGTCGTCGAGGTAGACTTCATAGTCCTTGAAGCATTCAAAGCCCCACGAGGTCTTTCCGTAGTAGACCAGCGTCCGGACCGCTTGCGGCTTCTCCCACGCGAAGACCAGCGATGCCGGCAGATCGGTCTTCTTGACGTCCCAGATCTGATTGGCCGAGTCGCGGCTGCCGGCGGCAGGCACCCCGCCGTCCACGGCGCGAGGGGCGGTTTCGCTCTTCGCGCTCGCCGTCACGGTAGCCGACGGCGCGATGTTCGGCGCGGATTCTGCCTCAGTGCGCCGCGAACCCAAGGCGAGAACGAAGGCGAGCAGTGCAGGGGTGACGGTTGATTTCATCATTTGACCTTCTTGGTTAGGAACATGGGCGTGATCTCAGCCACCGCGCCGGCCACGGCATCGGCCGCGCCGACGCGGGCAGGATCGCCGATGCCAATGCAGCGCATGCCGCCGGCCTTGGCCGCGGCCACGCCGGCCTCGGCGTCCTCCACCACCACGCATCGTGCCGGGGCAAGCCCCAAACGGGCCGCCGCGAGCACGAAGAGATCGGGTGCCGGCTTGGCGGCCGCGACCTCGCTGCCGTCCACTACGGCGTTCAGGAGCGGCAGGATGCCAAGGCGTTCGAGGACGGCGCGCGCGTTCTTGCTCGACGAGGCCACGGCGCACAGCGCCCCGGCGGCGCGCAGTGCACACAGAAGTTCCTTCGCTCCGGGCAGGAGATCGGCCGGGGTGATCTGCTCGATCAGGCGCACGTAGTCGGCATTCTTCTCCGCGCAGAAGGCCTCCTTCTCCACGTCGGAGAAACGCTCCGCATGCTCTCCGAGAAGGAGCAGGAGGGAGTTCATGCGGTCGACGCCACGGAGCGCTTCGTTGCGTTTCCGGTCAAAGGGCACCCCGATACGATCGGCCAGTTTCTGCCAGGCGCGGTAATGGTACTCCGCCGTGTCCACCAGCACGCCGTCCAGGTCGAAGATGACGCCATGACCGGAGAGTCCGTCGTCGGAATCCCCGGTGGGTGTCGGCGTCCAGGCACTCCACGTCGTGTCGACGGAGAGCCGCTTGCCGTCCACCTCGACCTCGGACGTGCCGGAACGGGTGCGGACCCGCAGGGCGCCGGGACGCACCTCGATCTCCAGCACGCTCCCGCGCCAAGCCAGGGGAAAGGCGAGGCCTTGCCAGTGCGCCGGCAGGCGGGGAGCGAGGCGCAGGACATCACCGCGCGGCCAGACCCCGCCGAAACCGGTCACCGCCGCCAGCCAGGTTCCGCCCATGCAGGCCGCGTGAATGCCGCTCTCGCTCTCCATCTCCAGCCCCGGCGCAATGTCCGCCTCGGCCGAAAGCAGGAATTGCCGGTACGCCTCTTCGACGAGGCCGGTCTGCGCGGCGACCGCGGCGTAGATGCAGCGCGAGAGTGATGAGGTATGCGAGCAGCGCGGCTCGTAGTAGCGGTAGGCCGCCCGCCGCATGGCCACAGGGAAGTCCTCGGCAAACATCCAGTACATCAGCACCGTGTCGGCCTGCTGGGCGACCTTGGTCGGCCGGAAGGAGTGTTGGACCGGTCCGGTGTATTGCATGCGGCTCAGGGATCGGTCGATCGCCTTTTCCGGCAGCTGGAAGTACCCGTCGAACTGTTCGTGGAGATTGCGCTCGGCATCGAAGGGCAGGTAGATCCGTCCTTCGATCTCGCCCCAGGTCTGGACCTCCGGATCGCTCACGCCGAGTTTGGCGGCCAGGTCGTTCCATCGGCCGGCGTCGCGCAGTTCCGCCACGAGCCGGACGGCCCGTTGCAGGTGCCATTTGACCAAATGGTTGGTGTAGCGATTGTTTGCGATCCGGCCATGGATCTCGTCCGGGCCCATCAGTCCCGTGATCACGTAGCCCTTTTGGGCGTCCGGTTCAACGCGGCTCTGCCAGTAGCGGGCCGTCTCCAGTACGATCTCGGCTCCCGGACCGAGCAGAAAGTCCTCGTCGCCCGTGGCCCGGGCGTACCAGTCGATGCCATAGGCGATGTCGGAACCCACATGCTCCTGCCATCCCTTCATGGGATGTTCGCGCCCGGTCAGGGAACTGTTCCAGGGATAATAGGCGCCCGAGCGCTCGAGGACCTTCGCGTTCTGCCGCGCGTCCTCCAGAAAACGGTGGCGGTAGGCGAGCAGCGCGCGCGCCGCCGCCGGACGGGTATGGGCGTAGAACGGCAGCATGTAGATTTCGGTGTCCCAGAAGTAGAGCCCGGCGTAGCCGTTGCCATGCAGCCCCTTGGCGCCGATGGAGACGCCCTCGTCGCACGGAGCGGCAAGCGAGGCGAGATGGAAGAGGTTGAAGCGCAGCGCGGTCTGGGCGCGTGGATCGCCCTCGATGCGGATGTCGGCGTCTGCCCAGAGGCGCGCCCAGGCGTCCGTATGGGTCTTGATCAACGCAAGCGGCGGGCGCGCCGCGAGGTCCTTCAACAGGACCGTGGCGCGGCCCTCGGGATCGGCACCTTCGCGGGAGGTGCAGACCACCACGCGCTTGCGGAAGGCCAGCGGTTCGCCCCGACGGACGCGCGCCGAAACACTCTCAGAGACGCGGTCTTCGCCCGCCTGCGCTTGTCGACGCTCCTGTCCATCGACCGATAGGCGCGCGGCCACGGCCACGCGAAGGCCGGTCTTGCGGGTGGAACTCGCGAGCAAACTCCCGTCATCTCCAAGATCCCGTGTCGCGATGTCGGTGAGTCGGACCGCGCCACTGGGCGAACTGTATTTCACCACCCAGGCATCGATGGTGCCGGAGAAGCGGACGGTGGCCTCGTAATCCAGCGCCGTGATGATTCCCCACTGCAGGGCTAAATGCTTCTCCGTCTGATGCATCAGAGAAGCCAACTCGAAGCGCGTGGTGTGGTTGGCCGCATCGCGCCACACGAAGCGGGTGAATAGAATGCCCTGTTTCATGTCCAGCGTGCGGCGGTATTCCAGCAAGGTTCCTCTCCGCAGGTCGACCGGGAACCCGTCAACATTCATGCCGATCCCGATCCAGGAGGGGAGATTGACGATCTCGTGCACATGGTCCCGCACAGAGTCAAAGACGCCGGCCACGTAGAACCCGGGATCGCCGAGAACAGGATTGGTCTCCAACGACGCCCGCACGCCCATATAGCCATTGGCCAGAGCGAAGATCGATTCATAATGGGCGAGGAGTCCGGGTCGGAAACCGTCCTCGGTCAGGCACCAGTCGGCGGGCGAACGGGCCAAGCTGCCTTCCAAGGGACGCTCGACCGTTGTCATATGGCTCTCCATGGCTTAGTGCATCTCCACAGCCACGGTCCCAATGCCGGATCGGAGGTAACTGAAGCGAACGTCGGGGTGGTCCGCGAGCAGCGACATCGGCACCGCCGCGTCGGGGATTCGCTTGGCGATCATCAGCGCGGTCAGGCGAATGCCGAAGGGGTTGTCGTGGTGCCCGGGGTGCCAGATCGAGACGGTCTCCGCCTTCCAGGTCTCGCGCGGGCCGACGGTCATCGCCTCGGTGGGCACGAGCGCGACGTTGCCGCCGCCAGACGTGCGGGCGTTCTGCGTGATGGTGACCGGATGGAGCGTCACCCTGCGCGTGGCGAGCTTCCGGTATTCCGCCGGGCTCGGCGGCGCGTCGCGGTACTTGCCCGCGCGGGGCAGCGGATCGTTGAAGGCCCAGTGCTTGATCTCGCCCTGCCCGCCCTGCATCAGCACACAGCGCACGGCCTCGTAGCTGCGCGAGTAGGCGCTGGACTCCGTGGACGGGAAATGCAGGTTCGCGCTCGGCATGCGCAGCGACTTGTCGATGCGGTTGAAGCACTGGACCTTGTCGCAACGCGCGAAGGAGAGCGGATGCAATTCCGGAACGGTCTTGCCGTCGATGACCCACTCGTCCATGCCCCAGAAGTGCGCGTGGCGCAGGTTGAGGCCAATGGCGTTGACGATGCGGGCGACCAGTGGCAACTGCTCGGTCGGGCCGATGGGTCCGCAGATGCCGGCCGGGTTGTCCGGCGTCGCCTGCCGCCAAGCTTCGACGTACTCGAGCGCCTCGGCCGCGTAGAACTCCTCGACGGTGTCGAAGATCCGCACGGAGAAGCCGGGGCGCGAGAGTTGGAGCAGGTCTTTGGGCTTGAGGTTGGCGGCATCCTCCAAGATGTCCTTGTCCAAGGTCGTGTAGTCCCACCAGGTGGGGGCGAGTTTACTGAGCGGTCGGGGCATGGCAGTCTCCTTTGAGCAGGTCCTTGATTGGGTCGAAATTGTCCGGGCAGAAGCCCAGCGGGTTGTGGCGCAGCCAGCCTTCGGCCTGCGCGAGGCGGCCGGACATCCGGCCCACCTCCGCGCCCATGCGCTCCATCTCGTCGAGGTAGGCGCCCATGCCCTGGCTCGCGTCGAGCCAGTCTTTCTGGCTGCGGTGGCAGGCGAGCATGGCGCGCTTGCGCTCTAGAACGGCGCCGGTGTCGACATAGAGGTCCGGGACCACCGGGTGTCCGAGCTGGTCCCGCAGGCCGTGCGGCAGGGCGTGGTAGAGCGCGACCGGGGCGTTCCAGGTCGGATGGCACGGGTGCGTCAGGAAGTTAGTCATCGCCCGGCTGAAGACCGCCGTGACGACCAGGCGGCAGGTGTTCTGGTGGTCTTCCATGTAGTCGCGCGGCGAATGCGTGAGCACGATGTCCGGTCTGATCTCGCGTACGACGGCGGCGACGCGCGCCAGCGACGGCGCGTCGTAAAAGACCGCAAGGTCGTCAAACAGCGGCGCGTGCGAAACTCCCCCGGCCAGCCGGGCCGACTCCCTAGCCTCGGCGGCGCGAACCCGGATGGTCTCATCCAAGCCCATCGCGGTCGAACCCAGGCAACCGTTGGCGAGGTTCCACAGGTGGATCTCGGCGCCCGCGTCCTTGAGGCGCAACAACGTCCCCGCCATCATGAACTCGATGTCGTCCGGGTGCGCAGCGGCGGCCAGCGCCACCGGCTTCCGCAGATCCAGGAAAGGCTCCCGGGTATCGGTTGATTTCATCATTACACTCCCTCGGACACTTGAACGCACCCTTCACCGCCACCCTTCCTCGGACACACTTCCCCGAACTGCTTACACGAGACAGCCCACCTCAAGCCATCCATCAACAGATCACGGTTCAGTTTCACAGTCCCACTTCGTACAACCTCGCTGAACGCGGGGCGAGCCATTGACACACATTTCCATCGGTGAACTCGACGGTCTCCCCGGTCCAGAAATCGCGCGCCGTCGTCTGGCCCGACAAACCCAGTTCGGAAGCGGTGTAGCCTGTGTACTGGGGCTTGTCGGTCCAGTTGAACAGCGCGATGTGCTTGGCGATGCCGCGCCGGGCCGTCGCGGAGTCCGCCGGGTAATCGACGTACAGGCACTTCGGCAAGGGGCGGCCCGTGAAGGCATCCTCGTCCGGGCAGCGCACCGCGTGGCCGCGGTCCATGTCGGCCATGACCTTGTTGAGCCGCGCGACCTTGTCCATCGGCAGTTCCTCCAGCCGTCCGTCCACCTCGAAGCTGCCCATGGTGATGAATGCGAAGGTCAGGCGGTGCAGGTTCTCGGCGTCGGACAGCTTCGGATTCCAGCCGATGCCGTCCACGTTCAGGAGGCAGGTGCGACGGCCCGGAAGGGCGAGCAGCGGCAGGGTCCAGAGAGAGGACGTGACGTGCTCGTGCCACTTGCAGGCCCCCACGTCGATGCCGCAGCGGTAACTGCTGGCACCCTTGCCCAGGAACGGGTTGCCCATGCTCACCGCCACGCAGGTCATCAGGAAGCCGTCCTTCGGCAGGTACGACCGGATCGTGGACAGCAGCCAGTCGCGCCACTGGATGCCGGTGCCGGTCGCGTAGCGGATCTGCTCGGACTCCACGCCCTGCGACCAGAAGTCCATCTTCATCGCCTCGTAGCCCCACTCGTGGAACAGGACGCCGAACACCTTGTGCAGATACTCCTGCACCGGTTTGAGCGAATAGTCCAGGTAGCCGGAGTTGACGATGCGGTAGACGTTGCCGGTGGTGTCCTTGGCGAGCCACTCGGGGTGTTCCTGCGCCAGCTTCGTGTGCAGGCCCACCGACGGCGTCCACCAGATCGCGGG
>CAZZCT010000208.1:0-9077 GCA_964652365.1 uncultured Lentisphaerales bacterium
CGCCGCAGGAGCGTAGGCTGAACACCGACCACCGAACACTGAACACAAGGAGTTCCCCCATGTCCATCCTCTACACGCCCCCCGACGGCGCGGCCGCCGACTTCATCCCCTTCTACTGGAAGGGCCAGTACCACCTGTTCTACCTGAAGGACTACCGTAACGTGGAGAAGCATGGCGACGGCACGCCGTGGTTCCATCTCGTGACGGAGGACTTCGTGCATTTCGAGGACTGGGGCGAGGCCATCCCCCGCGGCGTCATCGGCAGCCAGGACCGCTGGATTTACACCGGCTGCGTCGTCGAGCACGATGGCCTGTTCCACATCTTCTACACCGGCAACAACGCGCACTATCGCAACATCGGCAAGCCGGTCCAGGCTGTCATGCACGCGACCAGCCGCGATCTGCGCACGTGGGAACGAGACGAGACTTTCACGCCGCTGCTTCCGCCCGAAGGTTACACGATGCACGACTGGCGTGACCCGTTCGTGTTCTGGAACGACGAAGCGCGCGAGTGGTGGATGTTGCTGGCCGCGCGCAGGGCCGAGCGCCCCGGCCTGCGCGGCGTGACCGCGTTACTGGCAAGTCCCGACCTGCGCACGTGGCAGTTGCGCGAGCCGTTCTGGGCTCCGGACCTCTACTACACGCTTGAGTGCCCCGACCTCTTCCGCATGGGCGACTGGTGGTACCTGGTCTTCTCCGAGTTCAGCGAACGCCACACGACCCATTACCGGATGAGCCGCTCGCTGAAGGGCCCGTGGATCGCGCCGCCGGACGACGATTTCGACACGCGCGCCTTCTACGCCGCCAAGACGGCGGGCGTTGGCAACGAGCGCTACCTGTTCGGTTGGCTCGCCAGCCGCCAAGGTGACAAGGACAACGGCCCCTGGCAATGGGGCGGCACGTTGATGACGCATCGTCTGGCGCAGCGTCCCGACGGCACGCTGGCCGTGAGCCTGCCCGAGAGTGTCGCTGCCGTCTTCGGATCGCCGTTGCCTGTGGTTCCCAATCCGTTGTCCGGCACGTGGCAGTGTGCGACTGCTGCCGCGCGGGCGGAACCGTTGCACGGGCGTTCGCTCCTGGCCCTCGGTGAACTGCCGCAGTCGGCGCTGCTTGATGTCACGCTAACGCTGGACCCGGGTACACACGGCGCGGGCGTCTTCCTACGAGCTGACCCGTGCGATAGCGGCTTCCAGCACGAGGTGCGACTCGACCTGCACCGGCAGCGCGTCGTGCTGGACCGCCACATCCGCTGGATGGATACGCCCTTCGTGCTGGAGCGCCCCTGTGCCCTCGTGGCGGGACGCCCCGTCCGAGTGCGCGTGCTGCTCGACGGCACCTGCGTCGTCGTCTATGTCGACGACACCGTCGCCCTCTCGGGGCGCATCTACGAGCCGTTCGGCGCACGGTGGGGTATGTTCGTCGACGACGGCGGGGCGAGAGTCGCCCAAGTCGCAGTCACCGTGCGGGGTTAGCCCGTCCTTATCAACTGAGGGTGGTTTTCGACTATTTTTGCCCAAGTCTCACATCGATTCGCCAATGTTTTGAAGGAATTGGCGCGCAAATCGGCTTGTGGTGAAGACCTACCCCCTTGCGCGACGGCCGCAGTCACGTTCATCATAGGCGCATGTTCTTGCGGCATACGCTTCGCCGGAAGCACGGCAAGATTCACCGCTACTGGAGCGTGGTTGAGAACCGCCGGCTACGGGGTGGCGGGAGCGCCCAGAAGACGCTGCTCTACTTGGGCGAGATCAACGACAGCCAGCAGGCCGGATGGTGTCGGGCGATCGAGGCGGTGGGGGGCGAGGGACCGACGCAGCTTTGTCTCTTTCCAGCCGACCGCGAGCCGCCACCGTCCATTGCGCACGTCCAGATCCGGATGGACAAGCTGGAACTGCGGCGGCCGCGGCAATGGGGCGCCTGCTGGTTGGCCCTGGAGCTCTGGTCGCGGCTGCGGCTGGACGAGTTCTGGGCACCTCGCCTGCCGGCCTCACGCGAGGGGACGCGGTGGCTCAACGTGCTCAAGACGTTGGTGACGTACCGCTTGATCGATCCGGGCAGCGAGTTCCGACTGCATCGATTGTGGTACGACCGGACGGCCATGGCGGACCTGCTGGGGGATGATTTCCGTCCGGCAGCCAAGGAGAACCTGTACCGCTGCCTCGACAAGCTTCTGGCCCACCGGGATGCGCTCTTCGATCACCTGGTGCCACGGTGGAGGGATCTGTTCGGCGCCCGGTTCGAGGTGTTGCTCTACGATCTGACGAGCACGTACTTCGAGATCGATCCGCCAGACCCGGCCACGAGCAAACGGCGACACGGCTACAGCCGAGACAAGCGTTCGGACTGTGTACAAGTGGTGATCGCACTGGTCGTAACGCCCGAGGGATTTCCGCTGGCCTATGAGGTGTTGCCGGGCAACACTCAGGACCGCCAGACGTTACGGAGTTTTCTGCGACATATCGAGACCCGGTACGGTCGGGCCGAGCGGGTCTGGGTGATGGACCGTGGGGTGCCGACCGAAGAGGTGCTGGCAGAGATGCGGCAGAGTGATCCGCCGGTGCACTATCTGGTGGGAACACCCAAGGGACAACTGGGGCGACTGGAAGCGTCGTTCGCCAGTCGGCCTTGGGAGCAGGTGCGCGATCATCTGGCGGTCAAGTTGTTGCCCGAAGACGGGGATGTGTATGTTCTGACCCGCAGCGGCGATCGCGTGCAGAAGGAACGCGCGATCCGTCGACGCAAGCTCAAGCGCCTGTGGCGACGGCTGAACGAGTTGGCTGCCATGAAGCGGCAGACCCGCGAACAGTTGCTGATGCGCCTGGGTGCCGCACGGCAAGATGCCGGCCAGTTCTGGCGGCTGGTCCGAATCGAGACCGATCCGTTTGCCTTCACGCTGGACCGGGACGCCTTGCGGCAGGCACGCCGACGCGAAGGTCATTACGTTCTGCGCTCGAATCTCCCTGCCAACGACCCCGCCACGCTCTGGCGACTGTATATGCGCTTGGGCGAGGTCGAACAGGCATTCAAGGAACTGAAGAACGACCTCGGCTTGCGGCCCATCCATCACCAGCTTGAGCACCGTATCGAGGCGCACATCTTCGTGGCCTTCATGGCCTACTGCCTGCAGGTCACACTGAAGAACCTGCTGCGGGACCATGCCGGCGGGTTGACGCCACCGCGCGTCATGGAGCAGATGGCCGGCATCCAAATGCTTGATGTCTGGGCACCCACAACCACCGGGCAGTGGCTGAGCATGTGCCGTTACACCCAGCCGGACCGCACGACACAACTGTTGGTTGCGATGTTGGGGCTGCAACTGCCGCCCCAGCCTCCACCTAAGATATCAACCCTCGCGCCTGATCATCACGCCTGACGATGTGGTGAAGACCTTTCACCCACGAGTCGCCAAATCATTGGCGTTTCCATCCACCGCACCCGTCGGTTGAGAAAGTCGGGCTATCAGCGCGTCACGGATGGCAGGCCGATCCGTTTTCGCAACACGGCCAAGCGTTCTGATTACGACCGAACGGTCAACCGGCGCGAATTTCATGCGCAGCATGGTCGGCTTGGGAAGACCGACCTCCTGCCAGTTCTGCAGCCGGTAATCGCCGGGGCGGGGGGTGGTATTGACTTGACTGGTCAGGAAGGCGATCACCCGATCGGGGCCGGTGCGGTTCAAAATGTCCGGCGAAACGACCAGCGCGGGGCGGCGTTTGACGGCGGTCAGGTCGGTGAACGGAAAGGGCACCAGAACGATGTCTCAGCGGCTACAGGTTGTCATAAACGGCGTCCTCGGCGTTATCCCATTCCGAAAAGGCGGACTCCGACACTTTCATAAGGGCCTGAAGCTCACCCGAATCATCTTCGCGCACCAGCTGCTTGGTGCGTCGCTCGGTGTACTCCTCGATGAGTTGTGCGACCACTTCCGACATCGAACGCCCCTCCAGCGAGGCCACCGCCTTCAATCGGTTTCTTTTGCCCTGATCGATTCTGATGCCCATCACGCTCATAGCCTACCTCCTTCAAAACAACTTGAAGGATTGTG
The DNA here is from genome assembly GCA_964652365.1 of uncultured Lentisphaerales bacterium. Taxonomy (GTDB): domain Bacteria; phylum Verrucomicrobiota; class Kiritimatiellia; order RFP12; family CAZZCT01; genus CAZZCT01. The sequence continues at coordinate 4,046 of CAZZCT010000208.1, forward strand.
GGGCGCAATCGCTTGCCCGGCGACCCCGGTAATCAAGTTGGGACTTCAACCGCAACATGTTGGACCAGACACAGCTTCGACCCCGCAGCGAGCTCCTTGAGCGTAAGTGATTTCTTGCGTTCGACCGACTGTTGTGACGAAATGCGACCCAAAAACACTAAATTTCTCGGAACGAGAAATCTAGTCCATGGCGCGTCAGGCAGGCACGCAGGATGCGGTCGATCAGGCCGAGATAGTCGATCCCATTCATACGGCAGAGGATCGGCAGATCGGAGTGGGTCGGGTTCAGCCCGGCCAGCGGGTTGACCTCGATGAAGCTGGGTTCGCCGGCCGCATCGCAGCGCACATCGATCCGCCCGCCGTCCACGCATCGTAGCGCCTGCCACGCGGCGCGTGCGACCTCGGCCGCCCGCTGCGCGACCGGGTCACGCGGCACGGTGTAACGCACCCGCGCCTCGTAGTCGGCCTTGGTCTGGTACGAGTAGATCGGGTCCACGTCCTGGCCGAACACGACCTCGATGACGCCCAGCACCTCGGTGCCGGCGCCGGCGCCGGCCAGGCCGACGGTGAACTCGCGCCCCGGCAGGTAGGTCTCCACCAGCACCGGCTGGTGGAAGCGCGCCAGCAGATCGAGCGCGACGCTCGCCAGGGCCGTGCGGTCGGTCACCCGTGAACGTTCCGAGATGCCCTTGCCCGTGCCTTCGGCAATCGGCTTCAGGAAGAGCGGGTAGGGTAGGTCAACGTGTGTCAGATCCTCGGCCGTGTGGATCACATGGAACGGGGCCGTCGGCACGCCGGCTGCGCGCACCAGCGTCTTGGTCAAGCCCTTGTCGAGCGCCACCATCAGTACGGCCGGGTCGGAGAAGGTGTAGGGAATACGGTAGGCGTCCAGTAGGGCCGGCACCAGGGCTTCGCGCGCCGTGCCGTGCATGCCTTCGGCGATGTTGAACACCAGGTCCCAGCGTTGGTCGGCTGCCAGCGCCCGGACCAGGTGCTTGGCGTTGCCAATGCGCTCCGTGCGGCAACCCAGTTGTTGCAGGGCGTTCTCGATTCCCTCGATTGTGTCGGGCTTGTCGAACTCGGCGGTCTCTTCGAGTCCGTAGCCCTCCGCGAGGTAGTCGTCACGCAGATCGTAGGTCAGGCCGACCAGTCGCTGTCCCGTTTGCATGGCGCACACGATAGTGGAGTGCGTGCCGGGCCGCAAGCCCGCACGGCGTGGCGCGCCATCCCCCCGACGGATTGAATCAGGAGCTCAGCTCGCCGCGCGGCTGCGCCGCGAATGCTCGAGGGGGGCAACTTCGGCTCCATTCGTGGCACGGGCTGGACGCCCGTGCCACGCTCGCCCGGTGGCGCACGTCGGCCCGACGTGCGTCCCGACGAACAGGGGCGCCCCAGGCCCTTGAGGCAACCGGTCGGCCAACGCCCAGCCGCAGTCTGAACCGTAATCTGCGAAATCTGCGGACGGAGCTTGAAGTTATGAACGAGGGAAGCAGCCGACGTGGCGGATGCCGCCAACCTCAGAACGTCCAACATTCAACGCCGAGTCTGGGATTGCACGCAACGTTGAGCGTTTGATGTTCCGTGGTCGGCGTTCATCCGCGCGTGACCGGCACGCGCGTCTGCGCCGCCACGGCGGCCAGCCAGCGGTTGATCTCCGCATCCTCGGGGAAGCGACCGGCAGGGGTCTCGGCGGTCTGGCCCAGGCGCACGCGCTTGGATTCGCCCAGCGGGTGGTAGGGCATCAGGTTGACCGCCTGCACGCGCGGCAGGCGGTTGGCCAGCGCAGCGAGGGCGGCGAAGTGGTCGTCACGCGCGTTGCAGCCGGGGATGATCGGGCAGCGCAGGACCAGTGCGGCGCCCCGCGCGTCGAGCCGTTCCAGGTTGGCCAGGATGACATCCGGAGGCACGCCGGTGAAGGCCCGGTGGCGGACCGGGTCCGACTCCTTGTAGTCGAAAAGAAACAAGTCCACCGACCCCAGCAGTTGCTCGTACTGCTCCCAGGGCGCGAACCCGGCCGTCTCCAGGCAGACATGCAGCCCGGCCGCCTTGGCCGCCCGCAGCAAGGCCCGCGTGAAGACGAACTGCGCCATCGGTTCGCCGCCGGAGACCGTCAGGCCGCCGCCGGAGGTGTCGTAGAACGGCTGGTCCTTCAGGACCTCCTGCAGGGTCTCCGCCACCGAGATGTCCCGGCCGATCACCTCGAGCGCGCGGGCGTAGCACTGGGCCGCGCAGACCCCGCATTGCAGGCAGTGCGTGCGGTCGAGGAGGTGGCGGCCATCCTCAAGGGTGTGGCAGCCTTGAGGGCATGCCTTAAAGCAATAGCCGCAGCCGATGCACTTCGCGGGATCCCACGAGACTTCGACCTGGTGCTGTTGCGATTCGGGGTTGTGGCACCAGGCGCACTGGAGTGGACAGCCCTTGAGGAAGACCGTCGTGCGGATGCCGGGGCCGTCGTGGATCGCGAAGCGCTGAATGTCGAAGACCCGCCCGCGCACCGCGTCCGCCGGGTCAGCCCCCGGCTCCGGTTCCGGAGTCGCCTGTGCGGCAGGGCTCATGCGGTGACGAACTCCGTACGGCGCATGACTTCATCCTGCATGGCGGTCGAAAGCCGCGTGAAGTAGTCGGTGTACCCGCCAATTCGGACCACCAGATCGCGGTACTGCTCGGGGTGCGCCCGGGCCTGGCGCAGGGTCTCGTGGTCGACGACGTTCACCTGCACCTCGAAGCCGCCGCGCTGAAGGTAGGTCACCAGCAGGTCGCGTACCCGCCGCGGGGCGCCCGGCGTGGCGAAGAGGGCCCGGCTGAATTTGATGTTGTAGGCTACGCCGCCGATCAGCGGCGCATGGTCCCAGGAGGTTGTGGAGAGGATCGAGGCGGTTGGGCCCTCGCGCTCGCGGCCCTGGGCGGGCCCGCCGCCGTCCGCGAAGGGCACGCCCGCATGCCGCCCGTCGGGCGTGGCGCCGCATTCGGCGCCGAGGCGCTCGTGCATGATCCAGCAGAAGGCGCCCGGCACGAAGGGGCTGTCGTCCGGCCGCAGGCGATGGCGTGAACACGCCTCGCGGGCGGCCTGCACAATCTGTCCGAGCAGGGCATCGACTTCACGGCAGTTATTGCCGTACTTCGGGTAGGCCTGGCTCAGGCGCAGGCGCACGGGCTCCTGGCCCGCGAAGTCCTGCTGCAGCGTGGTGTGCAACTCGGCGAGCGTCAGCGTGTGCTGGTGGTAGACTTCCTCGCGCAGCACGTGGAGCGAGTCGGCCAGGTTGGCGAGCCCGACAAAGGAGCACTCGACCCAGTTATAGCGGGCGCCGCCGTCGTCGATGTCGCGCGCCCGCGCGAGGCAGTCGCGTGTGAACAGGCTCTGCAGCGGTTTGCCGCCGTACTGCTGCCGCAGGTCGCGACAGCGGTTGATGTCGGCCACGGCCTCGTCGATCCGATCCCGCAGGCGCGCCAGGTAAGAGTCCAGGAACTGCTCGAACGTATTGGCCGCGTGCGCGTCCGGTTGAGCCTGCGCGGCCACTTCCTCCAGCAGGATGCGGCAGGTGCTGAAGTAGGGCGACGCCACCCAGACGTTGCTGCCGCCCGAGGGCGTGATCTCCACGCAGGTGGAGTTGATGTAGTTGCCTGATTCAGCCGGGGGCACACCGTAGAGTTGCAGTCCGCGCTGGATGGTCTCGTCGCCGAAGAAGGCCGGCGTGGCGTAGCCCCGCGAGATCAGGTCCACGGCCAGTTCGGTGAGGGACTCGGGCGTGCCTGCATGCCAGCAGACTCCGACGGTGGGATAGACCAGGCGGGTGCGGCGCAAGGCTTCCAGGCACAGGTACGACAGTTCATTGGTCGTGTCCCGGCCCTCGGCGTCGCGGCCGCCCACCATCACCGACATGGCGAGTCCGTCGGCCACGTAGTCGTTGATCAGGAAATACAGGGCTTCGATCAGCTCCAGCGCCTCGGCCTTGGTCAGCGCGCCGGTTGCACGGTCGCGCGCGTAGAAGGACGCCAGGGTCCGGTCCATGCGGCCTGGCACGATCAGCCCGGCCCGGTCGCCGTACGAGACGGCCAGCAGCACGAACCACAGCAGTTGGATTGCCTCACGAAAGGAACGTGGCGCGCCGCCCTGCGCCAGGTGCCGGCAGGCAGCGCCCATGGCGTCGCGCCCGGCGCCTCGCGCCGCGTCCTCGCCGGTCGCCTCGAGTGGCGGCTCCACCGCGGCGGCCGCGTTCAGGATCATTGCGCGAAAGCCGTGCAGGGCCTCCTGGAAAGCGTCCAGCGTCGCCGCCTGGTCCGGGGTGGTCGTGGCGCGTCGTGACGCGATGCGTTGGTCCAGGCCGTCGATTCCCTCGGCGAAGACCACGCTGAAATCCGGCTCGCAGTGGCCGGTTTGTCCGGGTGTCGGTCCAAAGGTGGCCAGGTAGGCCTGGGCCTGCGCCAGTTCCGGGTCTGGAACCTGACCGCCCGAGCTGACCGGCAACCAGGCCGGGTTGGGAACGGGCCGTCCCGCCAGCAGATCGTCGGCGGGGTCGCTCGCGAATGCCAGCGTCGTGAGCCGCTGCCGCGTGCGCCGGCCGACGCGCTCCGGCCAGGCCAGGCCCTCCGAGGCTCGCAGTGACGCGGCGTCGACCAGCGTGCGCTGTGCCTCCGGGACCGCACCGGCTCCGTGTCGGGCCTGCTTGGCGTCCAGGACGCGCTGCCGCGCCGCGGCCGCGCGGGCGGCACCGGGATCGGTCGGATGGGGCGTGTCAGTTGGCGCGTCGGAGTTCAAGGCGCAGAGTATAGCGTCGGTGCCTGGCGGGGGCAACTGTGCTGGGAAAACGCATCAAGGAACGAGCCCGCCGCGCGGCTGCGCCGCGAATGCTCGAGGGGGTAGCTGCGACTCAATGTCCGATGTATGGCCATGAACCGCACAAAAGAGGGACCGGTTTGCACCACGGATGCGATGCGCCCGCTATTCGCATGCTTTCTTGCGCGAGAAAAGCGGTGTCGCGCTTCGCTTGCCACCGCACTCCAAATTGCCTGCGTCCCGGCGGGAGCGTCTGGA
>CAZZCT010000209.1:0-9043 GCA_964652365.1 uncultured Lentisphaerales bacterium
CACAGGGCGAACGATTGGCTACGGGCTGAAAGCCCGTAGCCTGCGACGCACCGCACGCATCTTGACCCTGCATCTCCTTGGCGTGCTTGGCGTCTTGGCGGTTGAGCCCCATCCGCGGTTCGGACAGAGTTACCCCGGCGTTCATTCGCGGCGCAGCCGCGCGGCCGGCTTGCCTGTAACTTGAAACTGGAAACTCGGTCGCACATATCGGCGGGCGAGAAGGGCGACGAGAACGGTGCGACGAACGGCCCGGAGGACCGTACTACGGCGCGAGCACGTGTAAGCCTGTAGCTGACCGCGGCCCGAAGGCGGCCTGCCGTGGGGACGGGTCAGGCCCTTGACCCGCCCGACCTGAGAGTACGCCCCACGGATGGCAAGGCCATCCGTGGTCCAAACCAATGCCGCTTGCGGGAGGCGTCCTTTGTCGCGAACTTGAGGCCTCGCGAATCGCTGTTTGCTTGGAGTCGGCGCCGCCGGTGGCTAGAATGACCGGCATTGAACTCTGGAGGCCGATCACCATGACGCTCCATCACCCCGCACTCGCCGAGCGCCTGCTGCAGCAGGGCGTGCGACTGCCCGACCCGGCCAGCACGTTTCTCGACCCCACCGTGGACCCGACCCGCATCGGGGCCGGAACCATCATCCACCCCGGCTGCCGGCTCTTCGGCGCCGCGCTGGCGATCGGGCCCGGTTGCGTGCTGGGCGAAGAGGGCCCGCTCACGCTGCGCGATTGCCAGTTGGGGCCAGGGGTCCGCCTGCGGGGCGGCAGTTTCGAGCGCGCCACGCTGCTGGAGGGGGTCGATGCCGGCAGCGGCGCCCACGTCCGCCCCGGCACACTGCTGGAGGAGCACGTCACCTTTGGCCACTGCGTGGGTCTCAAGCAGACCATCCTGTTTCCGCATGTCACGATGGGCAGCCTGATCAACTTCTGCGACTGCCTCATGGCCGGCGGCACGGCCGCCGACAACCATGGCGAGGTGGGATCCTCCTATGTGCACTTCAACTTCACGCCGCATGGCGACAAGGCCACGGCCTCGCTGCTGGGCGACGTGCCGAACGGGGCCCTGCTCAACCAGCACCCGATCTTCCTGGGCGGTCAGGGCGGCCTGGTCGGCCCGTGCCGCCTGGCCTTCGGGACCCTGCTGCCCGCCGGCCAGATCTGCCGGCGCGACATACTCCAACCGGAGCAGATGGTCGTGGCGGCGGCGGCCGCCGCGCGGGAACGCGCCTATGACAACCGCATCTACGGCAACGTCACCCGGCTGGTGCGCAACAACCTGATCTACCTTGGCAACCTGCTGGCCATGGACCAGTGGTACCGCCACGTGCGGGCGCCGCGCCTGAGCCGCGACGCCAACGGCCGCCACTGCCTGGAGGGCGCCCTGGCGCGACTGGGCGAGTGCCTGGCCGACCGGGCACGCTGGCTGGAGACGCTCGCCTCCAAGGTGCGCACGTCGTCCGAGTTGCTCGCGTCGCGCACGTCGGCACCGCCCGCCGAGGTGCTGGCTTCGCAACAGCGCTTCGTGGACGCCTGGCCGCGGCTCGCGCAACAGATCGGCCAGACCATCCAGCAGCGTGCCCGGGTGGCGCCTCCGGCCGAAATCCTCCCCGCCATCGCCGCACTCGCCGAGTCGCGCGAGGCGCACGTGCCGGCGGTCCAGGCGCTGACGGCTCAGGACCGCGAGGACCTGCGCGGATGGCTGCAGTCGATCGTGGATGGCGTGTCCGCGGGATGGATCGACAGATGACCGAGGCGACGGTCCGGTCAGCTTGCAGCCTGCAATCGCGGCCGACGATCACGGTTGCTCGCGTGGCACCCTATCGCATCGACCCAGGAGCCGGAGCACCATGCGTTCCTTCTCCACGATAGCACGTTCGATCCTGACGGCCTGCCGACAACGCCACGTCGACCGCCTGAGTCGCAGGCGCGATTTCCGCGGCCTTGTGATGCTGCTGGGCAGCCCGAGCGCCCACCTCGCCGAGCGCGCGCTTATGACCGCTGGCACAGCCGCAGCCTCCGGTCTGGTCGACGTGATGGGCGGTGACGCCCCCCTGTGCCGGCATGCCGCCGATGCGCTGGTACGCATGGGCAGCGTTGCCTTGCCCATGCTCGCTGAAGCTTTGGCGAGTCCTTCGTCCGATCTCTGTACCCGTTCCGCCGATGCGATACGCCGCATCGGACCGGCCGCCATCCCCCATCTCATATCGGCACTGGCTGACCCGAAACAGCATGTTCGTGATGTAGTCGCCCGGAACCTGCTCCGTCTGAACGACCCGCGCGTGGCACCCGCACTCATGGACAACATCGATGCTCTGGATCGGGAGACCCGCCGCGATGTGGTGCTCACACTGACCCGTCTTCAGGTGGCTTGCGAGCTTCCGCGCCTGGCCAAGGAGGTCGCCGCCTCGTGGAAGCAGCCTGACTTCGCGGCCGCCTTTATGCCTTCAGCCGAACCCGATCCCGCGATCCGCGTGCTTGCCGTCGGCATCCTGGAAGCCGTGGGCGGCAGGGACGCGATGACCTGCATGTTGCAGTTCCTCAGCGATCCCGACCCCCGTGTGACGGCTTCCGTCAAGGACTCCCTCTCGCGAGCGGACCCAGCGACGGCCGTGGATGCGCTCCTGGGCATCCTCAGTTCAGCCCGCGCCACCGAGCAAGCGCAGGTGGCGGCAGTCATGCTGCTGGGCGAACTGCGCGCACGATCCGCGGTCGGCCAGCTCTGCCGCGTACAGAGCACCGAGGGCCTGGTCGGCGACGCCGCCGGAAAGGCCATCGGCACGATCCTCAGACACAAGCAGATTGCCGCCTGCGCCATGGACCTGTATGCGCTCATGGTCCGGTTCTGTGAATCGGCGGACGAAGCCGTGTCTGCCATCTTCGGCTGGTGCGACGACGACGAAGTCATCATCTTCCTTTGCGCCCTGCAGAAACGCACTTTCCTTCCTGGCGACCTGAGTGCACTTGCCCATGATTTGCTCGCCATCGGTGCAAAACGGGGCGCATTGGCAATCATCGACGCATTCAACACACGTATCGCTGACGCGGCTACCCAGTCGCGCATCGACAAGGCCCTCGCAGCCCCGCATTTCGAGCCGAAATCACCGACAAGGCTAGGCATCCATGTTGCACGCAGCATCGGAAGCGCCCGGCGAAAGGCCGTAAGGGAATGGGCTGAAGGAGCCGTCTCATCCACCAGACAAGAGATCCGCCGCCTTGCCGCCTTCACGCTGGGCCACATGGGCGACGAAGCGGCAACCGAGCCGATCCTCCGACTCCTGCGCGACAAGCAGCCCTGTGTTCGCCTGCAGGCCGTCAGGGCCCTCGGGGAGTTGGGCGGAGACGCGTCCTTCGTCGGCTTGGAGGCCGCAATCGGCGATCACGAGGGCGGCGTGCGTCAACAGGCTTTCCGAGCCTTGCTTGCCGCTGGGTCGCCGAAGTCGGTCCAGTTGGCACGCCGACTGATCTACGATGCAGACAGCGAAATCCGCACCCTCGCGATCCGAGTCGCGGGCCAACGCCACGACAGCGCCTCGGTGAATGGACTGATTGCGCAGCTTGCCGATCCGCAGTGCCGTCTGATGGCACTGGATGCCCTGCTGTGGATCGGCGAAGGGGCGCGTGCTGCCCCGTCTGTGAATGCGCTGGTACGTGAGGTGGAACCCGAACTGGATCAGCTCTTGCAGGAGGCGTCGCGACTGCACCAGAAACTCGCGCATCTGGAGCGCGAACAGCAGCTTGCCGCGACGGCGGCAGCCGCCCCGCAGCACGGCATCGTGAGCTTCTCGATCTACGCGGACTCGGATCGCGAGTACCAGTTTTGGAAGGACCTCGAAGAGCCTGCCGAACGTCGCCGAGAAGAGGAGGCGCGGTTGCATCCCAAGATCAGTCCGAAGGATATTTGGGACGTCCAGGACCAGATTGCCCGCCTGGCACCTCGTATTCGGGAGCTCCAGAGTCTGCTCAATGCCGCCAAACGAGCGCTTTGCTTCTGGAACTGACGAGATCGGTCCGCCTACCGAGACCTGCGACTGGGCGGGCCGCGACAGGTCGTACCGCACCCGTTCGCTCCTTTGCACGGCCCGCGTTCGACGCTATAATGAGCGGCGTCAGAGGCAGCCACGCAAAGGACGGTCGATCATGTGGGATTACACGGACAAGGTTCTGGACCATTTCCGCAACCCGCGCAACGTGGGCCGGATCGAGAAGCCGGACGGCATCGGAACGGTGGGATCGCTGGCTTGCGGCGACTCGCTGACCCTGATGTTCAAGCTGGACGCCGGCGGACGGATCGCCGACGTCAAGTTCCAGACCTTCGGCTGCGCCAGCGCGATCGCATCTTCGTCGGCGCTGACCGAGATGATCCTGGGCAAGACCCTCGACGAGGCGGAGAAGATCACCAACCGCGAGATTGCCGCCTTTCTGGGTGGGCTGCCCGAGCAGAAGATGCACTGCTCGGTAATGGGCCGCGAGGCCCTCGAAGTCGCGATCCACAACTGCCGCACCGGCGAGAACACGGTCAAGCACCTGGACGAGAAGATCGTCTGCACCTGCTTCGGCGTCTCCGAGAACGAGATCCTGCGCGTGATCCGGGAGAACAGCCTCTCGGCCGTGGACGAAGTCACCAATTTCTGCAAGGCGGGCGGCGGGTGCGGCCAGTGCCGCGGTGATATCCAGGCCCTACTGGACCGGGCGCGCCTCGAGCGCGAGGAGGCGGCCGCCACGCCGCCACCGGCCGGGGGGCGCAAGCTCACCAACCTGCAGCGGATCAAGCTGGTTCAGGAGGTGATCGAGCGTGAAATCCGTCCGGCACTGCAGCGCGACCGGGGCGATGTTGACCTGGTCGATATCGACGGCGACCGCGTAACCATCGCATTCCGCGGGATGTGCGCCGGCTGCCAGGTCTCCGAGTTCACGCGGCGGGATTTCATCGAGGCCAAGCTGCGCGAGAGCGTCGGCCCGCAGATCGTGGTGGTCGAGGAGGGCAAGGCATGAACCGGCTCGTCTACCTGGACAATAATGCCACGACCGCCATCGCCCCCGAAGTGCGCGATGCGATGATGCCCTATTTCAACGACCTCTGGGGCAATCCCTCCAGCATGCACCTGTTCGGCGGCCAGGTGGCCCGCGCCGTGGAGCATGCCCGGGCGCAGGTCGCCGACCTGATCCACGCGGACCCGGGCGAGATCGTCTTCACGAGCTGCGGGACCGAGAGCGACAACACCGCGATCTACGGCGCCGCCGAAATGCTGGGTCCCAAGGCACCCATCGTGACCAGCCGTGTCGAGCACCCGGCCGTGCTCGGCCCCTGCCGCCATTTCCGCGAGCACGGGTACAAGGTGATCGAACTGCCGGTCGACGGCGTAGGCCAGCTCGACCTGGCGGCCCTGCGCGAGGCAGTCTACGGCGGCCCCTGTCTGGTTAGTGTCATGTGGGCCAACAACGAGACCGGCGTAATCTTCCCCATGGAGGAGATCGCCCACATCGTCAAGTCGGCCGGCGGCATCGTGCACACCGATGCAGTTCAGATCTCCGGCAAGTTGCCCGTGGATCTGCAGCGCGTGCCGGTGGACATGCTGGCATTGTCCGGCCACAAGCTGCACGCCCCCAAGGGCATTGGAGCGCTCTACATCCGGCGCGGCACGCGCCTGAAGACCTTCATGATCGGCGGCCACCAGGAGCACAACCGGCGTGGCGGGACGGAAAATGTGCCCTACATCGTCGGGTTGGGCGTGGCCGCGGAAATGGCCGCCCGTCAGATGGCCGAAGAGCGCACGCGCGTCGCACGCCTGCGCGACCGCCTGGAGTCGGGTCTGCTCGCGAGCTGCCCCGATGCGCGCGTCAACGGCGACACGCGCAACCGCCTGCCCAACACCACGAATATCAGCTTCGAGTTCATCGAGGGCGAGGCAATCCTGTATCACCTCAGCGACCTGGGCATCTGCGCCTCGTCCGGGTCTGCCTGTTCCTCCGGGTCGCTGGAACCCTCGCACGTGATCCGCGCCATGGGCGTGCCCTTCACGGCCGCGCACGGCTCGATCCGCTTCAGCCTCAGCCGCTACAACACGGAAGCCGACGTCGACTTTGTCCTCGAGCAGATGCCGGGCGTGGCAGCCAAGCTGCGCGCGCTCTCGCCGTTCGTGAACAAGCCCTGATGAGTTCAAGCCGTGCGGCAGCCGCACGTGACCGGTCACCGATCACGTGAAATGGCGCTTTCGCGGTGCCACTTGCCACCACACAGAACAAGAGCGCTTCTCGAATGAAATACCTTGGGTGTGCCTATTACCCGGAATACTGGGGCGTCGGACGGGTCCAGACCGACGCAAAACTCATGCGGGCCGCCGGGATCAACCTCGTGCGGATCGGCGAGTTCGCCTGGTCGCGGATGGAGACCGCGGAAGGGCACTTCGAGCTCGACTGGCTGCACGCCACGATCGAGATCCTCGGCAAGCACGGTATCGATGTCCTGCTGTGCACGCCAACGGCCACCCCGCCGGCCTGGCTCACCGCCGCCTACCCCGACGTCCTCCTGGTCCGGGGCGACGGCACGCGGATGGCTCACGGCAGCCGCCGGCACTACTGCACCAGCTCCGACACCTACCGCCGCCACAGCCGCCGGATCACCGAGATGCTCTCCCGAGACTTCGCACGGCACGCCAATGTGGTGGCGTGGCAACTCGACAACGAGTTCGGCCCCGAGGCGGGCTGGTGCCACTGCCCAAACTGCCAGGCGCAGTTCAGGGCCTGGCTGCGCACGCGCTACGGGTCGGTACAGGAGCTGAACCAGAGCTGGAAAACCGGCTTCTGGAGCATCGATTTCACCGACTGGAGCGAGGTGTGTCTGGAGGACGGGCGGATCGAGATGTGCTCGGCGCAGAAGTTGGACAGCCGGCGCTTCTGGAGCGAACGCATGGTGGATTTCGCGCTGGAACAGGCGGACATCATCCGCCGGAACCATCCGCGCGCGCAGGTGACGACCAACGGCATGGGGCCGATCTTCTCGCCGATTGACTACTACCGCCTGTTCGAGACGCTGGACGTGGCCTGCGATGACCTCTATTTCGACATCGCTACCATGGAGAACAGCGCGCTGGCCATGAACCTGTACCGTCAGATCAAGCCGGACACCCGGTACTGGCTGACCGAAACGGGTTCGGGGGCGCTGGACCACAACAAGCCCCCGCACCCGGATCAATTCCGGGCCTGGGCCTGGAGCAGTTTCGCACACGGTGCGGATGCGCATGTCGTATTCCGCTGGCGCACCTGCCTGTCCGGACAGGAGCAGGAGTTGCAGGGCATTCTCGAGCATTCCGGCAAGCCGCGCCACCGGTACGCGGCCGTCAAGCGCTGCTTCCTCGAGCTCGCCTCGTTCCGCGACCGCTACCGCGAGCTGCCGCTGCCGAAGGCTGCGGTGGCCATCATCCAGGACTACCAGACGCTGTGGGGCTATGAGTCGTCGCGAATCGGCAAGGACATCGACTATCCCGGCACGATCTACCGCCTGCACAAGGAGTTCTATCGCCGCAACATCCTGGTCGATATCCTCCCGCCGGGCCGGACGCTCAGTCGTTACAAGCTGGTGGTGCTGCCGTCGTTGATGATCATGGCGGCGGAGTTCGCGCAAGCCCTGGCCGAGTTCGTCAAGGCCGGCGGGGTCGTGCTGGCGGTCGGGCAACTCGGCCTGCGGGACGCCAACGACGCCTATCTCGCGGCGCCGGGGCCCCAGCATCTGGAGGAGCTCTTCGGCCTGCGCATCGAAGGCGGCATGTTCCTGCGCGATCATTGCGCCGCGGATGCCGCCCTGTGGGTTCCGCAGCATGCCTGCAAGGACATTGAGGTCGCCCTGCGCGGGGCGCTGGGCGGCAAGACCGTGTCGGGCAAGGCCAAGGGCTGGATCGGCGACCTGACGCTGAAGGACGCGGAGGCACTCGTCACGTTCGCCGAGGACACCTATGCCGGACAACCGGCCGTCACCGAGAAGCAGACCGGCAAGGGCCGGGCGATCTACGCCACGCCGATCCGGCTTTCTGACGAGGTGCAGGCGCAGTTGATCGAACACGCGCTGTCGGCGGCGCGCATCGCGTACGGCCCGGCAGCACCGCTGCATGTCGAGGTCGTGCAGCGGGGACACGTCACGTTCGTGGTCAACCACACCAACGAGGCGGCGTCCGTCACGCTGAAGATCCGGGGCAAGGCGAGCGTGGGCGATTACGCGGATGGCGTGGCCGCGCTGCCGGCCTACGGCGTGTGCGTGATCGAGAGAGCGACTGACCTCGACTGACTCGACTCCCATCCTGACGGTAGTCGAGTCAGTCAAGGTCAGTCGCAAAGTCGCAACCAGCGATGAAATCCGCCCTTGTGCCGGTCCCGCCCGTGCACTATTCTGAAGCCCATTCTTTGTGCGCAAGTCCTGACCCGAGCGTTCGACGGAAGCATTTGGAGATCATATGAGCAAGCTTTACAGTATCGCGGTCATTGGCGGCGATGGCACCGGGCCCGAAGTGGTTCGCGAGGCCATCAAGGTCCTCGGAGCGGCAGCCACCCGCTTCGGCTTCAAGCTGGCCTACACGGAATACGACTTCGGCGCCGCGCGCTACCTGCGCACAGGCGAGGCGTTGCCCGACTCGGCCTCGGCGGAACTGGGCCGGCACCAGGCCATCCTGCTCGGCGCGATCGGCCATCCGGACGTCAAGCCCGGAATCCTCGAGAAAGGCATCCTGCTGCGCCTGCGCTTCGAGCTCGACCAGTACATCAACCTGCGTCCGGTGAAGCTCTATCCCGGTGTCGACACGCCGCTCAAGGGCAAGACGGCCGAGGACATCGATTTCGTGGTGGTGCGCGAGAATACCGGCGGCATCTACACCGGCATTGGTGGCGCCACGCGCGTGGGCACGCCCGACGAGATCGCGACGCAGGTCATGGTCTACGACCGCCGCACGGTCGACCGCTGCCTGCGCTACGCCTTCGAGCTCAAGCGCCGGCGCAACGCCTCCAACGCGAAGTATGCCGCCAAGCCGATCACGCTGGTCCACAAGCGCAACGTGC
>CAZZCT010000210.1:0-9041 GCA_964652365.1 uncultured Lentisphaerales bacterium
CATGAATCCGGCGCCTCGACGGGGCTTGTCCCCGTCGGGCGAAGACGGGGCCGGGGCGGAGGAGCCGTCTCGGCTCCCCCGGCCCAGTCTTCGCCCGACCGCCACAACGGCGGTCGAGGCGTGGTGTGCGGCATTCGCGAATAGTCCAAGGCAGCATTCATTCTGGGAATCTGACACTCATGCCACTCGTTGAACTCCATCCCGTGGATGGCCCACTGCCTAAGAACCCGGCCATGGGCTGGGCCATTTACATCGACCAGGACGGCACCAGCCTGCTGGATGACGGCCTCGGGCGGACGCTTGATCCGGATGACTTCTGGACGGCGATGACGCCGGCCCTGCCGCACGCCAGCCAGCTCTACATCCGCCTGCCCTGGTCGGAGTTCGAGCCGGAGCAGGGGCGCTACGCCTGGGACCATAACCCGCGTTTCCGTGCCATTCTCGACGGCGCTCGCGCCCACGGCCTGCGTCTGGCGTTCCGGTGGTACACCGATGGCCGCGACTGTCACCGGCAGGCTACGCCCGACTACGTGCGGGCCGCCGGCTCCGCCGGCGACACGCTGCCGACCGACGGGACAGGCCCGCTCGGCGGCCGCTGGTGGTGGACGCCTTGGAGCGACGATCCCGTGCTGCACCGTTGTCTGGGTGAGTTCGTTCAGGCCTTTGCCGCGCGCTTCGATGACGTCGACATCACGGACCTGGTGGATCACGGCCTCGGCCGCTGGGGCGAGATGCACTCGTTCGTTCTCGCCGACATGGGCCGCTACAACGAGGCCGCCCCGCGCGTCCTGCTGGCCATGGCGGAATTGCACCGGCGCTCCTTCTCCCAGGTGCTCCGGTGCCACAACTTCACCGGTTGGGGCGTAGACCGAGCGGTCGAGGACGAAGTGCTGCACGGCCTGGGGCACTGCATCCGCCGCGACGGCCTGGGAAGCCCACGCTGGTTTAGCCGCGCCGAGTCCGAGTTGCTCGCCTCCTACTGGCCGCGGACGCCGGTCTTCGGCGAGAACTGCTATTGGAATCCCGGGGCGAGAGGTATTGATGGCTGGATTCAGGCCGACGGTTTCACCCGCCGCCGCGCCATGCTCGAGCGGGTCTACGCCGACGCCGCCACCGTTCACGCCAACACCCTCGACCTGCGCACGGTGCACGACATCGGGCTCTGGCTGGAGGAAGCACCGGACCTGATCGAGCGCTTCCGCCGCGAGGCGGGCTATGGCCTGCTGCCAACTGTGGTCGAACTGCCGGACGCCATCCCTGCCGCGGGTGCGAGGTTCCCTATCCGCCACATCTGGCGCAACCTTGGCTGGGGCCTCCTGCCCAACCAAGCCTGGGGTGGCCGGGTTGCGGCTGCCTTCGCCCTGCTCGACAACGAGGATCGGCCGACCGCCGTCTTTCGTTCCGCCGCCGATCCCGGCGCCTGGACCGCCGGAGCTTCGCATCGGGTGCTCGACACCTTTGTCATGCCGCGGCTGAAGCCGGGCGCGTATCGCTGGGCCGTGGCGTTGGTCGATCGCTTCCGCAACGATCGTCCCTGGATCGCGCTGGCGGTGCGCGACGCTTCGGTTGTTGCCGCCTGGCTGCCGGTCGGACCGGCCTGCTCGATTGGGTTGCATGCAGAAACGAGGAAAAAATGAAGACCCGTGTCACTCGCAACGCAGACTGGCATCTTGAAACGGACCCGCGCACTGGCGCGCTGGTGCGGATTGCGCATCCGGCGGATCCTCACGGCATGAACTGGATCTGCTCGCCGGCCGAGAATCTGTGGTTCCCGGCCTCGAGCGGGTGGGGGCTGGGCTACGTCGCGATGCCGAGCACCGGCGGCGCCGCCGCTCCACGCTGGCAGATGCCGATCAAGGTGGCCGCCGGCAAGGTTCGCTACCAGCTCGGCCAGTTGGAGGTGGCGGTGGCGCGCCGGCTGCGCGGGGAACGCGTCGAGGAGGAGTATGTCTTCCGCAACACGGGCAAGACCGAACAACCGGTGTGGGGCATCGGCCTCTTCACGCCGTTCAACGACAACTACCCCGATGCACGCACCTGCGTGACCCGCCGCTGCAACGCGCACGGCTCGTACCGCGGCAACGGACCCTACGTCTGCGCCCTGCGCATCGGCAACACGGCGCCCCACCTCGGCTTGGTGCTGACCGACGGCTTTCTCGGTGGCTATAGCATCGATGGGCGCGGCCTCTTGACCGGCGGGTCCAACATCCGCGGCACCATCGTGCTCAACGCGAAGGGCATGACGTTGGCTCCGGGCCAGGCGTGCCGCATTGCCTGGACGATGTTCTGGCACGACGGATGGGATGATTTCCTCGGAAAGGCACGGCGGATTCCCGGTTTCGTGGATGCCAGGGCCGATCACTACACGGTGACCGGCACGGAGAAACCGCGCATCACGGTGAGCAACCGGCGCGCCGTGATCGGCAAGCCCGACGGCGACCTGATCAAGGTGCAGCTCCCACGGAAGCGCGAGACGTGGCTGCGGGTGCAGTGCATTGACGACGTCGCCGCCCTCGTGCGGCGGCGCGTCGCGTTCATCCGCGACCGCCAGCAGGTGGTCGACCCGCGGAACCGCCTCTGCGGCGCGCTCCTTTCGTACGACAATCATCTCGGGGCCCAGCTGTGCCACCCGCAGTGGGCGGACCAGGACGAGGGGCGCGAGCGCATCGGCATGGGAGTGCTGCTGGCGCAGTCGCTGCAGCGCTGGCGCGACGCGAAGACCGGGAAGGCCGTGCGCCTTCACCACCGGTTCGTCCGCTCGAAGCTCCAGTCGCCGGACGGAACCGTGTTCGGGGCCGTGGGCGACAAGGCTCAGCGGCTCTACAACTATCCCTGGGTAGCCCAGCTCCACCTGGAGCTTTATCGCGCCTTCGGCGAGCGGCGCTTCCTGGACGACGGCTACAAAACCCTGCGCGCGTACTACCGGCGGGGCGGGGACGCGTTCTATGCCATCGGCATCCCGATGGTCGACGCGGTGGACACCTTCCGGGCTGCCGGCCGCCATCGCGAGGCCGCGGCGCTGCTGGCTGATTTCTGCCGCCACGGGGACCGGGTGGCGGCCAACGGACTGAACCTGCCGCCGCATGAGGTCAACTACGAGCAGACCATCGTGGGGCCCGCGGTGCTGATCGCGCTCGAGTGTTACCTCCTGACTCGCGAATCCCGCTACCTGGAGGCTGCGCAGCAGATGCTGCCCGCGCTCGAGGCCTTCAACGGGCGACAGCCGGATCATCACCTGCATGATATCGCGATCCGCCACTGGGACGGGTTCTGGTTCGGCGGCAGGCAGATGTGGGGCGACACGTTCCCGCACTACTGGAGCGCGGCCACCGGCTGGGCGTTTTATCGCTACTGGCAGGCGACGGGCGACGAGGCCTACCGGCAGCGGGGCCGCGAGGTACTGCTGAACAACTTGAGCGCATTCCGTCTGGACGGCAGCGCCCGCTGTGTCTACATCTACCCCGATGCCGTCAACGGCAACCCGGGCCGCTTCTGGGACCCGCTCGCCAATGATCAGGACTGGGCGCTGGTGTTCTTGATGCAGGCGGCGCGGCTTGACCCGGATTTCGTGCAGGAACGGTGGGGCGGGAGGAAAAGGTAGGCCCATGCATGGGATGACGGTGAGCCGTTGGTATTGGCGACAGCCGGACGGCCACTTCGTCATCACGCTGGCGGAGGGTTTACATAAAGCAGTCGAGTGGCGACCCATCCGGGACTCAGTCTATACCTCCACTACACGGTGCCCTTCGCGGAGCCAGAGCTGGTCGTTCGCGTGAACGAGAAGTGCTGATGGGGGAACTCGCGACTACTCGGGTGCGTTGGCAGTTCCCGTCCTGGCTCTCGTCGGGAGTAGACTCACGCCCGTCATTTTGTGGGGGGCTGCCCTGCGTTGTCGGGCGAGGCGACGAACTCCCGCGGCATCCTGCGCCGAACGCGAGTGTGCACGCGAGCACTGCGTCAAGATCCGTCGCCTACCCCATGGGGCCGAACAGGTCGCCTTCTTGGTCTGACCCGGTGGGGCAGACGTCACACGTGGAGGGCGAAGCGATGCTGGCGGAAGCCGAAGGCATCACATCGCCCGCCTCGTCCAGGATGTCGTAGCCGATGGCGCGATAGCCAACACAGCGGCGACGGAACACCGCGGAGAGGACCGGATCTCGCGTGTCGGCGTAGTCGTATATGACAACCTTCTCCTTTCCTTCACACAGCCGGTGCAGGCGACCGGCATACGGCGCAATGGTGCCGCGCCAGGAGACCGGAAAGGCGAGGAAAAGAGTGTCCAGCCGCTCGTCGTCGAAACCCTCAAGGTTTGTCAGCCGACACGCAGAAACATTCCTACTCTGAGTTCGTCTTCCAAGTCACACGCTCGAAGGGGTCGCATTGGTTGTGCCACAAAAGAGTGCTATGTTTTGTGTCAAAAGACATGGGAAAGCACGCACAATCCGTAGACGCCAGACTGTTCCGGCGCATCCGAGCCAAGGGACGTGGATTTGTCTTCTCGCCTCATGATCTGGCGGATCTTGGGAGCCGTGATGCCGTGGCGTCGGCTCTGAAGCGGTACAAACGCTCTGGCGTCATTCGCCAGCTTAGCCGTGGCCTCTACGACTACCCCCGTCAGGACGCAGCGCTTGGGACATTGACCCCGTCTGCCGACGATATCGCCCGGGTTCTGGCCGGACGTGATGCCGCGCGCCTGCAACCCTCTGGTGCCTATGCTGCCAACCTCCTTGGCCTTTCCGACCAGGTGCCGATGCGGGCGGTATTCCTCACGGATGGCCCGCCGAGGAGTGTTGCCGTTGGCAGACAGCACATAACGCTGAAGCGCACGACTCCGCGCAACATGGCTGCGGCCAGCCGCGTCAGCGGCACGGTCATTCAGGCGTTGCGTTGGCTGGGGCGTCGACATATCGATGACAAGACGGTGAAACGTCTCTGGAGCCGACTCTCTGCGGACGACCGACGACAGGTGCTCAAGGACCTGCACTACGCCCCGGCATGGATCACGACCCTCATACGCCGAATTGCGCAGGCGGAGACCTGATATGGACGCGTTCGTGAACTTGACGGATGACAGACGACGGGTTCTCTGTGTGGAAGCGCAGGCACGCCTTGGCCTTCCTTCCGTCAGCATCGAGAAAGACTTCTGGGTCTGCTGGACGCTCCGCGAGCTGTTCGGCTTGCCCGGATGGGGTACGTACCTGACGTTCAAGGGCGGCACCTCACTCTCCAAGGCCTGGGACCTCATCGCCCGGTTCTCCGAGGATATCGACATAGTCATCGACCGCGAGTATCTCGGTTTCGGTGGATCCGCCAGTCCCGAAGCAGCACCCAGCAAGAAGCAACGACGGACCCGCCTCGACCAACTGAAGGCCGCGTGCCAGAAGCGAATCCATGCCGACGTGAAACCGGCTCTGCAGTCACGCCTCGCGCAGATCCTGTCCGGCAGTCTCTCCTGGTCCCTGGTCGCGGCGCCAGCGGATGAAGACCCGGATCAGCAGACGCTTCTTTTCCAGTACCCGAGCGTTGTCGAGAAGGGCTCGGCGTACGTCAGGCCAGTGGTGAAGATTGAGATGGGCGCACGATCCGATACCGAGCCATCCGAGACGCCCGTGATCAAACCGTACCTGGCAGAAGCGTTCCCGACGATCCTGGGGCCAAGCGAAGTACGGGTTCGGGCGCTGGCGCCGGAACGCACGTTCTGGGAGAAGTGCATGCTGCTTCACGAGGAGACTTTCCGCCCGCAGGGAAAGGCACGCAAGGGTCGGCTCGCACGGCACTACTACGACTTGTGGTGCCTCATCACGAAAGGAGTGGCCGAACGGGCTGTCGCGAGCGCTGGGTTATTCGCGCGTGTCGCGGCGCATCGGGAGGTCTTCTTCAACTGGTCCTGGATGGACTATTCGACCCTTCGCCCCGGCAAGCTTCGCCTTGTTCCTCTGGCGGCGCAGTTGCCCGAGTGGCGCCATGACTACGACGCGATGAGCCACGAGATGTTCATCGGCGAGGTCCCGGACTTCGCCGAGATTCTGCGGGTCGTCGGTGATTTTGAGCAACGCTTCAACGCGCATGCGACGCGAGCCCTGTGAGTCGGATGCGTTACGGGAGGACGGCGAACAGTCACGCGGTGATGACATAGCCGGACATAGCGGTACGACAGGGCATGACACTGGCGGGGGAAATGTGCTCAAAGGTGGCGACCCCAACGGGATTCGAACCCGTGTTGCCGGGATGAAAACCCGGTGTCCTAGGCCTCTAGACGATAGGGTCGCAAGACGTGGGCCGAGGCGAAACAAGGCAGAAAATATAGTTGCCTGGGCCGATATTCCAAGCCTGGCAGCTCTTCGGGCCTCAGCCGTTGCGCGCGTCGCCGGGTTCCTGCCACGCCGGCAATCGGTCAGGCTTGGAAGTTCCTTGTCCTCCAGCTACTGTACCCGGCTGACGCGCGCAGTGGGTCTGCGTGCGTTGAGGCAAAGGCGCCATGGTACCATCCCCGTATCCGCGCCGCGTGCCGTGGTTTCCGCTGATCATCTTCTTCGGTCTGGCGACGGCGATTGGGATCGGCGCGTGGGCCAGTTTCCTGCGGCAGGTTGACCAGACACGGCACCAGGCGGCACAGGAACTGGCGAGCATTGCCGACCTCAAGACCCGCCAGCTGCTCCGGTGGCGGCATGAACGTCTGGCCGATGCCGGAGTCATCTGCGGCGATGCGGCGCACGCCCGCGAGGTGGCGGAACTGCGCGACAATCCGGTGCGCGCAGACTTGCGGGAAGACCTTCTCGGCTGGCTCGAATCACTCCGGGGGAATCGGCGGTACCGGAGTTTGGCCCTGGTCGCTCCGGACGGCGAGGCCATGCTCACGGTGGGGCCGGACACAGCGCGTCCCGGTGCCTACGCGCAAGCCGGCGTCCGCAATGCTCTGCAGACGGGGGTGCCAAGCCTGTCCGACCTGCACCGCGTGGAAGGGGTGGATGCTGTCCATCTGGACCTGTACGCGCCGCTGACGATTCCAGGTGCGGCGGGCGCCCGGCCGCGCGTCGTGGGGGTGCTGGTGCTCCGCATCGATCCGCAGGAGTACCTGTTCCCGCTCATCCAAAGCTGGCCGTCTGCGAGCCGGACGGCGGAGACGCTGCTCGTGCGCCGGGAAGCGGGCGAGGTCGTCTACCTGAACGAGTTGCGACACCGCGAGCACAGCGCCCTCAGACTCCGGCAGCCGCTGTCGTCCGAGCGGCTGCCGGCGGCCTTGGCCGTCGCCGGCGCCGAGGGCCTGGTCGAAGGCGTGGACTATCGCGGGGTGGCCGTGCTGGCGGTCGTCGGGCATGTTCCGGACTCGCCCTGGTTTCTGGTCACCAAAGTGGACATGCTCGAAATCCATGGCCCCGTCCGGCAGTGGGCCGGGTCTGCGGCCTGGTTTGTCGGCATCCTGGTGCTGGTGGCGGGGCTGACGGCGGGCATGTGGTGGCAGCAGCAGGAGGCGCGCGTCCTCCGCGACCGGCATGCGGCACGGCAGGAGCACGAAACGCTGCTGCGCGAGGCGGAGACAGTCCTGCGTGCAAGCGAGGAGAAGTTCCGCTCGCTCTTCACGGCCATGGCGGAGGGCATGGCTCTGCACCAGCTGTTGTACGGGCCGGACGGGCAGGCGGTGGACTACATGATCCTGGAGGCCAACCCGGCCTACGAGCGGCACACCGGATTGCGCGTAGCCGACATTGCAGGCCGCCCGGCCACGCTCGCCTACGGCACGTCGCAGGCGCCGTACCTGGACGTGTTTGCGCGCGTTGCCGACACCGGCGTGCCGGCGGCGCTGGAGGTCTTCTTCGAGCCGCTGCAGAAGCACTTTGCCATCTCGGTGTTCTCGCCCGGCCGCGGGCGTTTCGCCACGGTGTTCCTGGACATCACGGAGCACAAGCGGGCCGAAGCCGAGATCCGCGCACTCAACGTCGAACTGGAGCAGCGTGTCCTGGACCGCACCGCGCAACTGTCTGCCGCGAATGCCGAGCTCGAGGCCTTCGCCTATTCCGTCTCGCACGATCTGCGCACGCCGCTGCGGGCGATCAACGGGTTCAGTCAGGCACTGCTCGACGACTGTGCTGCGACGCTCGACGAACGCGGCCACCGGCACCTCGATCGCATCCGGCGCGCGAGTGAACGCATGGGGCAGTTGATTGACGATCTGCTCAAGCTTTCCCGCGTCACCCGCGCCGAGTTCAGCCGCCAGCCGGTGGACCTGAGCGCCCTGGCGGCCGCGTGCGCCGAAGACTTGCGCCGCAGCGACCCCACCCGGCAGGTCGCCTTTGTCATGGCTCCGGGAATCACGGTGGACGGCGACCCCAACCTCCTGCGCATCCTCCTGGAGAACCTGCTGGGCAACGCGTGGAAGTTCTCGGCCAAGCACCCTCGGGCCCGCATCGAGTTCGGGGCCAGGCCCGGGAACTCCGGCGATGACAGCGGCGCCGTTCCTCCGCCGACGGTGTATTTTGTCTTCGATGATGGCGCCGGCTTCGATATGGCCTATGCGGACAAGCTGTTTGGCGCGTTCCAGCGGCTGCACACGCTCGCCGAGTTCCCCGGGACCGGCATCGGCCTGGCCACAGTCCAGCGCGTTGTGCACCGGCATGGCGGCCGGGTCTGGGCGAACGCCGCCGTTGAGCAAGGCGCAACCATCTGTTTCACCCTCGGCAATGAAAGGGCCAGTTCATGAAGACGCATGCGATTCTTCTGGTTGAGGACAATCCAGACGATGTGGAACTGACCCAGCGCGCCTTCGAGGCTCAGCATATCTCGAATCCGGTGGTGGTCGCGGAGGATGGCGTGGCGGCACTGGAATACCTCTTCGGCACCGGCAAGTACGCCGGGCGCGACCTGACCGATCTGCCGGCGGTCGTGCTGCTGGACTTGAAGCTGCCGCGCATCGACGGGCTCGAGGTGCTGCAGCGCGTGCGCAGCGATCCGCGTACCCGTCTCCTGCCGGTCGTGGTCCTGACCTCTTCGCGCGAGGAGCAGGACATTGTCCAGAGCTATAGCCTGGGCGCCAACAGCTACAT
>CAZZCT010000211.1:0-9032 GCA_964652365.1 uncultured Lentisphaerales bacterium
GGTTCGGACAGAGTTACCCCGGCGTTCATTCGCGGCGCAGCCGCGCGGCCGGCTTACCTGTAACTTCACCCCGCGGCGAACGACGGATCTGGTTTCTAACTCGTTGATGGCGCGGGTTTTGATAAGCCTCATCCGCCGGACTCTGTGCGTTCGGTCGTCCTCGTCCTCGTACTCGAGTTCCGACGCGAGCCCTTTGGCGGCATGATGGCGCCCTGTCAGAAACCCCGTGTCCCTCCTCGAAAGGTTCAGAGCAGTTTCCATGTCAGCCAGGCACCAATGACAATTAGTGCCCATCGGCTCAGCACGGAGATTGCGGCGGCGACACGGCGTAACGAAGCGAAGCGCCCACCGGCCGCGAGGCAAACGACAACGGCCAATAGCGGAAGACCGTACCCGGCGGCATAGGCAAACGCGTACAGCACGGGGTGTCCGGACGTCGTCGCCAGGGGAATCAGCACCCCAAAGAACAGCCCTGCTGTAGCTGGGCAGAACGACAGGGCCAGTGCCATTCCCAAGACGAACAGACGAGGGGTGGAACTGAAACTTGCCTTCATCCAGTGTTCCGTCGCGGTCCCGGTGAGTGCTCTGCCGGAAGCAGCAAACACCCCAGTCTGAAGGATCCCAGCCACGATAAGGAATGGGGGGAGAAACGGCCGCATTACGTTCGGGAGGACGATCGAAAAGAGGCGGACCTGCATCAGGCTGCTGCCGATCAGCGTCGCCACGAGCGAGAGAGCAACGACCATTCCCAAGACGAAAGCGCCTGCACGCCATACAAAACTGCCCCCGCCCCGCGGGTGTGTGTCAGTTGAGGGCCGCCGTGACAACCTCGCGCTGACGCGTTGTTCTGTATCCGGCGACAACACGAGTAGCAATGCGCCGGCCAGCGTGGAGAGAGGGCAAGGATGCAGTGCGGCCACAACCCCCAGGCCAACGGCCTCGGCCACTCCCCACTCCGACACGCCAGCAAGGGTCATCTCGCGAGTCCTCCGACAGCATGCTCTGGATGTTCTCCCTGAGCATACGGACAAACGCCGCATCATCCGTCCACAAGCTCCACGTTGCCTCCGTTAACATCCGGATCGCCTGCGGCTTGCCATGGTCGTACCGCACCAACCCGACTGTGCTGGAATAGAGTCCGAGGCGATTCTTGATCGCTCGATTGCCAGGTTCGTCATAGGCGATTTCCCTGAACGCCAGGAGCCCTGAGCGCGTCAGAGGTGCGAAGTCGGTCTCGATCGTCTGGCGGCATAGCCTGCCCATGGCTTCACACGCCGTGCAGGTGTCCCTTCCATGGAAGAGGCAGACGAACAGTCGGTGGGTGTCTGTGGTCACGTTCAGCGCTTTCGCCAGTGCCGTATCGAAGTCGCTCCGCGCAGGCAGAAACGGAGCCAACGCGGTCCTGCCGGCAATCACGAGACTGGCGCCCGCCAACAGAAGCAACACGCCTTTCAGCGCCGTCCGGCGAACACAGTGGCGCCTGTCTGCGCGGGTCAGAACCGCCGCTGCATCCCGACGGCTGGTCGCGTTGACCGTGAACTCAGGCTGGCTCTGAGCGGCGTCGAAGGGGTGATTGCTGCGCACCGTGATTTCACCCGCAAAGGCGTAGATGGTCGTTGTGCAGCTGTCGGCGGCAGCGTTCTCCCGATAACTGGCGAGAAGCCCCAGATCGACCAGTCGGTTGGCCTCGCCAACCTGCGTATTGGGGCAGCAACCGAGCGGATCCTTCGGATCACTGCCCGTCAGGATGAAGTAGGGCTCACTTCCTTCAATGAGGCGTAGAAGGCGCTGCCGAAGAGCGTCAGAGGTCTTGCGAAGAGCGTCCAGTGCCTGTTTCGTAAACGGGGCACCAGACGTGTCGCCAAGGATGGATGCAGGACTGGCGGTTGCTGTGACTGCTGCGGACAGGAGACACCCGGCACTTAGGCTCTTGAATGCCGTGGGGTAGCTGATCGGCCGGTCCGCTTCCTGCGAGCGAAGCGGCAGAACGGCAAGCAGCCCGTCGCGAGCCTGCAGGTCCTTGACGAGGCTCGTCGCGATCAGCGTGCACTGGCCGCGGCGCAGAATGGCGCCATCCCGGAGCACCAGCAGGCTGAATGGCCCGGGGTAGTAGACGGGAGTCCTTGGTTCGCCGGACGTTCCAGGAACGAACGCCTCGGCGGCAAGGCGCTCGGCGTCCGGCTCAAAGGTGTTGCAGTCAAACGGAATCGGATCGGTCTCCAGACGCTTGAGCAAACCTGCATCGCCTTCGGTCACGGTCAGCAGGCTGTGGTACGGCGGCAGCGTGTACAGACCGCCGGTCTTCTCGCATACCCGGATGGTGCCGACGATGAGGTGATGATCGTCATCCATGACGGCCAGAGCCGCGCCCGCGTATGTTGCGCTGCGTCCGGTCTCGAAGCATGCGCCCAGCTTACCCTTGAGGGCGGTGATCTGGACCTCCGCGAAGTCCGCGAGTGGGCGGAGGCAGATGGCAAACGCGCCCATGTCCGTGAGAATCTGCTGCAACTCCAGGCGGCGCTCCCACCGACAACGCACCTCAATACACGCCCGCTTGGGCAGCCGTGCAAAGACATCGCGAACCGTGCCATCGTCCGGGTTCTCGAGCGTTTCCCGATGCGACATGAACTCTTCAGGATCGTGCAAGCGAGTGGTCATGAGCTATCCCTTCTGGCAGGTCTGCCGCCGTACGGTCTTTACGAGCGCTCCGGCGAAAGCTATCACGGATGCTTGATTGTTCGCCCGACCAAAGGAAATGCGGATGGTCCCCAGCGCCTCGGCAGGCGATCGCCCCAGCGAGAGGATCGCCCGCGAAGGCTCCGGTCGATTCTCGCTACAGGCCGAACCCGATGCGACGGCAAAGCCCTGCACCGCAAGGTCAGCGACAAGCGCATGACCGTCCAGACCGGCGAAACTCAGCGACAGGAAGCCGGGGGCGTTCTTCTCCGGGTCGCCGTTGACCAAGACTCGGGTCCCCGAACGTTCGAGTTCAACCAGCAGCGTCCGGCTCAAGTTGCGCAGACGCTCGGCCTCGGCCGCCATGCCCGCAAGAGCGATCTCGAGTGCTACCGCGGTGCCGGCGACCGCCGGCAGGTTCTCCGTTCCCGGCCGCGACCCGCCCTCCTGCGAACCGCCATCCATCAGCGGTCTGACCGTTGGGGACCGCAGGAGAACTCCTCCACACCCGCGCGGTCCGCCGAACTTGTGCGCGGAGAACGAGTAGAAATCGCAGGCGATGGTCGCGAGATTCACGGGGATGCGGCCGAGGGCTTGGGCGCCATCCACATGACACAGGATTCCCCGGCGCTCGCAGACCGCGGCGATGGCGCCGACATCCTGAATGACGCCGGTTTCGCTTGCCACATGCGAACAGCACACAAGCCGTGTGTCGGCCCGGATGGCAGCCGTGAGCGCAGCCAGCCCGATACGGCCGTTGCCGCCCAGGGGCAGGACATCCATCCGGTCGGCCTGGCGGCGACAAGCGTTCCAGACGGATGCATGGACGTCCGGAGCCACGAGGACTCGCCCCGAGTCCGTGGCTTGCATGATACCCTGCACGACCCAGTTATTGGCTTCGGTGGCCCCCGACATCAGCACAAGTCGGCCGTCGGTAAAACCAGCGTGCGAGGCAAGTGTTCGCCGCAATCGCTCCAGTTCGGCGCGTGCGGCTGTGCCGGGCCGATGCGCGGACGATGGATTGCCGAACCATGTCCGCGCTGCCTCGGCCTGGGCGGAAAGCGCCGCAGCGAACGGCGGAGCCGTTGCGGCATAGTCGAAATAGCAGTCGGCGCCGTCAGCTCTCATCGGTTCTGCCCTTTGGTGTCGGCGCCTTGCGCTTGCCTCCGCGCCGACTCTCTGCCGCGCCACTGGATGCAGCGGTGTCGAGCAGGTTGCTTACCGCATCGCGGTAGGTGCGCAGGGTTCTGGTCCAGCGGGTCAGGCATGCTTTTCCGCCCGGTGTCAACACATAGCGCCGCTTGGCGGGTCCGCTGGTGGCGAGTTCCCATGACGAGGTCACGAATCCCTTCTTCTCCATGCTCTTCAGAAGACGGTAGACCCCGGTAATGTCCGGTCCGTGGTCCTGAAACATGGTCATGCCGGTCAACCGCTGCACGATGACATAGCCGTGGAGCGGTTCATCCGCCAGCACGGCCATCACCGCCGGCTGAATCAGTCGCGCCAGCGTTCTTCCCGAACAGGGGCATTCATTGAGGTTCATCGTGGGGGCCTTTCGCCATCTCGCGGTTGATCGGGCTTGCAGTTGCATTCGGTGGGTTGGGCCGCCATGAGCGGTTCGAGCACGCGGACAAAGAATAGCGACGCCAACGCGCCGCCGAGTAAGGGGGCCAGCACGTAGACGTGGAAGAAACCGCCGACCCGATCTGGGAATGCTGCGTCGCCCCACCCGGTGAGCCAGGCAACCAGTCGGGGGCCGAGGTCGCGGGCGGGGTTCAGTCCGGCTTGAGTCAGCGGTGCGATGAGGCAGATGACCGAGGTCACTGTCAATCCAATGAATACGGGTGCCAGCGTGTCGTTTGGGCGCCCTACATTGCAGCCTTCGGTCAGTGCGAAGATCATCAGCACCAGCAAGAACGTGCCGAAGGCTTCCGCGCCCATTGCCAGCGGGAGCGAGACAACGGCCGTGGTTCCCGGCCCCGGATAGTACTCGCCGAACATCATGCCTGTCTGCACGGATGCCGGTGTTCCGCGAACGATGGCGTGGACACTCTCGTATGCCGCGATGGACGGCGCAAACAGCGCGTACAGGACGAGACCGGCCAGAACAGCCCCGGCTAACTGAGCGGCGAGATAGACGGGCATCTTGCGAAACGACATACGACCGCTCAACGCCATAGACAGACTGACGGCAGGGTTGAGGTGGGCGCAGGAGAGGTGCCGTGTCGCATAGATGGCCAGTGTCACCCCGATGCCCCACGCCAGAGCCACCTGCATCAGGCCGTGATGTGCGTCGAACAACACGGAAACGGCGACCGAACCGCACCCGAACAAGACGAGCATGAAGGTGCCCAGGACTTCACCGATCAATTCTCGCTTACACTTCATCCGGTCGTTGCCTCTTCTACAATGCCCTCTGGGTGCGGCATGTTCCAGCCCGTAGTGGTGCATCTCCACTATAAGACTATATCTTATATGCTATTCGGGCACAGGTGCGTCGTCAAGGCCCAGAACTGGCGCGACAGGAGGATGCTGCCGGCGGAGAACCCCGAGAACACAACTCCGGCGTGAAATCGCTCGTGGAGGAACGACACAAGGTCGCTCTCCGCGAGCGCGCGCATGCCCAGGTCTACATCGCCCTCGCCGAGGAAGACGACGTCGGCCTTTTCGAGTAGTGCTCGACTGTGCCGCAGGTCGGCGTCGGGGGTGGCTAGCGGCGCCAGGTCGACGCTCCCGGCGCCGGTGCGTTCGAACAGGAGCCGCAGGACCTGGAAGAAGGCCGCGTCGTCACCGCTGGCCGTGCCGATGTAGGCCACCGCGGGACGCTCCCGGCCCGTCTCGCGGAGCATCTCGCGGAGCAGCGGGTCGCGCGTCTTCCGGTGATGATGCGAATCGCCGGACAGCAGGTACAAGGGCTTCGGGCCGGCCATCGAATCAACCCTCCACGAGTTCGCGCAGCGCCGCTCCGAGGCGGTCGATATCGTCGGGCGTGTTGAAGACGTGCGTGGAGGCGCGCACGGTGCCTTCGAGCGCGAGGCGATGATGCAGGATATGCGCGCAGTGGTAGCCGCCGCTGACGAGGATCTGGTGGCGGTCGCACAGCGCGCGGGCCACGCCCTCCTGTCCCAGGCCTGGCGCGCGCACGGTGAACGTGGCCAGCCCGATGCGGCAGTCGGTGGGCGCGGAGTCGCCCAGAATCGTCGTGCCCGGGATGGCGCGCAGTTGCGCGACCAGACGTGCGCCGAGGGCTTGCGAGTGGCGGCGGACCGATTCCATGCCGAGGTGGCGAAGGTAGGCGACCGCGGCCCCCAGTCCGATTACGCCTTCGACATTTGGCGTGCCGGCCTCGAAGCGCCACGGCAGGTCCTGCACGGTGAAGCCGTCGTCTCCATGCCGCTTCACCATGCCGCCGCCGACCTGATACAGCGACAGGGCCTCCAGCCGCTCTCGCTTGCCATAGAGCACGCCGACACCGGACGGGCCAAGTACCTTGTGCCCAGAGAACACGAGGAAGTCGCAGCCCAACGCCTTCACGTCCAGCGGCAGGTGGCTGGCGCTCTGGGAGGCGTCAAGCAGGACGGGAATACCGTGCCGGTGCGCCGCCTCGATCCAGGACTCGACCGGCGCGATCACGCCCAGCGTGTTGGACACATGCGCCAGCGCCACCAGCCGGGTCCGCGGCGAAATCCGGCTGTGAATCTCGTCGTACAAAGGCAGACCGTCCGGGGCCAGGCCCACTGGAACGGCCCGCGCGTGGACGCGCCAGGGCATGAAGTTGGAGTGGTGTTCCAGGGCCGTGAGGAGTACCTCATCGTCCGGCTTCAACCCCAGGCCGCACGCGACGAGGTTGATCGCCTCGGTGGAGTTGCGCGTAAAGACGATCTCCGCGGGGGATGCGTTGATAAACGAAGCCACTTCGTCGCGGGCTCGCTCGAATTCCTCGGTTGCCTGCTCGGACAGCACGTGCACGCCGCGGTGCACATTGGCCGTGTGATCGCGGTAGAAACGGGTCACGGCTTCGACCACGCACTCCGGCTTGGGCGCCGTGGAGGCGCTATCCAGATAGGTCAGCGGGCGCCCGTCGACGAGGCGCTGCAGCAGAGGAAAGTCCGCGCGTATCCCGGCCAGGGGGTCTGGGGCCTCACTCGCGCTCATGGTGTCCACCCTCCGGCCTCGAAGAGCGCCTCGGCGTTCCACGCGAACAGCGTCCGTGCCAGCCGGAACTCTCCCGACTGTTCGGCGCCAATGGTGGACTCGCGTTGCGCTGCGATGCGGGCGGATCCGCCGTAGAGCGCCTGCAAATAGGCCAGGGATTCGGCGCGCACGGATGCCTCCGCGTCCGGCGCGGCCACGAATCGAAAGGTGTATTCCCCGGTGCGCGGCTGCTCGACCTGGTAGGCCAGCAACTCGTTGACCTGGCCAACGGCGCGGTCCAGCTCGCCCACGGTCACGGCCCGGCCATCCGTCGCAAACGTCAGGTCGCGCGTGCGACCTTCGATTGCGGCGATGGCAAGCCCAGCAGTCCTGCCGCACAGGCAGGGCTGGTCCGCCAGCCGAACCAGGTCGCCGACGTCAAAGCGCAGCAGGGCTAGCCGCACAGGTGGTCAAGGCTGCGCGTGCCCTTGACGCGCGGGTTTCGGTTCGGTGCGGCGGCTGCCCGAAGGTCAGTGCCTGCTCCATCATGGAACTGCTGACCCTGGGCGCGGTACAGGGCGTGGAAGTCGAGGTCGAGGCCGATGGCGCGGATGAAGATGCAGCTTTGCGCGCGGTGGCGGGAGTCTTCGAACAGGGGGGTGGAATATGAAACTGAGAGCACAACATCTGATCAGCCGGCGGATCGCGGCCGCCCTCGCGGTTGCCCTGTTGGTCGCCGGTTGCGGGCGCCACGACCATGGTCATGGACGCTCAATGTCCGGCCCGTTGCGTTTGGGTTACGCGGGAGGTCCGCACGCGGCGGCGGTCTATGCCGCGGAAGAACAGGCATCCCGGGGCGACCGCGCGCCGGCGTTCACCGGCGTGCCGTTCAACACCTCGGGCGATATCGGCTACGCCTTGATCGCGGGCGAGATCGACGCCGGATTCATCGAGACGGCCAAGGCCTCGGCGCTCCTCCGCTCGGTCAACGGCTTGCGGGCGATCGGTGCGGTCACTTTTCCCTATGGGGCGACGCTGGTGCTGCGCAAAGATCTGGATCTTCGGCTCGATGGACTGGCGGGACGCACCGTGGCGGTGGCCGGTCGCCGGTGCCGACTCCTGCACCAGTTCACGGCGGATGCCGCGCGACTGGATGTGAACATCGAAAGCATCACGTTCGTGCCCCTGACCTTCGACCAGATGGTTCCGGCACTGGAGGCGGGCAAGGTGGACGCGATCCTGACGCGGGGCGGACATGCGCTACTGGCCGTGGCGCAAGACCACAAGATCCTCTACCAGAACTGGGACGTAATCGGCGACGACGAGTGCTGCCCGAAGACGCTCGCGCAAGTGGAACTTGTGCTGGTCACGCGCGCCGAGGGCGTCGGCGCCCGGCGTGTCCGGGCGATGGTCGCCGCGCTCGAGGCCGGCAGCGCCGCATCGGCGGACATTCTCCGCGCGACCGTGAGCGTGCGGACGCGCATTCCGCTCTCGGTTCTGGAACCGTTTCCGGTCGCCTCGTTCACGGCGTTGACCCCCGAACAGCAGGCGGAACTCGGGAGTGCCGGAGTGGTGGAGGAAGAGGACGAACACGATCACGATTGCGAGCACGAAGGCTGCAGTCACTGAGGACCGGCGAGGCGACGGATGCGCTAGGAATTAGGCGTTAGGTTGGGAGTCAAAGATTCCTAACGCCTAGCGCCTAACGCCTAGTTCCTGGGGAGAGCGGACGATTTGCTGACGACCTGCAAGGAAACAACAATGCCATACGCTTCACGAAATAGGACGGGCGCAGGATTGTTCGCCGCGCTCAGCGAGACCGGCCGCTTCTTCAAGACGGCGTTCGGGAGTCTTGTCTCGATCGAGTTCGCGACGGTGCTCCTGCCGTTGCTGGCCCTGTGGGAACTGGCGCCGCGGCTGGGGTGGGTGCCGCGCACGCTGGTCCCGCCTGTCTCCCAGGTGGCGGTGACGCTGTGGGACCTGTTCGCCCGCCAGGGGCTTCTCGGGCATATCGGCATCAGCCTGGGGCGCTTCACCCTTGGCCTAGGCGTCGCGCTCGTCACGGCGCTGCCCCTCGGCGTGCTCATGGGCTGGAACGTCTTCTTCCGCAAACACTCGCTGCCGCTCTTCCAGTTGCTGGCGCCCGTCCCCCCGCCCGCCTGGGTGCCGATCACCATCGTCGTGCTGGGCGTGGGGCTGCCGATGCAGACCTACCTGATCTT
>CAZZCT010000212.1:0-8937 GCA_964652365.1 uncultured Lentisphaerales bacterium
TCGGGATCGACGATCATGCGATGGCTTCGATTTCGATAGCGATCCCGATTTCGATAGCGACTTCCCCACCGCGGCCGGGACAGGCCCGGCCCTCCATCGGCCGGCCGCCGCCCTTGGAGGGGCGACCCTGTGTCGCCCGCAGCCGCTTGAAGCTATGGACGAGCGCTCACACCCTACTTGATTCGCGACGCAGCATACGATCCGGTCGTGACCGTCACGGGGCCTCGCCAGTCGGGGAAAACTACGCTGGTGAAGAGCTGCATCCCCCTCATCACCGAAACTTCAACAAGCGCATCATCAAGAGCCCGAAGCTCTTCTTTCCGGACTGCACTACCGCAGCAAAAACGTTGTGCCCGTGGCCGGTATGTCGATCCACTTGAGTGAACCCGTTGCGCCGGCCCCGTACCCACCCGTGCCTGCAGCCACCGAGGCGGGATCTGCGAGGGTGCCGGTCCAGCCGGTGCGCCGCTGCGACCAGATCGCGATCAGTCCGCCGCCGCCGCCGCCAGCAACCGATCCGCCATTTCCACCAATCGCGCGGATGACGCCGTTCCCGGCGAAGGTCCGGCAACGGATGTAGACGCCGCCACCCGCGCCGCCACCATAGTTGCTATGGTCGGCCGCCGTTCCATTCATTGTGATCGTGCCGTTCACAGTGACCGTGCGCTCGGCCGCCAGGCGCAGGCAGCTTCCGCCATCACCGCCGTTGGAGTTGGACCAGTAGGACTGGCCGCCGCCGCTGCCGGCTGCGACCGGGGCTTGAGGAACGTCGTACGCCTTGCCATAGCTTCCGGTGTTGTTGCCGCCCTTGCCGCCGTGACCGCCACCGCCCGCGTTTCCGCCTCCCTGACCACCGCCCGGGCCGTAACCCTGAACGGATGTCTGCCCGGCGCGGTTAGGATACCCCAGACCGTCGCCCTGGATTGTGGCGCCTTTGGCAAGCAACAGGTCGCCGACCTCGAAGAGAGGCGTGGAGTAGTTGGTGGCGTGCGACTGCAAGGAGACCGTGCTGTTGGTGGCGACTCGCCAGGTGCCGCCTACATGGACACGGGCACCATAGGCTGGAGCCACGCCATTGGTCGGGCCGCAGGAGACGTAGAGTGGCGCACCGTTGGTCAGCGTGAAGTTGCCGCCCACGAGTAGACTCTGGATGTTGGCGTCGACGTTGGCATAGTGAAGGCGGGCGCGGTCGAACGACACGTTACCGCCGATCTGGACCGGCGCTGTCGTGCCGCCGTAGATTTCGCTCTGCCCGAAGTCAGAGGCGGAACAGGCGGCACTGAGGTTGCCGCCGATGGTTACGCCGCAGTTGTAGACGAAGAGGCCGCCGCGGCCCGAGGTCGTTACATTCGTCAACACTGTCAAGGTCGTGCCTTCCGACACGCCGAACATGCCGCCGGAGATCGTGAGCGAGGGCAAGGTCAGCGCTGTCACGCCGTCGATCTGGACGATGCCGCCCTGCACGGATGTGGTTGGGAAGAAGCTGGCGTCCGAGAGGTAGATCGTACCGGGTTCGCCATGGTCAGAGCTGTAGGAGTAGCCGCGGCCTCCCTGGTTGGCGCAAATCGTGAGATTCGGCTTCTGCACCGCGTTCTGACTGGCCTGTGCGGTCTTTTCATAAACCACGGCCAGCCGTCCTCCGCCACCGCCGCCGCCACCATATATCGCACCGTTAATGGCACCGCCGTTCGCGCTAATCGTGCCGCCGCTGCCGGCAAGCGCTCGGCAGGCAATGTGGATTGAGCCACCGGAGCCACCGCCAGCCGTGTCGTGATTCGCGTTGTTGCCGTTGGCAGTGATCGTGCCGTGGACGGTCACCAACCCGGAGGCCTCCACGCGTACGGCGCCGCCACCGTTTCCGCCGCTGTTCCAGTTGTCGCCGGCTCCGCCGCTGCCCGGGTCGATCGGGGCCGTGGCCGAACCGTAGCGGGATGCGCGCCCGGTCAGTCCGCCGCCTCCGCCGTGGCTACCGCCGCCACCCGAGACGCTGGACGCGCTCCAGCCGCCACCGGGGCCCTTGCCTTCATAGGGACCTGGTGCCCACCGCCCGCCGATGTACCCCTTGCCGCTCACGTCGATGCTCTTGCTCGTGTTGACCGTCAGGTTCGAGCAGACGATCCAGACGCGGTTGCTGGGCGTCCAGTCGGCATAGACCCCGCGCGTGCCCGTGATGTCGCCCTGGGTTGGGTGGGTAATCGTGCCGTTGACGGTGACGACGGTGGCCGTCAAGGCCGTGTTCCAGCCGACAAAGGTCAGGGTGGCGGTGTTGGCAAAAGTCTTGAGCGCCGGCGGGGAGACGTCCAGTGTGACGGCATGGCCGACCGAGACGTCGTCGCCGTTCGCGGGCATGGCGCTGCTGGCCCAGATCGCCGTGTTGGTCCAGTAACCAGCCGCGATGGTCGATCGTGACGCCGCATAGGCCGTTGTCGTGCCAAGCATGGCCGAACCGATTAGGAGTGCTGTCGCATGCATCTTGTTGGCCGCGTTCATCCCCACCCTCACTTTCGATGTGATCCAAGCCCAATCGACCTACCGCGAAATCCGTGAAGAGTGTGAAGCGGATGGCGCGGTCGGTCGTCGGCTTGGAATGTCGATCTGAAACGTAATTACTATTGCATGACGCGCGCGACACCGCAATCGCAAGTTAGCGGCTGCCGCATTCTCCTGGACCAAAAGTAAAACAGATGCTAATCTGATTTAACTACGAACGTACGACCCTCCAAGCGACGCCTGCGCGTGACCGAGCAGATTCGGGCACTTGCGAGCGGTCTGCCGCGCGGTGCTCGACTGCCGCGCGTGCGTGCGCTGTGCGTGCAGTACGGGGTCTCCTCCGTCACGCTAGGGCGCGTACTGCAAGATTTGCAGCACGAAGGGGTTGTGGCGCGGCGGCCACGGGCGGGAGTCTACGCAGGTCCCGCGACCAGCCAAGCCACGGTTGGCATCGTCATCGGCCACAACATCTTCGCGCCGGGCTTCTCGCCCTATTGGGCCATGCAGCTTCATGCGGCCTTTCGTGTAGCCGGCGAGTTTGGCATCCGTTGCTTTTCCTACATGGACATGCCCACCGGCGCAAACCAGTCGGCCGGGATCATGGAGTGGCCCGGGCATGCCCAACTCGTGCGCGACATGGGCGACGGCGTGCTGGACGGCTTGTTGATTGTGAACGAGCCCGAGCTGCCGCTTCTGCGCCAGTTGCGCGCGGGGTCCTTGCCACTCGTGGAACTCACCGGCAACGACAGCATCGGTTACCGGGTCGCTCCCGATACCCGGAGCATGCTCAATGACGCCGTAGGGGCGCTGTTTGCCGCGGGCTGTCGGCGGATGGCCCTGCTGAACGTTGTCGCCGAACCAGAGGCTGCGCTCTTCGGCGCCGCGCTCAGGAATCGCGATCTGCGCGTCGCCCCGCGTCTGCTGTGGACCTACGCCGACTGGGCCGCGCGCATCGCGCATACGACGCGGGAAGACTGGGCCGCCCAGTTGGTAAGCGCGCGTTGGGAGACGCTGGGCCTCGTCAACGCCCGGCCCGATGGCATCGTCATCTTGGACGACACCATGGCTCGCGGAGCGATTCGCGCGCTGGAGACCCGCCACGTCGAGGTGGGGCGTGACGTGCGGCTCGCCGTCATGGCCACGCCCCATTCCCCGGTTCTGGCTGGCTACGAGGATCGATTGATTCTGCTCCAGCTGGACCCGGAAGTCGTTGCGCGGGTGGGATACGAAATGCTGGTGCAGTTGATGGCCGGCCGGGAAATCGTGACTCGTAACAGCTTGGTGCGCGTTCGGGTGGACGTGCCCGGATAACTGAGCTCATCACGCGGGCAGCCCAACGCCTGTCACGGCGGGATGGTTGGGCCTGCAGAGACAGAAGACAGCCACCCCTTGATCTCGTTCTGGTCAGGTTAAGGCGAAAGCCCTAAACTGAACACCCAACCCAACAGCTACCCCGTTTCGATCGTGTTCATGCCATGGCCGCCAAGTCCGAAGAACTGACTCCGATGATGCGCCAGTACCGGCGCATCAAGGCCGAACTCCCGGCCAGCGTCCTGCTGCTCTTTCGCCTGGGCGACTTCTATGAGCTGTTCTTCGACGACGCCCGCGAGGCGGCGCCGATCCTGGGCGTGGCCCTGACGCGGCGCGCCGGTACGCCCATGTGCGGCGTGCCCTA
The DNA here is from genome assembly GCA_964652365.1 of uncultured Lentisphaerales bacterium. Taxonomy (GTDB): domain Bacteria; phylum Verrucomicrobiota; class Kiritimatiellia; order RFP12; family CAZZCT01; genus CAZZCT01. The sequence continues at coordinate 4,166 of CAZZCT010000212.1, forward strand.
CCACGCGCTCGACAGCTACCTGGCCAAACTGATCCGCGCCGGCCGCAAGGCCGCCATCTGCGACCAGATGGAGGACCCGGCCGCCGCCAAGGGCATCGTCCGCCGCGAAGTCACGCGCGTCATCACGCCCGGGACCGTGACCGAGGATGCGATTCTCGACGCCGGCCGCAACAATTTCCTGGCCGCAGTCTGCCGCGCGCGCGACGGGTTCGGCCTGGCCCTGCTGGACCTCTCCACCGGCGCATTCACCACCGAGGCCGTCGCCGACGCCGACGCGTTGCGCGGCCACTTGCGGCGCTACCTGCCCAGCGAATGCCTGGTCGCCGAGGGTCAGCGCGAGGACCCGACTCTGGCGGCCGTGCTGGCCGAGGCCGGTCTGGCGGCGATCACGCCGGTGGAGGACTGGACCGCGTCGTATGAGGCGGCCCATGAACGGCTGGTGCGCCATTTCGGCGTCCATTCGCTCGAAGGCTATGGTTGCGAAGGGCAGGGCGCCCTGGTTGGCCCGGCCGGCGCGCTGCTGCACTACGTGGCCGAAGCGCTCCACCATCGCGTGGACCACATCCGCACGCTCCAGCTGCGGCGGGCCGAGGATTACCTCGTGCTCGACGAGGCCACCTGTGGCAACCTCGACCTGCTGCCCGTGCGCGGCCGGCCAGTCTCAACCACCCTTCTGGGAGTTCTCGACAGCACCTGTACGCCGATGGGCGCGCGGATGCTGCGCGCCTGGGTGGTGCGGCCGTTGCGCCAGGTGGCCGCCATCGAGCGCCGCCTGGACGCCGTGGGCTGCCTGACCCGCCAGCGCGGCGTGCTGAGCGGGCTGCGCGAGGAGCTTGCCGGCGTGCGCGATCTCGAACGCCTGATCGCGCGGATCGGTTCCGGCCACGGCAACGGTCGCGACGTGCAGTCGCTGGCGCTCTCCCTCAAGCCCGTGCCCGCCGTGCGTGAACGCCTCGCCGCCTGCGAGGATCCGTTGCTGGCGGAGACCGGCGCCGCCCTGCAGGCGTTGCCCGAACTGGTCGCGCTGGTCGAGCGCGCCATCGCCGACACGCCGCCGATCGGCCTCAAGGACGGCGGTCTCATCCGCACGGGCTACAACGCCGAGTTGGACGAGCTGCATCAGATGGCCAGCGAAGGCCATCAGTGGCTGGCGCGCTACCAGGCGCAGGAGCAGGAGCGCACCGGAATCAAGACCCTCAAGGTGCGCCACAATCGCGTCTTCGGCTACTACATTGAGGTCTCCAAGGGCCAGGCCGCGGGCGTGCCGCCGGAGTACGAGCGGCGCCAGACGCTGGTCGGCGCCGAACGCTTCATCACGCCCGAGCTCAAGACCTACGAGCAGCGCATCTTCGGTGCCCAGGACCGCGCCGTGGCCATGGAGTACGAGATCTTCTGCCAGGTCCGTGACCAGGTCGCGGCCCAGACCGCCGCGATTCAGTCCACGGCCGAGGCCCTGGCCCGGCTCGATGCCCTGGCCTCCCTGGCGGACCGCGCGCTGGCCCTGGGCTACACCCGGCCGGAGGTCCACGCCGGCGACGAACTCCTGATCCGTGACGGCCGCCACCCGATCATCGAGCAGTTGCCGGATGCCGAGCGCTTCGTGCCCAACGACACGCTCCTCGACAACAAGCGCCACCAGCTCGCCATCCTCACCGGGCCGAACATGGCCGGAAAGTCGACCTACATCCGGCAGGTCGCCCTGATCACGATTCTGGCCCACATCGGGTCCTTTGTCCCGGCCCGCCAGGCCCGTATCAGCCTCGTGGACCGGGTCTTCACGCGCGTCGGCGCCGGCGACGACCTGGCGCGCGGCCGCAGCACCTTCCTGGTGGAGATGCAAGAGGCGGCCAACATCCTGAACAACGCCACCGAGCACAGCCTGATCGTGCTCGACGAGATTGGCCGCGGCACCAGCACCTTTGACGGCATCAGCATCGCGTGGGCCGTGGCCGAGTACCTGCACAACACGCCGCGCGTGAAGGCCAAAACGCTCTTCGCCACCCACTATCACGAGCTGACGGACCTGGCGTTGACCCTCACCGGTGTGCGCAATTACACGGTCCAGGTGCGCGAACATGGCGACGGCATCGTCTTTCTGCGCAAGATCGAGCCGGGCTCCGCCGACAAGAGCTACGGGATTCACGTGGCGCGCCTGGCCGGCCTGCCCGGCGAGGTCATCGAGCGCGCCCGCGAGATCCTGGGCAACCTGGAGGAGGGCGAACTCGAAGCCGGCATGCCCAAACTGGCCAAAAAGGCCCGCAAGCGTGAGAAGGACCACCCGGGCCAGCTCACGCTGTTCTAAGGCGGCGCTACGCCCGCAACCCAGAGTAAGGCGCCGCCACCCTCACCCCGCCCCTCTCCCAGCGGGAGAGGGGGAGGGAACAACTCGTCAATCTGTGATCGGCGTGCTTCGCTCCCAATGGCAGTGTCCTGATGCAGGGCTGTGTCAGCGGACTCGGGCTTGAGGTGGTACGCCTCGAGGTGTCCCACGGCCGGGGCGTAGCCGAGCAGGCGCCTGCCAGCGCCTGGTGCCGGGTTTTCGATCATGAATTAACGACCTCCCGTTCAACGGCTTGCGACTGATCCGTGTTGAATCTCCCGTGCTATGCGTCTGACGTATAACATCGTCCAGACGGCCTTTTGCGGCACGCCCCAGGCCATAACTGAACTATCGTTCAGTTAACGGACTCGAATTCGGCCTCATGACGCATATGCACCGCCTGGGGGATGTTTTGCGTCAACAGCATTTTCTGTGCCGATACTCCCTTGCGCCAACCATATTCGCGACTGCAGCGTGCAAGTCCTTGCTCTGCAATGCATTAACTGTCGTCTTCGTTTTTCCTTGCTGTCCGCGTCCGGAGTCCCTACGCTACCGGTGCCGTGATGAGCATGTGTCCATACCCGTGAAAAGCAACTGGACGCTCATTATACGTTGGGGCAAAGACTATGAACACAAGACCAGTCCGAATGATCATGGCGTGTGTTGTTGTGTGCTTTGCCGCATCTTGTGCATCCTTTCACCATCCGGTGCAGGGCGGGAGCATCAGGTTCGGCGTACTGGACAAACAGCCGAACGGCACATGGACACTTGCCCACGAGACTCGCACTATTCCCCTCCGATTACGCGAGACGGGATTCGCGTTTGGCTACATCTATCAGCCCAGTCACCAAGACGAATACACGATCCACGACGTGTCATACATGCCGGCAAAACCGGTCACACTCGGGGGAGAAATTGCGATTCATGCGATTGAGAGTGCCACCCAGGGGCTAAGGACTCCTGAGTATACCATGCGTGGTGAGCACTGGATGGAATACTGGTTTGATGAAGGAGACCCGCTGGGAGACTACCGAATCGATGTCTTCGTCGATGGACGACGTCTTGATTCAATCAGGTTCACAGTGATTGAAGACACGGGAGCCCCAACAACACCTTCGACACGTACGCAGTAAGGCCGCGCAGACGCGGCCTCACTGCGCCGGTCAAGGTGGCCGTTAGCCAGAAAAAGAAGGAAGAACAGACCATGACGAATAGAAATGATACATCAATATTATTGAGGCTCCTTATTTTAGTGTCTCTCATGTTCGCTGTCAGAAGCATGTCGGAGGAGGTTGGCATAAGGATCAGCAATTACGGACATGGCCGAATATCCTTTGAGCCACATACAAATGCAGCATATTACAGAGTCGAGTGGGCTCCACAGATGACAGACGAATGGTCAGGATCATGGGATCAATTTCAGTGCATTCCTCACCCAGACACGAATGGATTAATAGAGCTTCCTATCCCCCACTTTTACCGCGTGACGGCTATTCTTAAAGGTTACCCTGGTAGGCCAGCTCAGATTGATCCACTCGAAAGTGTGAATTATGATGAACTTGCTTTAATCCCGAGGGGCTCAAATACCACTCACCACGTTCAACCATCTGAGATGGGATCTACAACTACAGCGCGTGAAACCTTTATCGACTATGACCTTTGGATGGGCGAGCATGAAGTAACCTATGATCTATATTCAACAGTAAGAAGCTCTACAACGACGGTTGCTTATGTGATGAACTCAGGTGCCAGAGGAACAGATCAAAACCGAGTCGGGTTTGATGCATCGCATTTAAATCAACCAGTGACAGAGGTTAATTGGTACGACGCGCTAAAATTCTGCAACAAGCTTAGCGAAATGAATGGTCTATCCCCAGTCTACAGACACGAAAATGACGTGCTTAGAAACGGGGAGCCACCCATTGATGATATAGAGATCGCGGCATTGTCAGATGGGTTCCGGTTGCCTACAGAGACAGAGTGGGAGTATTGCGCACGCGGCGGATTGAAAGCCCCCTTGAAAATGTATCCATGGGGAGACTCCATTGATTCAACCTACGCAATTTATTATTATACTGTTTACGCTGAAACACAAGCAGTCGGCTCCTATGCCAAGGGCATAGCTGGCGGCCAAGGAGGTGCTTGGGATTTGCTGGGGGTTCAACTATACGATATGGCCGGAAACGTATACGAGTGGGTATGGGATAGGACTGGAGATCCGGCCGTATACACGTATAATCTCAAGTGTAGCGGCGCAGCCTATACATCAGCATCCAATCTAAGGTGCATATCAAGACAATTCAGCGATCCTGACAGGGTCATATACGGCACTGGATTCCGCATCTGCCGGTCATCCCAATAAGACCTCACATTCGTAGTAATTCAATACTATTTAGCACTCACTACTGTCCGGTTAAAATCCCCGGTAAACACTGCTGATTCTGCGTGTCAG
>CAZZCT010000213.1:0-8894 GCA_964652365.1 uncultured Lentisphaerales bacterium
CGTGATTCGTCAATCTGCCGTTCGGGTGTAGTTACCACAGGCTTCATTCGCGGCGCAGCCGCGCGGCGGGCTCGTCCATAACTTGCCCTGGCCGACGGAAGGAATTTGGAACTCAGGAAATCAGGAAGAGTGCGCAAGACGCCTTCCAGCTTTCCTGAGTTCCTGATTCAGAAGAGTTACCCCCAGCGTGTGTTCGCGGCGCAGCCGCGCGGCAGGCGCATCATCAGGGGTGCAAGTCCGACAGGCTGCCCGGCGCAGTTCAGGGTGTGAAGTGCGCGTCCGGGATCACGATCACCTTGCGCGTGTGGTCGCGATCGGTCCGCAGGAGGTTCAGCGCGTCCTGGAGCCGGCTGAGCGGAAAGCGGTGGGAGACCAGGATCTCGCCGGGCACCACGCCCGTGCGCAACAGGTCGAGGGCTATTGGCAGATAGACTGCCGGCGCGGCGAAGGAGGCGCGCAGCTGCTGCTTGCCCAGGTGCATGGCGGTTGTGTCGAGGGTGATCCGGCCCTCGTCGCCCCAGGCGAAGCCGATGTAGACGCAGTAACCTTCGTAGGCCAGGGTGGCCATGGCATCGGGAATGGTCGACGGCGGCGCGGTCACCAGGACCTTGTTGAACGGTCCATAGCGTGTGCCTGCGTCGCGCAGCGACAGGTCGCGGGGCGAGAAGACCGCGTCCGCGCCCAGGCGGGTGGCGGTGGCCAGGCGGCCGGCGCTGGTGTTGGCGGCCACGACGGTGCCGGATGTGCGCTTGCGGGCGATGGCCAGCGCCATCAGCCCAATGGCGCCGCTGCCCACGACCAGCACGCGGTCGGTCACGCCGATGTCGGCCAGCTTGATCATGTCATAGGCCACGCCGCAGGGCTCGGCCAGGGCGGCGATCTCCGGCTTCAAGCCGGGCGCCGGCACGGCGCTGCGGCCTGGCGCCAGCATGGCATCGGAGAACCCCATGGCCGCGCCCTGCCAGAAGCCGACCGTGCGGCGGCACAGGTCGACGCGCCCATTCCGGCAGTCGCTGCATGTGCCGCAAAAGGAACCCGACTCCAGCGCCACCTGGTCGCCGGGTTTGACATGCGTCACGTGGCTCCCGACCTCGCATACCCGGCCGCAGATCTCGTGTCCGAACGGCTTGGGCTCGCGGGCCAACTGGCCGGCAATCTCCATGTCGTGGCCGCAGATGCCGGTGGCCAGAACGTCCAGCAGGATCTCATCGGGGCCCGGCGAAGCCAACTCGACTTGCCGGAATGAAACCTCAAATGGCGCCTGCACATACGCGGCAGTGATCTTGCTCATACGCCTCCCACCGGACCGGTCAAAACAGCCGGCGCCTCACGCACGCGCTCGGCAAAGGCCTCCAGCGCCGACTCGTGCGCCTGGCGGTCGATGTCACGATCGATCAGGGCCAGGGTGGCCAGGGGCTCCTTGCCAAGCAGGGCCTGCATGGCCGCAAAGGTCCGTTCGCTGCCCCGCCCGCCCAGGGTGCAGATGAACGCTGACTGGCGGATCCGGCTGGCGCACAGCTTGATGTAGGCGCGGATCGCCGGGCAGACCGTGAAGGCCCAGACCGGACCAGCCAGAATCACGAGCGCGTGGCCGGATGGATCGTACTTCAATGGCGCCAGATTGGTCTCGCGCTCCAGCCACGCGTCGCGCCCGCCCACCAGAAATCCGAAGAACCCCGAGCGGCTCCGGGCCTCGTGCAGTTCATCCAGATCCGCATCGAGGAGCTGGGCCAGTCGCTCGGCCACCTTGCGCGTACGGCCCGTGCGCGAGTAATACACCACCAGCGTCTTCATCGTGAGTCCTTCAAGTTTTCCGGGCGCTCATCAGCAGCCAGACACGTTGCGCGTGCAGCGCGCGCGGCTGGCAGAAGCCGCAGGACTGCAGGTGCGCGGCGAGTTCGCCCTCGCTAAAGGCGGTGTCGCCAATGAGCCGGCGCCGCCACTCCAGAAAACGCGCCTCGAACCGGCCGCCCCGGCGACGGAAGACTGCCACCGTCACGCGTCCGCCCGGCCGCAGGACGCGACCAAACTCGCGCAAAGCCTGACAGGGATCGCGGAAGGCATGCAGCGCACCGGAGCAGTTTACGGCGTCGAACTGGGCGTCGGCAAAGGGCAGGTCGAGTGCGCTGGCATGCACCCACGTCACCGCGGGAACGCGCTCGCGTTGTGCGCGCTAAACGGCATATTCGAGCATGGGTCGGGAAATGTCGAGTCCGATCGTGTGGCCACGTGTCATCTGGCTGGCGAAGCGGCGGGTGAAAAGGCCCGTGCCACAAGCCACGTCCAGCAGCGCGCGGGTGCGCTCCAGCTCCGCGCCTTGCGCCAACAGGTTGTATTCCCGGTCGAAGGTCAGTCCGGTCGCTGCGGCGACCAACGGACTGCGGCGCCAAAGGCGGCTCTCGTAGATGCTCACGAGCGGGCGCCACTGCATGGCGGCTTCGGCCAGCGAGCGGTGCGGCTCCGGCCGGGCGCCGGGCAGTAGATCGAGAACGCCCCTGCGGCCATCGACCGCGGCGTGACAACCGCGACAGGTCGGCGTCGCAGCGGTCCGGTCGAGGCGCGCGGACCGACAGCGCGGGCACCGGATGACCGGATCAGTTGATGTCCCCCCCTGGTTCTCTGCGACAGACCGCATCATATGCGTCGTCCCCCGTTCTAACAGCGCGCGTGCCTCCTGGCAGCAGGGCCCCACCCGCTCGGAAGCCGCCGCAGCCCCCGCGTGCCCATGTGGCGCACACCGGGCACAGGCTGTAGCCGACGTGCGGAAAATTATCCCCACGCTGCGGGACTTGGTCAACTTCCTTTTGGTCCCGGAAAGACAGGAACCAGATTCGTGGCAGGAACGCTTTTCATTCAGGAAACCAGGAAGACAGAAGGAATGACAGCTTGAGATTCCCGCCAACTTCTCTTGCAGGCGGACGCTGAACACGGCGCGGCTTGAAACAGGGTCATGTTTCTGGCAGACTAGCATCCAATCGTGTGGCGTGGCTCGATCCGTGGGGCACCGCACAGGAGTCTTGAACATGAATTGGCTGGAACAGCGCATCGTCAACATCTGCCGGCTGCCGTGGTATCTGGTGTTTGCGCATTTCGTGAGCCGGACTGTGATGGGCATCGGCATTGGTTTCCTGCTGGCGGCCTACACCCAGTCGAATCCCCGGGTCCACGGCTGGACCCTGCTGGCGATCGGAATTCTGATCGGAGCCCCGACCACCCGCTTCGCCTTGCGCAAGACACGCGCGCCGAAGTAGGCACGGCGCCGCGCGCCCGGCGCGCGGCCACCAGTGACTGAACGCCAAACTGAAGGACGACAAATGATCGAACAGGGTAAGACTTACGTGGTGATGGGATTGCTGGATACGGACTCGATCGCCTGGCACGTGGGCCAGACCATCCAGACTCTGGGAGGGCGGGTCGTTTACACAATCCAGAATGAGTACATGAAGGTGCTCTGCCTGGATGCCAACGACAAGCTGACGCCGGAGCAGCGCGCCAAGCTCGAGTTCCGGTATTGCGACGTGATGCAAGACGATCAGGTGGAAGCCGTCTTCCGCGACTTGGGCCCGGTGGCGGGCATCCTGCATTCGCTGGCCTATGCCAACCCCAAGCTGCTCCTGGCGGAAAACCCGCACACGACGGCCTACAAAGAGATCATGAAGGCCTTCCACATCAGCTGCGTCTCGCTGGCCACGGTGGTGCGCTGTGCGCTGCCCAACCTGAAGGCCGAAGGCGGCTCGGTCGTTACAATGAGTTTCGATGCTCGCCACGCGTACGCGCACTACAACTGGATGTCGGTGAACAAGGCTGGCCTGGAGGCGCTGGTGCGCGTCCTGGCGCGGTACCACGGCAAGGACGGCATCCGCGTCAACGCCATCTCGGCCGGACCGTTGCGCACGATGGCGGCCAGCAAGATCCCGGCCTTTGACGACAACGCCAAGCTCTGGGACAACTCCAGCCCGATCGGCTGGAATCTGGACACCGGGCGCGAGGACGTGGCCAACATGGCGGCGTTCCTGCTGGGACCGCGGGCCCGCCGGATCACCGGCCAGACAGTCTTCGTGGATGGCGGCTCGTCGGCCGTGCGCGGCGATTTGTTCGACTATGAACGGCCGGCGCCGGCAGGCTGAGGCCGGGTTGCGACTCAAGTGCTCAGGGTTCAGGCTGTCAGGGTTCAGGGATGGGCACTGTCTATCCTGCCAGACGACGCTGGGCTCCGCGGAAGCATGAGCTTTCCCGGAACGGGAAAGCTAGAGGGAGACCTTCAATCCGGCACTCACGGCGCGCTCCAGCGAGCTGCCGAACTCGTCACCCTCGTTGCCGAAGTCGGCCAGGGCGTTAACGAACACCTCCGTCCGGTCGCCGAGTCCATAGGTGACCTGGCCCACCACGCGGTGCGACTGGTCGTTCACCCCCCACGTCCAGCGACCCACCAGTGACAGGCCGCGGTCGAAGTCGGTGTGTCCGAGCTGCACAAACAGGTAGTCGCGACGGTAGAAGACCCGACGGGGATCGTAGGGCTGGTTGGGCGGCACGAGTTCCGACATGGGGGCATCGGGATCGCCCTCGCCGTTGTAGAAGTACTCCAGGTTGATGGTGGTTCCGTCCAGGAAGGTGTAGGCCGCACCGGCGAGGGCGGCGCTGTAATCCACGACGTCCGTGTTGCCCTCAGCGTAGAGCCGCAACGCGTCGGAGGTGTCCCAGCTTGCGAAGCCGCCGACACGCGGGTCGTCGCCCTCCCGCATGGAACCGATCAGGCTGAAGTTGCGGCGGTCGAACACGCCGTCCAGCTTGGCCGCATAGGTCGGAACGAAGTCGACCTCCAGTTCCTTGCCGCGGGCGTCGATCTCCGCCAGTCCGCGTTCGTACTCGGCATCGATGCGGTACCGAGCCTGGCCGCGAATCTCGCGGACCAGCGGGCCGTTCCACGGTGGCAGGCGGCGTTCGACTTCGGCATAGGCCTCGTCGCGCGCCGCTGCGGCCTCGGCTCGGGCCTGGTCCAGCAGCTCGGTGTAGTCGGGGAACTCCATGCGCCCCTCGTCGGTATTCGCAAGGAGGTTCAGCGACCAGTTCCAGGATGGCTTCCAGATGGTCTTGGCATAGCCCATGCCGGGCAGTTCATCCTGCGGGGACTGCCGGCCGTTCTCGCTGTTGAAAGGATTCGAGGGGGATGTCAGGAACGAGGGGCCCCATTGGAGGTTCTCGCGGGCGTAGCCCACGAACAGCTCGTCGTCGAGCAGGCCCAGTTCGGCAAAGCCCTCGTTGACGAACACGTCGGTGTCGTCCTCCGACTCGCCGTCGCGCGCGCCATCGTCCCACTCGGACAGGGTGTAGCGGGCGCGTGGCTTGAGCCCCAGCACGAGGTTGTCGCCCACGTGCGCGGAGAGATCGGGCCGCAGTTCGGAACCCCAGGCCGTGCTGGCGGGTTGCTGGCTGGCGGGAAGGCGGTCGAGCAGATCAGGTTGCACGTTCACCTGGCGGACCGCATTCAGCCAGACGGCACGAAACCCGACATCGACGCGCTCGTCCACCCACTCGACCGCCGTTTGCACCCAGTTGGTTCCGGCGGTCTCGTCGGCCAGGAGGGTCTCTCCCGACGTGCCAAGCAAGCCCAGCAGAACGGGAAGCCAGATTTGCACAGAGCTGTGACCGTACGTCATCGCAATCAGCGCTTCAGTCGGTTCACGTCAAACGTGCTGGGAGGGAGGTCGACCAGCTTGGGCTCCGAGAAGGTCATGTCCGTACGTTCCTCCGAGACGGTCGCGCTGGTGAACTCGATCTGCGAGATGAATGGCTGGGGCTTGCCGTCGGAGCCGATGATCTGGTTGTCGTACCGCATCTCGGCCTTCTTGAGGAGCTTGCCCGAGACGGAGAAATACTCGCCACGCACGCCCACCCCGCGGGACTGGCTGACCCAGTAGTGCACGCGATCATAGGTACAGCGCGGCGATCGCGCGCGCAGATCGAAGACCCAGCAAAGCTCGTTGCTGACGACCTGGTCCGGCATCCGGGTGGCGGCGTAGTCCTCCGCGTAGTTGGTGGCGGCCAGATCGCCGTTGGCGGCGTTACCGGACAGCTTCTGGCGCTGGGAGATCGGTGCGGGTTTGCTGAGATCGGGCTTGTGAAACCACATGTTGCCCTGGCTCATCAGCATCTTGTTGCCCTTGCTCTTGGCCGGCTTGATCGTCTCCGCCAGCACATCGAAGCCTCGCGCCTGCACGGCGAAGGTGTTCTCCGTAACCTTGCCCCCACCCTCACGGGCAACCAGGCTGACGGTCCAGACCACGCCCTCGCGGTTACCGCGGGCCCGGTCGGCAGCCGCCAGGATGGCCTGCACGTCGATGTTGGTGACTGTGCCGGACAAGGCCTGTCCGGCTGGGCCGGCCGGGTCCGGCGCAACCGCGGCACCGCCCTCGGCAGCCGTTGCCGCGGGTAAGGCATTGGTAGCCGCGCCGGCCGAAACCGTCAAGCCGGACAACAGCAGTCCAACCGCCAGAATCACCCGTTCCGCCGCTCCGTTCTTCATCGGCACAGACTCCTCATGCGCTCACACGTGTCCCAGCGAATCGACGATATTGGCCCGCGCCGCCCGCCGGGCGGGAGAGACCGCCGCCGTGACCGCCAGCACCACCAGTCCGATGCCCGCTTCCAGCATAAAGCGCGGGACCAAGTGGACCTCGATCGGTATGCGCCCGTTCACCATCGGCGGCGTCCAAGTGGGCTTCAGCCAGACCACCATCAGGCACGTGAGCAGGGTCAGCAAGACACCGATCAGCGAGCCGATGAAGGCCAGCAGGGCGCTCTCCGTGGCGAAAAGCACCACCACGCCATGCCGCTTCATACCCAGAGCACGCAGCGTGCCGATCTCGCGGGTGCGCTCGATGACCGCCATGCTGACCGTGTTAACCACGCTCAGCGCGACAATCACGAAGACGATCCCGGCAATAAAGGCGAAGATCACGTTGAACATCGCCACGGTCTTCTCGTAGGAGGGTGCCAGCTCATACCAGGTGCCGATCTCGACCGGCACGCCGGCGGCGCGCAGCTGCCGCGTCAAATCGTCGCGCGCCGCGTCGGTTTGGCGTCCATCGACCAGCAGGACATTGACCGTATCCGCGCCGTCGGAGCCGCAGAGCTGTTGAAGGAAGGAGAGCGTGGTGTTGACCAACTTGTCGCCAATCTGGTCGCCGCCGCCGGGGAAGTGGGCGAAGATCTGGGCGTCGAGGGCGTTCATCTGGCCATCGACGGTGAGCCCCATCATGATCACATCCGCGTCGAGTTGGAGCCCCAGACGTTCCATGAGCAGGGTTCCGACGGCGACACCGAAGGGGGTTTCCTCGGAGAGGCGGCGGCCCGCGATTCCGTTGACGTTCTTCATCCAGGACTGGCCGAGGCTGCGCCGGATCTGGCCCACGCGTTCCGGCACCATGCCGCGCGCGATGAAGATGGTGGAGACGCGGCCGTTGCTGATCAGGCCCTGCATGCGCAGTTCCGGCGAGACGACCTTCACCCGCGGGTCGCGGGCCAGAACCGCTTCAATGGTGGCGAGATCGTTGGACTGCAACAGGTAGGCGGCCGGGTTCTGCTGCCCCTCACGCCGGAAGTTCTCGCGTGAGATGGAGAGGTGTCCCGCCCCCTGGGCATAGACATAGCCGTCCTCGAACGACTGGTAGATATACCGCATGAAGCCGCCGAAGACGTTGACGGCGGCAAAGGCGAGGCCCACGGCCCCGACGGTGAACAGCGAGCGCCGCTTGTTCTTGAGCAGGTTACGCAGTCCGATCTTGATCCAGGTCAGCAAGACTCACCTCAATGGCCGCCGGCGGCGTTCCGAACATCTTCGACGATCTGCCCGTCGTGCAGCCGCACGCGCCGGCCGACACGTTCCAGCAGCCGCTGATCGTGGGTGGAGAAGACAAACGTGGTCCCCAGGGAGTGGTTGAAGGAGCGCATCAAGTCCACGATGCGACCGGCATTCTCCGAGTCCAGGTTGGCCGTGGGTTCGTCGGCGATGATGATCGGCGGCCGCGAGACCAGGGCGCGGGCGATGGCCACGCGCTGCTGCTGGCCGCCGGAGAGCTTGTCCGGCAACTGGCGCTGGTAATCCGCGAGGCCGACGGAGGCGATCATCTCAACGGCCCGCGTGCGGGCCTCATCGCCGGCGACCCCCGCCAGCTGCAGCGGCAGCATCACATTCTCGACCGTGTCGAGCACGGGGAGAAGGTTGAAGCGCTGGAAGATGAAGCCGACGGAGCGGTTGCGGTGGTCGGAGCAGGCGTCATCGGAGAGAGTCGCCACATCGCGGCCGTTGATGGAGACCGTGCCGGCCGTCGCCTGATCGACCAGACCGACCAAGTTGCAGAGGGTCGACTTACCGGAACCCGATGGCCCCCAGACCGCCACGAACTCGCCGGCATCAATGCAGAGATCCACGCCGCGCAAGGCATGCACAATCGTCTGGCCAAGGTGGTAGTCCTTGCCGACACCGCGAAACTCAATCAACGGCATGCCGTTCTCCTTCAAGCCGGCAACCGGCACGGCCCGACCGTCCAAAGCAGGCGGGAGATGCCTGATTCCACCGTGCCTCAGCCGAGCAAGACCGGTCCGACTGAACCAGCCAGACTGCGGAACCGCTGCTCACGCCTTCTCAAACAGCAGCGAGCAGTTGTGACCGCCAAATCCGAACGAATTGCTCAGGCCCACGCGTGCTCCGGGCGCTTCGCGCGCGGTGTTGGGCACGTAATCCAGATCGCACTCGGGATCGGCGTTCTGGTAGTTGATTGTGGGGGTGAGGATGCCGTGGTGCAGCGACAGGACGGTGGCCACGGCCTCAATGGCGCCCGCGCCGCCGATCGTGTGGCCGGTCATCGACTTCTGCGAGCTGACCGCCAGCTTGC
>CAZZCT010000214.1:0-8743 GCA_964652365.1 uncultured Lentisphaerales bacterium
TGAAAGGCGGACGTCCCAGCAAGAGCAAGATGGCTGTCTTGACATGAATCGCCCCGAAATGGACAGATTGGCAGTTAGCCATGAGTGGTGAAGAGCCTCTGCGCATCCCACCACTGCAATAGGAGGTCGATCGCCTGGATGAGCAACCTCTGCGCCACAGCGCCTCTGCGGGAGAAACACGGGCGCCCCCCTTCACGCTCGCGCCGCCGCGTAATGCAGCGGCGGCATGCAACGTAGTGGCGCCGTGAGGCGCTATCCCTCAGAAATGGGATTGCTGTCTAGGCGCTGGCCGTGCTCGGGAATGCGGGTCGGCAGGTGTGGGTACTTGACCCGCATGTAGTCCGCGAAGAGCCGGGGGTCTTCGGAATTTCCCGGGAACATCTCGAAGTGCGTCGGGACCGTCAGGCGCGGCGCGAGTGCGCCGGCCAGGTCGGCCGCCTCCTGGTAGGTCATGTTGCCGATGCAGTTGGCGGCCAGGCGGCGCGCATCGCGGCCGTTGATGGGCAGGAACACGGCGTCGAACCGCCACGCGCGCAGGGCGCTCTGCAGCCCCTCGTACAGGCACGTGTCTCCGGCGTGGTAGACGGTGCATCCACCGGCTTCGATCACGTACCCCAAGTAGGGGTAGCGGCCGGTGGCGCGGTCGCGGTCGAGAAACTCATGGGCCGCCGCGACCCCCGTGACGCGGACGGCGCCGAACGTCACGGTCTGGCCGGCGTCGATCCCGACCAGCCGGTCGGCGGGCATCGGCAGCCGGGCGATCAGATCCGCACGCACCAGATCCGGCACGACAAAGCGGCAGCTTGGCGACGCGGCCGCGAGTTCAGGCCAGACCGGACGGTCGATGTGATCCGCGTGGTCGTGGCTGCCGAGCACCAGGTCCGCATGGGTCACTTCCCGCGGCGCCAGCAGCGGCGGGACCGTTCGCCCGGCCAGGGGCGAGAGAAAGGGATCGACGTAGACAACGGCACCGGGGGCGCCGGCGAACTTCAACACAAACCCGTGCTGCCCCAGCCACCAGGCGGCGAACGCGCCGGCGGCGGGACGCGTCCGGTCAATGTCGGCGACCAACTCACTCCCCGTCAGCATCGTGACGCCCCTCCGGATGGCAGAAATGGAGCTCGCAGCGCCGCGTCAGGCAGGCTGCACCCTCGTCCGACTCGAACTGGATCGTCGCGTGATCGATGCCGAACTGGCGGTGCAGGTCATCCTGAATGCGGGTGATCAGGGCGTTGTTCATGTCCGGGTGCGCCAGGGTAACATGCGCGGTCAGCGCCACGTCGGTGGTGCTCAGCCCCCAGATATGCAGGTGGTGCACGCCGCGGATGGCGGGCAACCCCGCGAGGTAGTCGGATACGGCCTGCGCGTCGATGTGCGCCGGAACCGCATCCAGGGCCAGGGCAAAGGACTCGCGCAGCAGACCCCAGGTGCCGACCAGGATGGCCACCGCAATCAGGATGCTGACCACCGGGTCGATCACCTGGAGACCGGTGAACGCGATCAGGAAACCGGCCAGCACGACACCGGCCGAGATGGCGGCGTCCGCGACCATGTGCAGGAAGGCCCCGCGCACGTTCAGGTCGGCCTTGCGGCCAGCCAGGAAGAGCAGCGCGGTGGCGGCGTTGATGACAATGCCCACGGTCGCGACCGCCACAATGGTCGGCGCATGGATCGGAACCGGCGCGTGGAAGCGGCGGATGGCCTCCCAGGCGATCGCGCCGATGGCAATCAGCAGGAAGATCGCGTTGGCGAGCGCCGCCAGGACCGATGAACGACGGAACCCATAGGTGTGCTTGGTGGTCGGTTGCCACTTCGAGAGGCGCGTCGCGCCCCAGGCCACCAGCAGCCCCAGCACGTCCCCGAAGTTGTGGCCGGCGTCAGCCAGCAGCGCCAGCGAGTCGGCCAGCACGCCGTAGACAACCTCTACCACGACAAAGGCCAGGTTGAGCGCGATGCCAATGGCGAAGGCCCGCCCGAAGTTGGGCGGGTGGTGGTGATGGTGCGCGTGCCCGTGTTGCTCAGGCGGGTTCATGACAATGATTTCTCGGCTCCGCAGTGGGAGCAGTGCGGCAGCAGGGTGTGCCGAAGCTTGTGGCAAGCTCCGCATTCCTCGAACAGGCAGCTGCCGCAGGCCGGGCAGGTGTAGGGCTCCCCCAGGTCGTTCCGGTCGGTTGGCACGACCAACTTGTTGACGGTCCGGCGCGTCCAGAAGAGATACCGGCGCGGCCCGATGCGGATGGGATACTCGCAGACCGGACACAGAAAGCGCTCGTAAGCCTCGCGGTACTGCTTGACCAGCCACTGCGTCTTGGGGAAGGCCGTGGAACGGATGAAGTGGACCAGGAGCCGCGCTACGACCAGCAGAAGCCCGCCAATCAGGATGTACTTGAAGTATCGGCGCGGAAAGTACTCGTGCACCACCAGGGCCACCTTGACCAGGGTGGCCGAACCGAACGCGAGAAACATGGGAAAGTAGATGCTGCCGCGCTTGCGGATGATCACGGCCGCCGCCGCCGCCAGGATGGGCAGCAGGATGGCCAGTTGCAGGAAGGCCAGCTTCATCCGATGTCGGCGTTGGAGTCCAGCGAACTCGTCGCGGGCCGGCTGCCGCTGCCGTTCGATCGCCTGCTCCGTCTGCTCCTTGTCTTGAACGAGCGCTTGCTTCTGCTCCAGCATCTCAGAGATGGTCTGGCTCAGCACCTGGTACTTGGTCTGGTTTCCCAGAAAGAGGTCCAGGCTTCTGGTGAAGTTTGTCTGCTCGGTCTCGGAGAACGCCACGCTCTTCTGCAGACCGAGTTTCTGGAGTTCGAGCAACTGGCCGATCGTCTGTTGCAGGTTGCGTGAACTGTCGCCCACCACGCGCTGCTGTTCGGTCTGGTTCTCGATCCGGCGCGCGAGGTCGGAGATCTGCTGCTCCAGGGCCTGCCGCTTGGCGACAAGGCCGGGATCGAGGTGCTTGGCCTCGACCGCGTCATAGTCGGGTCCGCGGACCGAGCGGATATCATTGACGAAGAACCCCAAAACCCAGAAGACCAACACCGCCAGAATCAGGGTGAAGAGCCGGATGGCCAGGCGATGGATCCACGTGCCATTTGATCTCGGGCGATTTGCCATGGGCGACCTTCCGGCTTTTGGCGGACAACTCGGCCGCGGACTACTCGCAGCCGATAGGCAGAGCATGACAGAAACCGATTGCTCGGCACAAGGGCGAAGTCCTCGCACGCCCCGGCCCAATTCGCTTGCGACGGCTGCGGGGCGTGCCTATGCTCTTGGTGCTGTATGCCCCGGCTCAAAACGAGAAACCCAACAATCATGACACGCCCCAACATCCTTCTGATTCTCGCCGACGACATGGGCTACAGCGATATCGGTTGCTTCGGCGCCGAGATCCGCACACCGGTGCTGGACGACCTGGCCCGGCGCGGTGTGCGCTTCACCCAGTTCTACAATTGTGCGCGCTGCTGTCCGACGCGCGCCTCGCTGATCACCGGCGCCTACCCGCACCGGGCTGGCGTGGGAGCCATGGTCGGCGACCAGGGCCACCCCGGCTACCGCGGCTTCATCCGGCCCGACCTGCCCACCGTGGCCGAGCGTCTGCGCGCCGTCGGCTACACCACCTGGATGAGCGGCAAGTGGCACTGCGGCGGCAACTACGCGGTACACCAGCCGACCCAGTGGCAGGCGGCCGGCGATGCCACGCATCCCACGCCGATGCAACGCGGATTCGAACGCTATTACGGCATCTTGCACGGCGCCTGCAGCTACTTCGATCCCATGACACTCATGGATCAGGACCGCTTCGTGATGCCCGCCGAGCTGCCGGCCGACTACTACCTGACCGACGAACTGGGCCATCGGGCGGCCGGGTTCATCGACCGGGCCGCTGCTACGGATCGTCCCTTCTTCGGCTATCTCGCCTTCACCGCGCCGCACTGGCCGCTGCATGCGCCGGAGGCCGACATCGCGCCCTACCGCGGGGCCTACTGCGACGGCTGGGATGCGCTGCGGCGTGCGCGCCTGCGCCGACTGGTGGCCGAAGGGCTGCTGCCGGAGGCGCAGGCCCTGTCCGCGCGCGACCCGGAGGCACCGGCCTGGGAAGACGAGCCCGATCCGGCCTGGCAGGCCGAGCGGATGGCGGTCTACGCCGCGCAGGTCTCCGCCATGGACCGGGCCATCGGCGTGGCGGTGGCAGCGCTGCGCCGGCACGACCAGCTCGACAACACCCTGATCGTATTTTGCTCCGACAACGGCGGGTGTGCGGAGTTCCTGCGCGAGGACGGCGAGCCCGGCAAGTGGCCGGAGCACTACACGCTGCCGACCAAGACCGGCAGTCTGTGCAAGGTCGGCAACAACCGTGCCCGCTGCCCGGGGCCGGCCGAGACGTTCATGAGCTACGACCTGCCGTGGTCGAACGCCTCCAATACGCCCTTTCGGAAGTTCAAGGCCTGGACCAACGAGGGCGGTATCAGCAGCCCGTTTGTGGCCTGCTGGCCGCGCGGCCTTCCGGCTGGCGCCGTGCGGCATGGCCCCGCCCACATCGTCGATCTGGCTGCCACGGCCTGTGTGCTGGCCGGAGCCCCCACCGACGGGCTGGACGGGGTTGACCTCGGACCGCTGGCGCGCGGAGAGGTCGCGACGCCGGTGCGGGGCGAGCCGCTCTGCTGGGAGCACTTCGGGCAGGCGGCGATCCGCGATGGCGCGTGGAAGCTCGTGCGCAGCCGCGGCGACCATCCCTGGGCGCTCTACGATCTGATCGTTGATCGGATCGAGGAACATGATCGGGCTGCGGAACAGCCCGAGGTCGTCGCCCGCCTCGACGCCGTCTGGCAGGCCTGGGCCCGGCGCTGCGGCGTGCTGCCGTTGCCGATCCGTCGGCTGTCTGAGGTGCCATAGCCGACAAAGCCTGTAACCGCGCAATCCGCGCCGGCGCTCCAGTGGCGCGCACGTCGGCCCGACGTGCGTCACCGGCGTTGACACGATCTCTCACAGAGCGCACAGGGGCACAGAGCAGTGCAATGCAGACCGGACGCTTGATCTGCTCGTCCTCGTCCTCAGCGAAGCGGTCCTCGTCCTCGACCATGCGAAAAACACGCCGCTGACGTTCCCGAAATCATACAATCCCAGGTAAACGACCTGAATGCTTCGAGCATCCGGACGTCTTCTCGGGTGCCAGTCGCAGGTCGGGCTGGTGGTAGTAGGTGCCGATGAACCCACCCTCAGGCACGGATCGCCGGCGGATCAGGCGCGACACTTCGCCTGGAATCCGGTCTGGATCGACTGTCGCCATGACGGCCAAGACGTCGCGGAGCGCGTCGGGCGCATCCACCCACAGATAGCGTCTACCGGTGCAAACAACGCGAAAACGGCGGTTTGCGGCGGCGTGAATGAGGGCTTGCGCGGGATGGCGTTCGTAGTGCTGGATCATTGATAACCTACTGTTGACCAACGTGTTGTGAAGGCATCTGATGGCGTGAAAGGCTGGCACCCGACGGGGCGGCGCATTGTTGATAACAATGATCACAATGAAGTGAGGGGCCATGGCGCGGCTTCTCCCGTCTTGGAGGGCTGGGTTTCGGGAGGCCGTTCGGCGGGTTCTTCGGCGCTCGGGAGCGTGCGGTTGAGCGGGAGCCAATCGTCGAGGGCGTCGGGTGCCTGGTTTGAACATGTTTGCGTCCTCCTACCTTACGCACGAAATCAGCACCGGCCCGGCAGAAGAGACAAAGACGGGGTATATCTCGCCAAGCCGCCAAGACCGCAAAGCATCCAGGCCCTCAGTCGTCGACGCTCAGTCGTCGGCCGCGGGCTATTCGCTTGCGGGAGCGGCCAGGTCCGCCTAATCTGGTTACTCTAACGCTCGGAGTGCGCACAACCATGCTGAACCTTGTCTGCCTGCCGGCCACCGAGCCGGGCGATACCACCTACGGGACCATCCCGGCGGCGCTGGCCGGGCGCACTGACGTGACGGTCTATCCGGTACGCTTCCCGACGCTGGTCTGGTACAACCGGGCCGTGCGCGAGCAGGCGGCGGCACAGATCAGGCGGATGAACGTCGGGCCGATCGTGCTGGTCGGCTTCAGCAAGTCGGGGCTCGGAGCTTGGCACCTGGCTCAGGCCATGCCCGACCGCGTGGCCGCCACGATCATCTTCGATGCGCCCGTCGCACGCGCCGAGCTGCCGCCCTGGCAGACCGCGCCGTTCTACGCGAACGACGCCGAGTGGCAGGCGGACTCGCCGATTCGGCACATCGCGCAGTTCCAGGCGCGCGTGGCGCCGGGCCATCGCCTGGTCCTGATCGCCGGCAACAACTTCCTGGCGGAGATGGCGTCGCTGTCCGCCGCCTTACGACAGGCTGGCGTGGACCACCACTTCCGGCCCGAGCCCGACCGCCTGCACCATTGGAACTCGGGCTGGCTCGAGGAGGCCGTGGAACTAGTCCAGGGCGTCTCTGATAAAGGAGCTCTCGCAGAACCCCGGCAAGAGCCGGGAAACAGGGTTCAGGGTTCAGGCGGAGATCGTACCCTGAATCCCGAACCCTGAACCCTCCGCTTGCAGACAAGCGGGGTGTTGCATGCGCCTCAGATTGATGGAGTCGCCAGCTAGGACGGATAACACATGAACCTCATCTCACGCCTCGACATTCGACCCCGTCACGGTGCGCCCTGCATTCACGTGGATGGCAAGCCCCACGCCGGTCTGGCCTTCTGGCATGCCTCCGGGCCGCGCGGAATCGAGGAGTGGCAGCTGTTTGCCCGCTGCGGCGTGCACCTCTTCCAGCTCGATCTGCGGCTGTGGCCCGGCGAGGTCGATGCAGCCGATCCCGTGGAGGAGTGGGACAAGACCATCGCCACCACGATCGGCGCCAATCCGGCGGCGCGTATCTGGATCCGACTCTGGACCGAACCGCCGGCCGCCTGGCTCGAACAACACCCCGACGAGGCCCAGGTCCACCACGACCAGCACAACGACGACCGCTTCCAGTGGCGCGTGGCCTATGCCAGCCGGCTGTGGCGCGAGCAGACCACCGAGCGCCTCGCCCGGTTCGTCGCACACATGGAGCAACACTGGGGCAGTCAGGTCTGGTGCTACCACCTCAACGCCGGCGACTGCGGCGAGTGGGCCTATTCGTGGAAGCCGGTCTTCAGCGGCTATGCGCCGGCGCAGACCGCTGCCTGGCGCCTGTGGCTGCGCGAACGCTACGCGGACGGGGCGGCGCTGGCAACCGCGTGGCACGACCCGGCTGCCATTTTCGCGACCGCCGAGCCGCCGCCGCGCGCGGCGCGCCGCCGTGCCGCGGCCTGGCCCCCGGCCTCGCACCTGATCGACCCGGCCTGCGAACGGCCGCTGGTCGACTGGCTCCAGTTTCACGGCCAGTCTCAGGCCGAAGCTCTGGCCACTCTGGCCGCCGCCACCCGCCAGGCGCTCGACGGCCTGGGCCGGCGCAAGCTGATCGCCGCCTTTCATGGCTATCACATCTGGCCCTACGCGGCTG
Organism: uncultured Lentisphaerales bacterium; assembly: GCA_964652365.1. Taxonomy (GTDB): domain Bacteria; phylum Verrucomicrobiota; class Kiritimatiellia; order RFP12; family CAZZCT01; genus CAZZCT01. The sequence continues at coordinate 7,490 of CAZZCT010000214.1, forward strand.
CCTATGGGGCCTGCAACACCGGCTTCTCGGACCTCGACCCGGTACTGCACTCGCCCGACATCGACGTGGTCTGCACACCGCTGGCATACATTCACCGCAACCCCGGCGGGCTCTATAGCCATCACGACCTGGCCGCCTCGGTGCGGCTGAATGGCAAGATCTTCTTCGCCGAAGACGACACCTTCACCCATCGCGCCGCCTGGACCCCCTGGCGCTACTGCTGCCGCAGCGCCCGCGAGACGGTGCAGATCCTGCAACGCAACCTGGCCGGAGCGTTGACCGACGGCGGCAGCCAGTGGTGGATGGACCACGACTCGCAGCGCTGGTACTGCGACGACGAACTGGAGGCCGGCGTGGCGGCCATGCGCCGTCTGGCAGACCGCGCCCTGCAGCACGCGCGTGGCGCCTGCGCCGAAGTGGTCTTCGTGAGCAACGAGGCCAGCTTCCGCATCCTGCGTCAGGACGAGGCGCTGATCGACCTGCTCTGGCCGCGCCAGCAGACCGAGTTGATGCGTCTGGGTGCGCCGGTGGACTTCATCCGCGTGCGCGACCTGGCCCGGGCTGAGGCCAGCGGTGACGCGGCCCGCTGGAAGCTGGTGGTCGTGGCGGGCTGCCTGTGGCTCGACCGCGACGAGCGCGATCTGCTCCGACGTGTGCTGCTGTGCGGCGGTCGGCATGTGCTCTTCCTTCACGGGCAGGGCATCTGCGACGGCACGCGCCTCGACCTGCAACTGACGAGCGAACTGGCGGGCATTCAGCTCCAGAGTTACCCCCATGGCGGTCCGTGCCGGGCCGAGACGATGCTCGATGGCGCGCATTTCACGTGGGGCAGCGACAAGGAGGTCGCGCCCATGCTGTACGCCGACGATCCCCAGGCCGAGGTGCTGGGCTGGCTCGAGCGCCAGTACTATCCGGCACTCGTGCGCCGATACCATGCCGACTGGACCGCGCTTTGGAGTGCGGTGCCAGGTCTGCCGGCGCAGCTTCTGGGACGGCTGGCCGAGGCCGCCGGCGTACACCGCTACTTGACGGATGGCAGCCAGGTGATGGCCAACGAAGGACTGCTGGCGGTGCATCCGGCCGGCGACGGACCGCGCGTGCTGCGCCTGCCTGGGCCACGCCACTTGGTCGACGCACTCTCGGGCGAGGATCTCGGCACGCTGGCGGAGCTTCCGCTCGACCTGTATCGCGGCGAAACGCGTATCTGGCATCTGGAGCCGGCGCGCTGACGCGCCGGCCGGGAGAAACGAGATG
>CAZZCT010000215.1:0-8645 GCA_964652365.1 uncultured Lentisphaerales bacterium
GCCCTCCATCGGCTGGCCACCGCTCGTGGAGGGGCGACCTCGTGTCGCCCGCGCGCATCGAAGGCTGGCTGGCGCTGCTGGTCGACGCGGCCGAAGCGCGTGCTGGAGATGCCGCGCGCGTCGCCGGTCCACGTGCCGCCGGCGGGGTGGGCCGGCGCGAAGCCGTAGAGCGCGGCATGGGTACTCAGCGCCTAGTCTGCCGGCAGAACCAACGCATAGGCGATCGGAAAGAGGCGCGCGGCTCCCTGCATGGCGGCTTGCAGTTCCTTCTCCATGGCGGAAGCATACAAGGCCGGTAGCTGTTGCGCGCAGGCGGCCGGGGTGGCTGCCAGTTGAGTGAAAACACCAGAACCGGTTCCGGAGTGAAGATGGGCGCGGCCGACAGCGGCATCGGGTGCGCCAGTGTGCCATAGAGGTCCGACACGGCGCGACCGTCAGGCGTCAGGCTCAGGCCGGCGTAGGTCGCGCTGGCGGGCAGGTAGCCGCGCTGCCGCAGCGTGTCGAGTGTCACCGGCCGGGCGACGCCATCGGCGACCGCGAGCAGCGCCTGCGAGGTCAGGTGCTCCATCCGCACACGTGCGAGCGCCCGGCGAGGTCGGACAGGGGCTGCTGGCGCGTGTCCGTGACGGCGGTTGGTGCGGGCGCCGCGCGTGTGGCCAGCGCGGCGAGCGCGGCGGAGATAACAAGTATGGCAACCAAATGGTGTGTCATGGAGTAAGCTCCTCTGGAACCAGTAACCGTACGCGGTGTATCTCCGCGGTGAAGATTAGCACCGCGCGGGAGGGCGTCCATATGTGGCTCGAACATTGAACATCGAATCCAGATTCGACGTTCGACGTTCGATGTCGGACGTTCAAGATCCTGCAGAGGAGCGTTCTACGGTGCGCAGCTCGCAGCGGCCGTAGCACGGTGCTCTGCACCGTGCCGTCGATGCCGTGCAGCCGGCCGATTCTCCGGCACGGAAAGTCAGTCTACGTACAATGCATAGAGGTGCGTGCCGTTGCAGGGGCCCCAGGTCTGTTCGAGGCGGTAGCGGACGGCGCTGACGGTCCGGCCAACCGGCACGCGCACCAGGCGTTGGGTGTTGCCCTCGATGCGCGCCAGTTCGTGCCAGGCCCCGTCGACCTCGACTGTTACCACCAGTGTGTGCGGCAGTTCCGGCGGCAGCCGGACCAGCTTCTGGGGGTTCAGGGGGTACCAGTGGCTCATTTGCGCGTCGAGGTGCAGGGCGCTGTCCAGGATCAGGGTCGCGGTGTCGACGCGGGCCGGCCGGGCCAGGCGCAGAGTCAGGGTGTCGCCGGCCCGGTGGTGCCAGGAGTGGAAGTTGCCATCCACGGGCCGATTCACGCCGTCGCGCACGGGTTCGGGATCGCCCTGCGAGGCTGCGAGGGTGGCGGTGCGCGTCAGGTCGCCGAACTGCGCGGGGATTCCGGGCAGGTAGGCGTCGTCGCGCAACAGGGTCTGCTGGAGGTCGCCGATCGCCGGGAGCAACCCGGCCGGATCGAGGCCGCGCGCGGCGGCCAGGGCGGCGGCGGTGCCGGCGGCCTGGCCCATGGAGCAGCCGGTGCCCATGACGCGGGTGGCGCTCATGGCGAGGTGCGTGGCGCTGTGGCAGCGGCCGGCGAACATCAGGTTCGGGATGTCGCGGGCCACCAGCGAGCGATAGGGGATGCCGAAGGGCGAGGGCGTGGGGTAGAAGATCGTGGCCTCGCCCTGGTCGTCCCGGCCGCGGAAGCCGCTGCTGCGGTGGTCGTCCATGGCCCAGCCGCCATAGGCCACGAGGTCGTCGCTGCGGCCGCCGGCCAGGACATCGGCCTGGCTGAGGACGTGCTGGCCGACGTAGCGCCGGCTCTCGCGCTTGGAGGGCAGGAACTGGAGCCATTCGAGGCCCCAGAGGTCGGCCTCCGCGCGGGTATGGTGGCAGCGGTTCTTGATGTGGTCCCAGACGCCCAGCACGGTCTTGAGAAGCTCATCGCGGATACGCTCGGTGTCGCGGATCGAGTCGTCGGTGCCGCCGAGTTCGATCCACCAGTAGCCCATGCCGAAATGGCGGTGACCGCCGGCGCCGTAGGGCAGCTGTTCGCAGGTCTCGTAGGTGTGGGCCCAGGCGGGCGGGGTGAAGGGCTGGGACGTGAGGTGGGGACGGGCGTAGAAGACGCAGGTCATGCCCATCGTGTGGGGGCTGGCCTCGGCCGGTGCACTGGGCTCGTTGAACTCGGCGCGCGCGTCGCGCCCGACCCGCACGGCGGCGCCGGTGAGCGGGGCCAGGATGGCGTCGCCGCTGCAGTCGATGAAGATACGGGCCTGCACCTGGTGGCGGGTCTGGGTGGTGAGTTGCCAGCCGGTGACCGAGACGATCCGCGGCCCGTCCATGACGGCCTCGTTGACGCTGCAGTTGAGCAGCAGGGTCAGGTTGGGCTGGAAGGCGGCCTTCTCGTACAGCAGCAGATCCCAGAGCGAGAAGTTGCGCTCCGGGTTGCGCCGCAGGTTCTCGAGCCGGATCTCCTCCAGGATGCCGGTTTCGCGCAGGTACGGCAGGCCGTTGTGGCGGTCCGCGCCGCAGATATGGACGCGGCACTCGCTGGAGGCATTGCCGCCCAGCACGGGGCGGTCGTGGATCAGCACGGTGCGCGCGCCGTGGCGCGCCGCAGCCAGCGCAGCCGTCAGGCCGGCCATCCCGCCGCCGACAACACAGACGTCGGCGGTATGCGTCTCGAGGGGTGTGGTTGTCGCGGACATGGATGCACTCCTGGTCTAGGTGCCGTTTCGTTCGGAGCCGACAGGGGCGTACCCGCCCCCAGGTTTTCCGGCACGGAAAACCTAGCGGAAGGTGGCGCGGCGCTCGAAGATGCGCAATCCCGCATAGGTGGCCCAGCCAACCACCATCAGGCCGAGCGTGAAAAGACCATACGCCAGGGGCCACGGGACGCGGCGGGTCATCATCGAGAATTCGGACATCCCGCCGATGCCCGCCAGCACGTTGAGGGGCATGAAGACCACGTTGATCACCGTCAGGTGCTTCATCAGCACGTTCAGGTTGTTACTCACGATCGAGGCGCGCGCGTCCATCAGACCGGTGAAGACGTTGGCGTAGACCTGGGCCTGTTCCAGGCACTGGGCGTTCTCGATTGCCAAGTCGTCGACGTACTCGATCACCTCGGTCGTCAGCCCGTCGGGCGACGCGTTGCGGGCGTTGCCCTTCAGGCGTTCGATCACCCGGCCGTTGGCACTGATGGCGTTGACGTAGTAGACCAGGCTCTTCTCGATCGAGAACATCTGCAGGAGGTGGCGGTTCTCCATCGACTTGACGAGTTTGGGTTCGAGTTCGCTGGCAATATCGTTGATCACTTCCAGATGGCCGAAGAAGTGCGACACGCACGACGAGAGGATGCGCAGGAAGACCATCTGTAGACTGCTCATCTTGGTGAAGCTGCGGCCTTCGAAGAATGCCACGTCGCTGGGCACGACCAGGATCAGGCGGTCCTTGAACAGGAACAGACCCACCGAGTTGATCCGGAAGAGGAAGTTGTCTTTGGCCTCATAGCGCTGGGGGTGTCGGAAGATGACGGCCAGGTGGTTCACGTCCTGCTCGACGCGCGGCAGTTCGTTGCGGTCGAGTGCCGAGGTGAGGTTGTGCTCGTCGATCTGGTCGCGGTTGATGAGCAGGGCGCGCTCCACATCGGTCGGCTGAACGTAGACGAAGATCTGCGCTGCCGCTTCCTCGGGCGTCTCGGCCACGCGCCCCGCTTCCAGCTTGAAATACCGGACCATACCCGCCTCCGCCTGCCGGCGCCTGCCACACCGGCGGGCAGACCTCGCGACTGGGTGAACACTCAGTAAGGCCAGACAATGCGCTACGGTCGGCGCGAAGTCAATATCGGCTTTGAAACCCGAGCCGGCCGGGCTATCATGCGCGGTGGCGTGCCCAAGCCCTGTCGGGCGTTCGAAGCGCCGTCCGGTTCCGGGGACGGGGGGTGCACGCGTTCAAGGATCCTCTACATGCCCAATCCGACCGATGCCTACGTGGTGGCGCTGCTGAAGCGCACGGGACTGTTCGCCGAAGGGCAGCTTGAGCGGATCCTGTCCGCCGAGCGCACGGGCGAGTCCGGCGTGCTGGACCTGATTTACAAGCAGGCCGCGATTCGCGAAGACGACTTCCTCAAGCGGTTGGCGCCGCTGGTCGGACTGACCTTCACGGCCCTGGCTGGCGCCGAGCCCGAAAAGGAGGCGGTGGCCCGCCTACCGGCTCGCGCCGTGTTCCAATACGGGGTCGTGCCGGTGACCTTCCGTAACGGCGTGTTGACTGTGGCCTCGCCCGACCCCTTCAACACCGGCATGGTCGACGGCCTGCGGCTGACCTCCGGCTGTCCGGTGCGGCTGACGCTCAGCACCCGCGAGGATATCCAGAAGGCCGCGCGCAAGTACTACGGCGTGGGCGCCGACACGGTCGAGAAGATGCTCGAAGACGGCCGGTTTGACGTGGCCGAGGAAGCTGACATCTCCAAGCTCGACCTGAGCGCGCTGGGCCAGGAGGCCTCGGTGGTCCGGTTCGTGAACCAGATCATCGCCGAAGCCGACCGCCAGGGCGCCACGGACATCCACTTCGAGCCCCTGGAAGCCGACCTGCGCATCCGCTACCGCATCGACGGCCTGCTGCACAAGGTCGACGTGCCGCTTCAGCTCAACCGCCTCAAGGCCGCCATCCTCTCGCGCCTGAAGGTCATGGCCAACATGGACATCGCCGAGAAGCGTATGCCCATGGACGGCCGCATTGGCATCCGCGTCAACGGCCAGGACATCGATATCCGCGTCTCGACCATGCCCACGGTCTACGGCGAGAGCGTGAGCCTGCGCTTGCTGCAGAAGAGCGAGAACTTCGTACGGCTGACCGATCTCGGCATGAGCGATCCGGACCAGCGCCTGATCGAAAAGCTGATCCACCGGCCCAACGGTATCGTCCTGGTCACGGGCCCCACCGGATCCGGCAAGTCCACCACGCTGTACGCCTTTCTCCATGAAATCAACACCATGGACCAGCGGATCCTGACCGCCGAGGACCCGATCGAGTACGAGATGCCCGGCATCAACCAGGTGGCGGTCAAGAACGACATCGGCCTCTCGTTCGCCCGCATCCTGCGCTCGTTTCTACGGCAGGACCCGGACGTGATCATGGTGGGGGAAATCCGCGACGCCGAGACCGCCGACATCGCGATCAACGCCTCCCTGACGGGCCATCTGGTGTTCAGCACCCTGCACACGAACGACGCGGCCGGGGCCTTTGCGCGCCTGATCGACATGGGCGTGGAACCGTTCCTGGTGGCGTCGGCCGTGGCGGCCGTGATGGCCCAACGCCTGGTGCGCCGGCTCTGCAAATCCTGCCGACTGGCGACGGAACTGGATGCGGCGCTGGCCGGCAACATCGAACTGCCCGCCCACATCAAGCCCGGGCAGCGCATTCACACGGCCAAGGGCTGTGAGCTCTGCAGCAACACCGGCTTCCGCGGCCGCCTCGGCATCTTCGAACTGCTGCACGTGACCGACGCCGTCGAGTCGCTCGTCATCGGCCGGCACTCGGCCAACGAGATCAAGCAGAAGGCCATCGAGGAGGGGATGCACACCCTGCGCGACGACGGCTGGAACAAGATCCTGCAAGCCGCCACCACGATCGAGGAGATCCTGCGCGTGACCGAGGAAAACCTCTAGGTTTTCCGTGTCGGAAAACCTTCGATTTCCAGTGATTGAGGCCCCCCGGCCAGACAAGGAAAGACCATGGAACTGCAAAACAATCTCCACGTAATCAGCCTGACGCACTGGGACCGCGAGTGGCGGTTTCCGTTCGAGAAGACGCGCATGCTGCTGGTCGAGATGATGGACACGCTGCTCGACGTGCTCGACCAGCATCCGGACTACGCCTGTTTTCACCTCGACGGCCAGACCATTCTGTTAGACGACTACTGCGAGGTGCGGCCCGCGAACGCCGGTCGCATCCGGGAGCTGGTGCAGGCCGGCCGCATCATGATCGGGCCGTGGTATGTCCTGCCCGAAGAAAACCAGATGTCGGGCGAGTCGCTGGTGCGCAACTTCCTGTGGGGTGAACGCCTCGGCCGTAAGTACGGCGGCTGCATGAAGGTCGGCTACACGCCGACCTCGTGGGGGCAGGTCAGCCAGATGCCGCAGATCCTCAACGGCGTCGGCATTGACAGCATCATCTTCTACCGCGGCATCACCGCCGACCAGGTGGCCGGCAACTACTACACGTGGGAGGGACCGGACGGCAGCCGCCTGCTGGGTGTGCGACTGGGCGATCACGCGCGGGTGGCGTTCTTCCACCTGGTCGACCGCCGCGTGGCGCACGACCGTGGTCCCGAGGTCTCCGAGCAGGAGTGGCGCTGGGGCGGCAAGCCGTTCCGGCTGTGCGGGTCCGGCAGTTCGACGCCGTACCACTTTGCCCACCCGACCGTGGGGTGGCACCCGGAGCGCATCGCCGAGGCATTCACCGACCTCGACCGTAACGAACTCGGCCCCTGGCAGACCCCCTTTGCGCCGGCTTTCGACTGCGACGACTCGACCGGGGCCTTTGTACTCACGCCGCGCATCATCGCCGAAGCCAACCGCCAGATCACCAACGGCAAGCGCGTGGAGCACACCGACTTGGTGCGCTTCATCCGCGACGCCCAGACGTTCCTGAAGGGCCAGGAGCTGCCGGTGCTGACCGGCGAGATGCGCCACCCCCAGCGGGCCGGGCTGTTCACGGACCTTTACGGCGAGGTCCAGGCCACGCGCCTGCCGCTCAAGTACCAGAACCGCCGGGCTGAGTTCAACGTGCAACGCCTGGCCGAGCCCCTGGCCTCGGTGGCCTGGGCGCTGGGCGCCGAATACCCGCGCGCACACCTCGACCGGGCCAACTCCCTCGTGCTGCAGAACCACGCCCACGACTCGATCGGCGGCTGCGGCCGCGACGAGATCGCCGATGAGGTGGCGTTCCGCTTCCGGCAGGCCGAGATCGTGTCGACGGCCGTGGCCGAGGACGCCGCGCGCTTCATCGCCGGCCGCATCGACACCAGCCGCTTCGATCCCGAGGACACCCTGTTGGTGGTCTTCAACCCGCTGCCGCGGCCCGGTACGCAGGTGGTGACGGCTGAGATCGACCTGGCCGGCAAACGCCTGGTCAAGGGCTTCCAGGTTCACGATCTCGACGGCCGCGAACTGCCCGTGCAGATCGTTCAGCGCAGCGACTTCCAGGCGGTTTTCAACCATCCGCAGGAGCTGCCGCTGCGCTCCGTGGGCGACCGCTGGGAGTTCCATTTCGAAGCGCGCGACCTGCCGGCGACGGGCTACAAGGTCTTCCGCGTGGTGCCGTTCAGCAAGACCGAGATGCGCCACGCCGGCTCGCTTCGGACTGGGCCGGTGTCGTTCGGCAACGAATTCCTGGCCGTGCGGGTCAACCCCAACGGCACGGTCGACGTGACGGCGCGTGAAACCGGTGCCGTGCTGGCCGGGCAGAACCTGTTCGAGGACCGCGGCGAGGTGGGCGATTACTGGGTCGGTGCCCGGCCGCGGCAGGACCGCGTGGTCACCAGCCACGGCTCGCAGGCCGCGATCGCGTTTGTCGAGGACGGCCCGCTGTGCTGCGCGGTCGAGGCCACCGTAACGCTCGATCTGCCGGTGCGCGCGACCTATGACGGTTCAAGTCGCGAGCGCGAGCAGCGCCCCGTGACGCTCGTCACGCGTTATACCCTGTTCAAGGGGGCGCGCAGCCTGCGCATCCGCACGACGGTGCACAACACGGTCGAGGATCACGTGCTGCGGGCCTTGTTCCCCACGGGCCTGCGGAGCGACTCGGTGCAGGTCGAGGTGCCATTCGACGTAGTGACCCGCGCCATCCCTCTGCCGGACACGCGCGACTGGCGCGAACCCTACCGGCCCACCCAACCGCAGCAGAACTTCGTGGACCTCACGGACGGCGCCCGGGGCGTGGCCCTGCTGAACCGCGGCCTGCCCCAGTACGAGGCCGTGGACGACGAGGCGCGCACCGTCGCTCTCACGCTGTTGCGCGCGCACCGGGCCTGGAACAGCGTGCGCCTGGCGCGCTATCCGGACCAGACCGGCACGCAACTTCAGGGCACCCACACGTTCGAGTATGCGATCCTGCCGCATGTCGGCGACTGGCAGGCTGGCGACGTGCTGGCCGAAGCCGAGCGGTTCAACGTGCCGGCCATCGTCGGCGCGGCCGGCCCCGGCCCCGGCACGCTGCCCCTGCAACAGTCGTTCCTGGAGCTTCAGGGCGCCGGTCTGGTGATGCACTGCCTCAAGCAGGGCGAATGGGACCCGGCGGTCCTGATTGTGCGCATCGCCAACCCGACCCCGGGGTCGGTCACGGGGGCTTTGGTTTCAACCCTGGCGGTGCGCAAGGTCGAACAGGTGAACCTGCTCGAGACGCAGGTGGAGGCTGAGTTGCCCTGCACCGGCGGTTCGATTCCGCTGGCGCTGGCCTCGCGCAAGATCGTCACGTTGCGCCTGGAACTGGCAAGCCACGGACCGGCTTAGACCCTTTTCGATGGGGATACACGTTCTTGCGTGTATCTTTTCGATCGTGGCACGGGCTTCCAGCCCGTCGCCGGCTACGGGCTGGAAGCCCGTGCCAC
>CAZZCT010000216.1:0-8638 GCA_964652365.1 uncultured Lentisphaerales bacterium
CCGATGGTCTGCAGGCCGAAGAGGTGGGTGAAGGTGTGGGCCATCAGCTCGTTGGGCTTTTTGGTGGCCGCGTAGAGGCTGATGGGACGGTCGACGGGGTCATCCTCGCGAAACGGCAGGCGCGTGTTGCCGCCATAGACGCTGGAACTGGAGGCATAGACCAGTCGCGGCACGGCGTAGTTGCGGCAGGCTTCCAGGATGTTCAGGAATCCGCGCAGATTGGAGGCCTCGTAGGCTTGCGGGTGGGTCAGCGAGTAGCGCACGCCGGCCTGTGCGGCCAGGTGGCAGACGGCATCGAAGCGGTGCCCGGCAAAGCAGGCCTCGAGCGCCGCCGCGTCGCAGAGATCGGCTTCCAGCGCCGTGTAGCCGGGCTGCCCCTGCAGCTGCGCCGCGCGGGCGCGCTTGAGCGCGACCGGGTAGTAGGCGTTGAAGTTGTCGTAACCGACCACGGTGTGCCCGCGCGCCAAGAGCGCCGCCGCGACGTGCATACCGATGAAGCCGGCCGAACCTGTGACGAGGATTTGCATGCGAACGGGTATCATACCTGTCCCGGAGCCGGCAGGCACTCCAAAAAAGAGGCCGAGTGAGAGTCGGCGCTTGGTTTTGCAGCCCGACAGACTCCCAGGCCTCCCAGACGACCAATCCCGCGCGGCGGGCGGCTTCGGTTAGCGCCATATCGTGCACAACGGTCACGAACCGGCTTCCGAAGGAGTTCCCGGACCGGGAAATTTAACTGCGGGTGACCTGGAAGCCGGTATCCGAGATCGAGAGGTCGACAAACCGGGCGCGCGCGTTGGGCGGATCGGCGGTGAGCGCGTGGCGGATCTGCTGGCCAGCCTCGGAATCGTGGGCGACGATCAGGAGGTAGCCGCCGCCGCCGGCGCCCAGCAGTTTGGCGGCCGCGGTGCAGCGGGTGATGCGCGCCAGGATGGCCTGGACGGCGGGGGGATTGGTGCCGGCGTCGAGCGTCTGGTTGAGATTCCAGCTGCGGCGCACGGCTTCGCACAGTGCGGGCCAGTTCTGCCGCTGGAGCGCATCGGCGGCAAAGTCGGCGTTGAGGCCGATCTCTTCGATGGCGGCAATACAGTTGGCCTCGTTCAGGAAGAGGCCGCGCACGATCTCGCCGAGGATGCTGTGCGCCACACGCGTCAGGCCGGTGTAGTAGAGCAGCACGCGGCGGTCGGCGATGGCCTCCTGCAGGAGTTGCGGCGGCAGCCAGCGCACGACCGGCCGCTGCACCAGACCGGGCAGGGTGGAGACGAGTTTGAGGCCGCTGGCGATGCCGCCCACCTGGTCTTGCCAGCCGCCGCCAGAGGTGAGGATCTGTTCGAGCACCAGCGTGCGGATGAAGAGATCCTCCTGGCTCCAGTGCAGTCCGCAGAGTTCTCCGAGCGTGCCGAGCAGGGTGGCGGCGAGAATGCTGCTGGTGCCCAGACCGGAGCCCTTGGGCACGGCGGCCAGCAGGCTCAGCTCGATGCCGCCGTCAAAACCCTGGCTCAGCAGCGCGCGCAGGCTGGCGGGGCGTTCGCCGGAGCGGAAGCGGGGGTCGAGCCCGGCCAGGCGCAAGGCGGCGCGCGCGATCCCGAAGCCGCCGCCCAGTTGGGCGGGAGCCAACAACTGGTCGAAAGTCGTGATGGTCTCGCGCACGCCCAGGTCGATGCTGTGCACCACGAGGTGCGGTTCGTTGCAGACGCGCGCGAAGACCTGGATTGGCGGCTGGCCATTCAGGTTGGCCGCCAGGTTCACCACCCGTCCGCCGTGTTCCAGGCAGTAGGGGGGCGTATCGGTCCAGCCGCCCGCCAGGTCGAGGCGGACGGGCGCGCGTCCCCAGACAATCTGGTCTTCGAGCACAGCGCGGCGCGGCAGCACGGGATCGGGCGTCAGGCGGTCGATCATCAGCGTGCGCAGGCGGCTGAAGGCTTCCGCCTCGTCCTGGCCGAGGCGCGCCCGGAACATGGCGTCGTGCACGGCCGGCAGGTTTCCGGCGGTGACCGGCGGCGGCGGCGGCAGCAGGCCGGCCTTGACCTGGCGGGCGCAAGCGTCGAGGTCGAGGCGTGTGCAGAGCTCAGCCCACTGCGGCGCCGAGACTGCGGCGAAGGTCGCGGCGCGCAGCCGGTCGCGCCGCGCCTGGCGCGCGGCCGGGTTGGCGCGCTGCAACAGGGCGCTGGCGCTGAGTCGGGTGGCGGCCCGCCAGGCCTGGGCGGCGGCCGGATCGGCCGGCGCCATCGCGGCGAGCATCCAGCGCAGGACGGCGACCGTGCGCGGGTCGTCGCGGCGCAGCACGGGGAAGAGCGGCGCGTCCTGGATGTCGGCGTCCGGTGTGAGGTCAGCGGCGGCCCAGTCCAGCCCGCGGTCGGCCAGCCACGTGGCGAACGGCCGGCCAAACCACTGGGTCCCCGATCCCGCCAGCGGCCCGCGGAAGAGGTCGTCGAAGCCGTAGGCGCGCCAGCAGATGTCGGTGGTTCCGGCGAGATCGACGGCGTCCAGGCAGCTTCCCGGCGGGAGCACCAGCTCCCAGTCGTTTTCCGGGATGCCGGTGAGCACGTGGCGCCGGGTCAGCTGCCAGGTGGCTGGAATGGCGGCGCAGTCGATCCAGACGTCGCGGTTGGCGGCGGTCAGTGCGCAGGCGACTGCCGAGTGGAGCACGACCGGCTGGTCGGCGGTCTCGGTCTCGGCATGGCCGAAACTGCGGTGCGACTCGGCGGGATCGGCCAGTTGCGCTACTGAACACAGCACGCTGCGATTGGTGCCGAAATGGTGGAAACGGCCGTTGGGCAAGGGCAGGATGGCGGCCGTGAGACCGGCCAGCATCGGGTCGGCGCGGTCGGGGTGGGAGCCCAGCGCCGTGGCAAAGCGATCGAACAGCTCGTAGGGCGCGATTACGTCGGGCCGCCGGGCCGGATCCCAGGCGCAACACTGCAGCAGGACCTGCACGGCGCGGGCGCTCAGCAGCCAGACGCCGGTGTCCAGGAAGCAGGCGTGGGTTGCCGCCAAGGCCCGGATTCGCTCCGGCGGGGGCTTTTGGAGGAAGAAGCGCAGACGCTCGGGCGCCTCCTCGCAACCGAACAGCACGCCGTGATGGCTGGCCTCCTCGGGCGAGGACGGGATGCCGACGATCAGCACGTCGGCCTGCGGATAGGCCGCCAGGGGCGCGTCGTTGCGCAGCAGCACGTCGCCGCACGTGACGACCACGCGGTACGAGGCCGGGGCGTGCCACACCAGACGCTGGTACGACTGAAACTGCACGTCGAGCAGGCGCTGGTCGGGCGCCTGTCCAGGCGTGCCCGCGCAGAGCGGCAGCGGCAGCAGCGGCTTGCCCTCGGCGGCATAGGCCGGCAGCCGGCGACTCTGGCCGCTGCCATGCACCAGCAGCTTGCGCGACACGGCTAGCCAGGTGTCAAAATCCGCCACGCCGCTTTGACGCCACGCCGCGACCAGGGCGTGAGCCGTCCCGCCGCCGGAGCCCAGTTGGCGGCCGGGCGGATCGGAGGTCACAAACGTCGATTGCACCGCGTCGCTCCAGGGACGGAAAGCGGCGGCGGACGCTGCCGGCAGGGTGAGCAAGAGATCAATCGGTTCCATGGACCTTGGTAGTAGCAAAATGAGGGCTGACAGTAAAGGCGGCAGGGAGTCCACGTGTGCAAATGGGCGCCGCGAATGGGTTGCAGTGGACGCGCCGGCTTGGGATAATGCACTCTCATGACTGGCCATCTGACCATCCGCCGTGCCCGGGGTGTCGTATCCGGCGGCCGCGACGTCTGCTTCGCCCCAGATCTCCAGATGTGCCAGACTTGGGTGGGCGGACCGTCTGCCTACCGGAGACCCGCCGGCCATGTCGATGCCTGAGAACGCCGATTTCCCGAACGTGGCGTCACCGAACGGCCCCGGCGGGTGTGTGGCCGGCTTGCCGGCCGCGCGCGCCCGGAGTCGCGTCGGTGAGGCCTGCTGGTTGTCGGCGGGGCTTGCGGGCCTCTACCTGGCGCTTTCCATCCTGATCGCCTGGCGGCACGAGGCGTGGCGCGATGAAGCGCAGGCCTGGCTCATTGTCCGTGACACCGGCGGGCTTGCGGCCGTGCTGGGACGGATGGGTTACGAGGGAACCCCGGCGTTGTGGCACCTCCTGCTGTACCCGTTGGCGCGCGTCGGGCTGCCCCTCTTTTCCATGCAGCTGGTTCATTCGCTGCTGGCGTTTGCGGCCATTGCGCTGCTCGTGCGTCACGCGCCTTTCCCGTGGTTCCTCAAGTTGCTGCTGCCGTTCGGGTATCACGCCTTCTACCAATACGGCATTGTCGCGCGTTCCTACGTGCTCGTGGGCCTGTTCCTGTTTGCCCTGGGCGCCCTGCATGCGGCGCGGTTCCGAAAACCGTACGTGTATGGTCTGTGCCTGGCGCTCTTGAGCAACTCGTGCGTGCATGCCGCCCTGCTGGCCCTCGTGCTCGCGGGAATTTACTTCTTCGAGTTCGGCGTCTGGCAGAGCGGCTGGCGCCGCCGTGACTTCTACCTGGCGGGGGGGCTGGTGGCGGTCGGGTTCCTGGCCGTGTTCATCCAGGTGCGCCAGCCGCCGGACCTCGGCGTCTGGGCCAAGTGGAACCTGACGCTGGGGAAGGGCACGCTGGCGCTGGTCCCCAGGGTCCTGGACGGTGCCTTCTGGCCGATGATCGACCTGGGCGGCGGAGCCGGTCCGGCCACGGCCGGACTGGGCCTGCTGGCGGTCACGGTGGTCGGCCTCGGTCTCTGTCCGCGCGCGCTGGTTGCGTGGGGCGCGGGTTTGTTGCTGGTCTGGGCGGTGTTTCAGGTCAAACACGCCGGCGACATCTGGCACTACGGGTTGATCTACATGTTCTTCGTCTACTGTGCCTGGACCGCGGTGTCAGGTGACGTCGCCGGCGCGCACCGCGACTCCGGTTGGCGGGCCGTCTGGCGGCGCCGGCTGGCGGTGGCAGCCCTGACCGTCGCCGCCGCCATTCAGCTGGTCGGAGGTTGGCGGGCCGCCCGGATGGACTATCGCTACGCGTTCTCGGGCGGAAAGGAGACCGCCGAGTTCTTGCGGCGTTACGGCGTCGGGCGCGGTTCGACGCTCGTCGCCACCTGCGTGTCTTACACCGGGGCGTCGGTTCTGGCGCACATCCCGGACCTCACGCGTACATTCTTCGCCGCCGAGACCGGCGCCTACTACAGCTTCATGAAGTGGGACCGGACTTGGGCCGACAGCCAGGGCAAGCCGCTGGGCGAGCTGGTGCGAACCGTGACCGCGGAGAAGCAGCGGGGGCGCTATGAACGTCTGCTGTTTCTCCTGTCGTTTGAGATCCGCGATCCGCGGTTCCTGCGGGAGTTTCCCCTGATCCACGTGGCGCCTGCCGGACCGGTGATGGTGGGCGACGAGCGGTTCTTCGTGCACGAGTGGCGGGCTCCCGTGGTTGGCCCAAGAAGATAGGAACGGCGGCTGCGCGGGTCCTGCGCTCCGTCTGGTCGCGAACGATTCCGGGCTGGCGAATCACGCAGGGTGAAGGGCCATGTCGATGATCCTTGGCATGGACCTGGGGCACGGTCCCGGCGGCCGAGGGGATGGGCGCGGTCTATGCGCAACAGGACGGAACGTGGACGGCAACTGTGGCGGGTCGCTTGCGTTCAGCTCGGGCAACAACACCGGTGCGTTTCCGAATTTCTACAGCAGCAGTCGCGGCGACACGATCAGCGCCAGTTTCGGGGTCGCGGACACCGGCGGGCTGACACTTAACAACGCCTCCGGGCGAGACTCCACCCTGTCAGGGATCACCCGAGTTCGGGGGCCGGCGCATCCCGACCCGACCGTTGAGCTGCTGGGTGCTTCACGCGCTGGGAGCAGGCGGTACTCGACGGCGTGACGCTGACCGCGTAAGGTGGACTCATGCTCTCGGTTCTGCCTGCTGATGCCGACGCGGCGGCTGACCCCGGAAACCCGAATGCACACACGACTGACCATCACACGCGAACTCCCCTGCGACGACTCGTACGATGTGATCGTAGCCGGCGGCGGACCGGCCGGGTGCACGGCGGCGGCCGCTGCGGCCCGCGCCGGGGCGCGCACCCTACTGCTGGAGGCCACCTGCGCGCTGGGCGGCATGGGCACCTCCGGGTTGGTGCCGGCCTGGTGTCCGTTCACCGACAAGGAGCGCATCATCTACGGTGGAATGGCCGAGGGCGTGCTCAAGGCGTGCATGGCGGGCATGCCGCATGTTCCGCCCGACCGTTTCGACTGGACGCCCATCGACGCCGAACGGCTCAAGCGCGTCTACGACGACCTGGTGAGCCGGCACGGCGTGACCGTGCGATTCCTGTCGACGCTGGCAGGCGTTGAGCCGGATCAGGCGGGCGGTGTGCGCGCCCTGCTGGTGGCGGACAAGTCCGGGCTCGGCGCGTTCGCGGCCCCCGTCTACGTCGACTGCACGGGCGATGCCGACCTGGCGGTCTGGGCCGGGGCGCCCTTTGAGAAGGGCGATGCACAGGGTGAGATGCAGCCGGCCACCCACTGCTTCACCCTCAGCAACGTCGACACTGACGGCTACCGGCACGGTCCGCGCTTCTCGCGCGAGACGCTGGTGAAGATCCAAGCCAGCGGCCGCTATCCGCGGCTCAAGGGGTGTCACACCTGCAACAACCTGGTGGGTCCCGGCACGGTGGGTTTCAACACCGGGCATATCTGGGATGTGGACAACACGGCCCCGGCCAGCCTCTCGGCGGCCGTGATGCAGGGCCGCCAACTGGCGGTACAGTTCCGCGATGCGCTCGCCGAATTCCTGCCGCAGGCCTTCGGCAACGCGCATCTCGTTGCCACCGGCGCGCTGTTGGGGATTCGCGAGACGCGGCGCATTGTGGGCGACTACGTGCTGACGCTGCAGGACTACTTGGCGCGGCAGACCTTTGCCGACGAAATCTGCCGGAACAGCTACCCGGTCGACGTGCATGCCGCCAAGCATGAGATCGAGGCGAGTCAGCGCGGCGAAGTTTCGGGCATGAGCCGGTGCGAGCACTACCGTGCGGGCGAGTCGCATGGAATCCCGTACCGCTGCCTGTTGCCCAAGGGACTGCGCAACGTGCTGGTGGCGGGCCGCGCCATCTCCACCGAGCGGTTGGTGCAGGGCAGCACGCGCGTGATGCCGGTCTGCCTGGCAATGGGCGAAGCGGCCGGCGTGGCGGCGGCGATCGCCGCCCGGGCGACGGCTCCGGACGTCCACCGGGTCGACACCGACGAGGTGCGTCGACAGCTCCGCGCAGCGGGTGCCTATCTGCCCTGACTACCGGCGTTCACACGGACCACCGCAAGATGCCAAACAACCAACCCAACATCCTGCTGCTCTTCACCGACCAGCAACGCGCCGACACGATTGGTGCGCTTGGTAACCCGGTCATTCGCCCTTCGCGCCGCCGGCGCCCTGGCACAAGCTCTATCGCGATCTGGACGTGCCCCTGCCGCACACGCCGGCGGACTGCGAGCGCCTGCTGGTGCACGTGAACCGCCAGCAGAATCGCTACAAGCGGCGCGACCGCAGCTTCGGCAAGCGCAGCTTCCATGACGCGGCTTCGCGTATCCCGCTGCTCGCGCGCGGGCCGGGCTTCGCTGCGGGCTGTCGCTGTGACACGCCGGTGAGGCTGCTCGATGCGACCGCGACCTGCCTGGGTGCGGCAGGGGTGTCCTTCCAGACCCACGCGTGCGACGGGCTCGACCTTGCGCGCATCGCCGACGCGCCGCCTGCCGACCGGTTCGTGTTCTCCCAGCTTAGCCGGGCGGACTATGGACTATACACAGCGATCAATCGCCGCTGGAAGTACGTCTACAGCGCGCCGGACCAGCGCGAACTGCTGTTCGATCGCGTGCGCGACCCGCACGAGACGCACGACCTGGCCGATGCCCTCATTTACCAAGACCATGCGTGGGCCGACCAGCGCGTGCCCGGGTATGAGGAGAGTGTATGACCAACCGCAAGCCGAATTTCGTCATCATGTTCCTGGACGACTCGGGATGGGGTGACTTCCGGCCCTTCGCGCAGACGGCCTACCCGACGCCGAACGTCGAACGTCTCGCAGCCCAGGGTTGCTGCTTTACGCAGTTCTACGTGCCGCAAGCGATCTGCTCGGCTTCCCGCGCCTCGCTCCTGACCGGGTGCTACCCGGAGCGCCATCGCGTCTTCGGTGCGATCGCGCCGCGTGCCCGGGGACTCGATCCGAGGTTTGCGACGCTGGCCGAGGTGTTGAAGCCGGCCGGCTACGCCACCGCCTGTTTCGGCAAGTGGCACATCGGCGATGAGCCCGACACCCGGCCGCCGGCACGCGGCTTCGACGAATCGGCCGGACTCATGTACTCCAACGACATGTGGCGCTACCACCCCCAGACCCGCTGGTTTGACCAGTTCGACCTGCAGTTCTGGGAGAACGGCCGGATCATCATCGACGATCTCAGCCCCGAGCAGCAGAAAAGCCTAACTACTTGGTATACAGAACGCGCGGTCGATTTCATCCGGCGGCGCAAGGAGCAGCCGTTTCTCCTTTATGTGCCGCACAACATGCCGCACGTGCCGCTGGCGTGCAGTGACAAGTTCGAAGGGAAGTCGGGGCACGGCCTCTATGCCGACGTGATGATGGAGATCGACTGGTCGCTCGG
>CAZZCT010000217.1:0-8602 GCA_964652365.1 uncultured Lentisphaerales bacterium
CAGCGACGCCGCGGTCAGGCCCTTGCCCAGCGAGGACACGACGCCCCCGGTGATGAAGATGTGCTTGGTCATGCGTGTTTCTCCCGCGCCCAGCCGGCGGCGCTCAGTTCTCATCCGCTCGGTTGCCTTCGAGATCGAGTTTGCCCAGCATGTGGCTGACATCCAGCGGGTAGGCACCGTTGAAGCATGCCCGGCAGAAGCGCTGCGGACCTTCCGGAAACGGCGCCATCAGCCCGTCCTCGCTGAGGTAGCCGAGGCTGTTGGCGCCGATGAACTCGCAGATCTTCTCCACGTTGGACTGCGCCGCAACCAGCTCGGAGCGGGTGGCGAAGTCGATGCCGAAAAAGCAGGGGTGGCGGATCGGCGGACAGGAGATGCGCACGTGGATCTCGGCTGCGCCGGCCTCGCGCAGGCGCAGCACGCGCCGCCGCGCCGTGGTGCCGCGCACGATCGAGTCGTCGACCACGATCACCCGTTTGCCGCGCACGACGTCCGCGAGCACCGAGAGCTTCAGGTCCGCGCCGCGCTGGCGCTGGCCCTGGTCCGGCATGGTAAAGGTGCGGCCCACGTAATGATTGCGGATGAAGCCCATGTCGAGCGGGATGCCGCTGGCGCGCGAGTAGCCCATGGCGGCCGACATGCCGCTGTCCGGAATCGGGATCACCACGTCGGCCGCCACGGGGTGCTCCTTGGCCAGTTGCATGCCGTACTGCAGGCGGGTCAGGTGCACGTTGTGGCCGAAGACGTGGCTGTCGGGCCGCGCGAAGTAGACCAGTTCAAAGACGCAGCGGGCGCCGGACGCCGCGCGTTCGGCGAAGCGGTAGCTGGTGAGTCCACGGGAGCCGACCTTCACCAGTTCGCCGGGCTCGACCTCGCGCAGGAAGGTTGCGCCGACCTGCTGCAGGGCGCAGGTCTCGCTGGCAAAGACGTAGCCGCGGCCGAGTTGGCCGATGACCAGGGGCTTGAAGCCGTACGGGTCACGCGCGGCCATGACCGAATCGCGGTTCATGAGCAGAAAGGCGAAGGCGCCCTTCAGTTCGGCCAGGGCGCGACCGACCGGCTGGGTGCGGTTGCGGTAGTGGGGGTCGGCCAGCAGGTGCACGAGCACCTCGCTGTCGGTGGTGGTCTGGAAAATCGCGCCGGATTGCTGGTAGTTGTGGCGCAGTTCGCGCGCGTTCGTGAGGTTGCCGTTGTGGGCAATGGCCCACAGGCCGTCGACGCACTCGGCCAGCAGCGGTTGCACGTTCTGGGGTCGCGAGGCGCCGGTGGTGGAGTAGCGCACATGCCCGATGCCGATATCGCCATGCAGTACGTGCAGGGCGCCGCCGCCGAATACGTCATCGACGTGGCCAACGCCCTTGTGGCAGCGCACGCGGGCGCCGTCGCTGACCACGATGCCGGCGCCCTCCTCGCCCCGGTGCTGCTGCGCGAAGAGGCCGGCGTAGATGATGTCGGCGGCATGCGGCACACCATACACGGCGAAGAGCCCGCAGGCCTCGTGCGCCACATCGTCGGCTCCGCTCTCGTCGTCCATGCTCATCGACCTTTCGCGCTTCGCGCGTTCGCACCGTCCAAGACGGACCTTGCCCGCAACCCACTCGTCGCAGAGCCACAATCTGTAAGCTTGTGCTACGCTGCCCGTTGCCGCACGCCACTCAACGCCCGGTCACGTCCTGGAGACTGCCGCCGATTCCCGTCCAGCCGCCAGCGCGCCCCGGGCGTCCAGCCAGCGGTGCATGCCCTCGGCCGTCGCACGGCCGTCGTTGATGGCGCGCACCACCAGCGACGCCCCGCGCGCCAGGTCGCCGGCCGCAAAGACGCCGGCCACGCTGGTCATGTGGTTGGCATCCTTAACCACATTGCCGCGGTTGTCAAACGACACGCCCAGATTCTGCAGCAGCGGGCTGCGGCGCGGTCCGGAAAACCCCATCGCCAGCAGCACCAGATCGGCCGGCACATCGAATTCGCTGCCGGCGAGCTCGCGCGGGGCCGGCCGTCCATCCGGGCCCGGCGCCCATTCGACGTTCACGCAGCGCACGCCCGTCACGCGGCCTTCGGCGCCCAGAATCGCGCGGGTCGAGACGCACCAGCGCCGCTCGCCGCCCTCCTTGTGGCTGCTCGAATCGCGCCGCATCAACGGCCACTGGGGCCAGGGAGTCGACGCGGCCCGCGTCGGCGGCGGCTCGGGCATGATCTCGTACTGGCGCACGCTACGCGCGCCCTGGCGCAGGGAGGTTCCGAGGCAGTCCGAACCGGTGTCGCCGCCGCCGATGATCACCACGTCGCGGCCGGCCGCGGAAACGTCCTCCGCGGGCGCAAGCGCTTCGCCGTCGAGCCGGCGGTTCTGCTGCCGCAGGAAGTCGAGCGCGAAGAGCACGCCCTGGAGTTCGCGGCCCGGCACGCGCAGATCGCGCGGCTCGCGCGCGCCGCCGGCCAGGCAGATCGCCTGGTAGCGCGAGTGCAGGTAGCGGCTGGAGAGGTCCTCGCCGACCCGCACGCCCAGTTCGAATGCCACGCCCTCGGCCTGCATCAGTGCCACGCGCCGGTCCACCACGCGCTTCTCGAGCTTGAACTCGGGAATGCCGTAGCGCAGGATCCCGCCGGCGTGCGTGGCCGCATCGTAGACCGTGACCTCGTAGCCGATGTGGTTGAGGGTGTCGGCCACGGCCAGCCCGGCCGGTCCGGAGCCGATCACCGCGACGCGTGGCCCCAGCCGCTGAGCCGGCGGCCGCGGCACGACCCAGCCCTCCTGGAAGCCGCGCTCGATGATCGCCAGCTCGATGCTGCGGATCGTCACCGGTTCGCGGTTGATACCCAGTACGCAGGCGCCTTCGCACAAGGCCGGGCAGACCCGTCCGGTGAACTCGGGAAAGTTGCTGGTGCTCAGCAGCAGGTCGAGCGCGTCGCGCCAGCGGCCCTGGTTCACCAGCTCGTTGGTCTCCGGAATCAGGTTGGCCAGCGGGCAGCCGCAGCCGTGGCAGAACGGCGTGCCGCAATCCATGCAGCGCGAGGCCTGCTCGCGGATCTGCGCCTCGCCGGGCAGGCGCTCGACCTCGGACCAGTCGTTCAAGCGCCGCGTGACATCGCGGTACGCGGCGGCCTGGCGGGGTACATCGATGAACGCACCGGGCTTACCCATGCAACACCTCCTCGCGCGCCGTCTCGGCGTCCTCGCGCATCATCTGTCCGAGCACCCGTCGGTACTCCATCGGGAAGACTTTGACGAAGCGCGGCAGGTGCGTCTCCCAGTCGACCAGCACGGTCTTGGCGCGCCGGCTGCCGGTCAGTACCCAGTGGCGTTCCACCAGTCCGCGCAGCTCCACGACGTCAGCCGCGCTGACCACCGGCTCCAGATCCACCATGTCCAGGTTGCAGCGGGTGTCGAACAGTCCGTCCTCGTCGTACACGTAGGCGATGCCGCCGCTCATGCCGGCCGCGAAGTTGAGCCCGGTACGGCCCAGGACCACCACGCGGCCGCCGGTCATGTACTCGCAGCCGTGGTCGCCCACCCCCTCGACCACCGCCACGGCGCCGCTGTTACGGATGGCAAAGCGCTCGCCGGCAGTACCTGCCAGGAAGGCCTCGCCGCAGGTCGCGCCGTAGAGCAGGACGTTGCCCGCAATGGCGTTGGCGCTGGCGTCGTAGTAGGTGTCCTCCGGCGGGCGCACCACGATCTTGCCGCCGGAGAGTCCCTTGCCAACGTAGTCATTGGCCTCGCCGTGCAGGATCAGCGTCAGGCCGCGGGTCGCCCAGGCGCCGAAGCTCTGCCCGGCCGTGCCGGTACAGCGCAGGATGATCGAGTCCTCGGGCAGTCCGGCGTGGCCATAGCGGCGGGCGATCTGGCCGGCAATCTGGGTCCCGAAGGTCCGGTTCACGTTACGAATGGTCACGCTCAGGTCGGCCTTCGCCTTGCCGGCCAGCGCCGCCTCCAGGCGGGGCAGCAGCTGGGCGTCGAGCGTGCCGGACAGGTCGTGCCGGCGCGGGTTGACACACCGTGGCGGGGTGTCGGTCGCGGGCCGGTGGAAGATGCGGCTGTAGTCGAGCCCGCGCGCCTTCCAGAAGGAGACGGCCTCCTGCATGTCGAGCAGGTCGGCGCGGCCGATCGCCTCGTCCAGCGTGCGCAGGCCCAACTGAGCCAGGTGCTCGCGCACCTCCGTGGCCAGGAAGCGCGCGAAGCGCATGACGTGCTCGGGCTGTCCGGTGAAACAAGCCCGCAGCCGCGGGTCCTGGGTGGCCACGCCCACCGGGCAGGTGTTCTGCTGGCACTTCCGCATCATGACGCAGCCCACGCTCACCAGCGCGGCCGTGGCGAACCCGAACTCCTCGGCGCCCAGCAGCGCGCCGATGATCACGTCGCGGCCGGTCTTGATCTGACCGTCGACCTGCACCTTGACCTTGTCGCGCAGCTGGTTCAGCAGCAGGGTCTGCTGGGTCTCGGCCAGACCGAGCTCCCAGGGCGCACCGGCATGCTTGATCGAGGTCAGCGGCGAGGCGCCCGTGCCGCCGTCGTAGCCGCTGATCAGCACGCGGTCGGCCTCGGCCTTGGCCACGCCGGCCGCCACGGTGCCGACGCCCAACTCGGAAACCAGTTTGACCGAGATCTCGGCGGCGGGATTGACGTTGCGCAGGTCGTAGATGAGCTGCTTGATGTCCTCGATCGAGTAGATGTCATGGTGGGGAGGCGGCGAGATCAGGGTCACGCCGGGCGTCGAATGGCGCACCCGCGCAATCTCCTCGTTGACCTTGTAGCCCGGCAACTGGCCGCCCTCGCCCGGCTTGGCGCCCTGGGCGATCTTGATCTGCAGTTCGCGCGCGTTGACGCAATACTCGGCCGTTACGCCAAAGCGGCCGCTGGCTACCTGCTTGATGGCGCTGCAGCGGCTGTCGCCGTTGGGCAACGGCTGGTAGCGGGCCGGATCCTCGCCGCCTTCGCCGCAGTTGCTGCGGGCGCCGAGGCGGTTCATGGCAATCGCCAGGGTCTCGTGAGCCTCGCGGCTGAGCGAACCGAACGACATCGCGCCGGTCACGAAACGCCGCATGATGGTCTCGACCGGCTCGACCTCGGCCAACGGCACCGCCACGGCCGCGGGCCGCAGACGGAACAGACCGCGCAGCGTGAACTGGTGCTGCAGCTGGTCGTTGATCAGGGCGGCGTACTTGCGGAAGGTCGCATAGTCGTCCGTGCGGACCGCCTGTTGCAGCAGGGCGATCGTGTCGGTCGTCCAGAGATGGCGCTCGCCATCGACGCGGAACCGGTACTGGCCGCCGCTGGACAGCACCGGCAACTGGTCCTGACGCGGCGCGTAGGCCGCCAGCCAGCGCGCATTGGCCTCGACCGCAATCTCGTTGAGGCCCAGCCCCTCGACCCGCGAGGCGGTGCCGGAGAAGTAGGCGTCGGTCACGGCATGGTTCAGACCCACGGCCTCGAAGACCTGCGCGCCGCGGTAGCCGCGCAGGGTCGCAATGCCCATCTTGGACATGATCTTGCGCAATCCCTCGCACAACGCCGAGAGGTAGTTCTCGACCGCCTTGACGTCACCCAGCTCCGCGCTCAGTTCGTTACGCTGGGCCATCTCGGCCACGCTCTCAAAGGCCAGGTAGGGGTTCACGGCCGTGGCGCCATAGCCCAACAGCAGCGCCAGGTGCATGACCTCGCGCGGCTCGCCCGACTCCACCAGCAGGCCCACCGGCGTGCGCAGGCCAGCCTGGATGAGGTGGCGGTTGACGGCCGACACCGCCAGCAGCGCCGGAATCGGGGCATAGTCTTCCGGCAGGTCGCGGTCGCTCAACACGATCAGGGTCTCGCCGTTGGATACCGCCGCTTCGGCCCGACTGCACAACTGTCGCAGGGCCGACTCCAACGCGTCGCCATCGCCGCGGGCCGGGAAGCCGGTCTTGAGCTCGCGCGAGCGGAAGCCCGGCACGTTGACCGCCTGCAGCAGCTTGAGATCCTCGTTGGTCAGGATCGGATGGCGCAGCTTGATCAGGCGGGCATGGCTGGGAAGCTCGCTGAGGATGTTGGGCGGGTTGCCGATGAAGGTCATCAGCGACATCACCAGCTCCTCGCGGATCGGATCGATCGGCGGATTGGTGACCTGCGCGAACATCTGCTTGAAGTAGTTGTAGAGCAACTGGGGCTTCTCGGAGAAGACCGCCAGCGGCACGTCGTGGCCCATCGACCCCACGGCCTCATGGCCCTTGGCGGCCATGGGCTCGAGCACCACCTGCAGATCCTCGCGCGTATAGCCGAACAGGCGCTGGCGGTGCAGCAGCGTCGCGCGGTCCGGGGTCACCGGCGCCACCGCGCCGAACAGCCCTTGTACCGTCACCTTCTGCTCCTCCACCCAGCGACGGTACGGCTGGCGCCGCGTGATCAACCCCTTGATCTCGGAGTTCTTGAGCACCCGGTGGGCGGTCATGTCGACCACCAGCATCTGCCCGGGCCGCAGGGCGCCCTTCTCGACGATCGATTCCGGCGGCAGGTCCAGCACGCCGGTTTCGGATGCCAGCACGATGAAACCGTCGCGCGTGATGGTGTAGCGGGCCGGCCGCAGGCCGTTGCGGTCCAGGATCGCCCCGGCCAGACGTCCGTCGGTGAAGGCCACGGTGGCCGGTCCGTCCCAGGGCTCCATCAGGCCGGCATGGTATTCGAAGAAACCACGCTGGTCAGGCCCGATCGGGTACTTGGTGCCCCAGGCTTCGGGAATCAGCATCATCATGGCGTGGGGCAGGGACCGGCCGGCCAGGGCCAGCAGCTCGAGCACGTTGTCGAGGCAGGCCGAATCGCTGCCGCCCGGCTCCACCACCGGCAGGAGCTTCGGAATCTCGGGACCGAAGAGGTCGGACGCGAGGGCCCGTTCGCGCGCCTGCATCTGGTTGAGGTTGCCGCGCAGGGTATTGATCTCGCCGTTGTGCGCCAGAAAGCGGAAGGGCTGGGCCAGCTCCCAGGAGGGGAAGGTGTTGGTGCTGTAGCGCTGATGCACCACGGCCACGGCGCTGGTGTAGGCCTCGTCCTGCAGATCGCGGTAGAAGCCCGAGACCTGCCCGCCCATCAACATGCCCTTGTAGACGATCGTGCGGCAGGAGAGACTCGCCACATAGAAGCCGGACGACGGCGGTGTCAGGGATTGCACCCGTCGCTGGATCTGCTTGCGGACAAGGTAGCAGCGCCGCTCGAGTTCGGTGCCCCGCAGACCGCGGCCGTCCAGAAACGCCTGCATCACCACCGGACGGGCCGCAAAGGCCTGCGCGCCCAAGACGCCGTCATCGGTCGGCACGTCGCGCCAGCCCAGAAACTCAAGTCCCTCATCGCGCGCCACCGAGACCACGGCCGACAGACAGGCCGTCCGCGCGGCTTCGTCGCGCGGCATGAAGAGCATCGCCACGCCATAGCTGCCCATCTCAGGCAACACCACCCCGCGCAAAGCCAGCTCGCGCCGGAAGAGCGCATCCGGAATCTGGGTCAGGATGCCGGCGCCGTCGCCCGTGCTCTGGTCGCCGCCCACGGCCCCGCGGTGCAACAGGTTGCAGAGCACCTTGACGGCGTCTGCGACGATGGCGTGACACGGCCGCCCGTCGATGCGAGCCAGGAAGCCCACCCCGCAGGCGTCGTGCTCATTGGCAGGATCGTACAGGCCCTGCGCGGGCGGCGGTCGCTGGAAAGGCTGGTCGTCTGGCTGCTCCATAGTTCGCTCAAGCTGCACGTTGTTCGTTTCTCACAGAGGCCCAGAGCTCTCCAATACCCTCCGGCTCTCTGTGTCTCTGTGAGAGACGAGATTGGGTTGCGGGCGAAGCGCCGTCATTGCTTGCTACGCAGGGGCCATGCCAAACCCCGCTTCGGTCGGCTTCCGGCACCGAGAGTTCAACTATAGAGGTTGGCGGCCTGTCTGGAAAGCCCGATCGGCGGAAAAACAGACATTTTTGTGGTTGTTTCCGTGCGGCGAATGACAAGAATGTACGCGAAACGGGCGGCTGGCGCCGAGGGCGCGGATGCAACCCGCCTCGCCATCGCCCTGCGACCGCCCCGCAGAACTCGGAGGCGAGAAACAAGGCCTTCTCAGCGCGTTTGCCGGGCCAAACAATGCGAAAAGGTCTGTCAGCGGCCGCGGCGACCGAGATTTGCGCGGGGCAGTTTGGGTCGCTCATGACAATAGCTAAACCTATGCTGTCGAGCATGTTACGAATGCAGCTGTTGGCATGCGGAGCTGTTGGCAGAAGGGCGGCGCCATTGTTAATAACAATGAAAACAATGAATCGGTGGCTGCCGGCGGCCTTCTTGGACCGAAAAGGGGCGTGGCGGGCGAGCGCCTGGGTGCGTTCGCAGCGTTGGCGCGTGGGCCGACTGCGGGGATCATTGCTGGTATTGGGTTGGAACATGGTTGCGTCCTTCTACCATACTCACGAAATCAACATCCGGCCGGGGTTATGCCGCGGAGCATCCATCTGTGCGACGCGGGCGACACAAGGTCGCCCCTCCACGGCTTCTGCCGGGCTATGGAGGGCCGTGCTTGTCACGGCCGCGCGGACAGTCTCCGTCTGGCGAACCTATGCGACGCGGGCGACACAAGGTCGCCCCTCCACGGCTTCCGCCGGGCTATGGAGG
>CAZZCT010000218.1:0-8596 GCA_964652365.1 uncultured Lentisphaerales bacterium
GCCTCGCTCGACGGATCGGTGGCCGTGGGGACGGTCATGGAGCAGCGCCTGCTCAAGTTCCCGGAAGTGGCGACCGTGGTGACAAAGACCGGCCGCGCGGAGATTTCGGAAGATCCAATGGGGCCGGAGCAAAACGACCTGATCATCATGCTGCACCCGGAGAAGGCGTGGCAGACGGGCCGCACCAAGGAGGAGCTGGTCAACGCGATCAAGGCGGATCTCGCCGTGATACCGGGTGTGCGGCTGTCGTTCTCGCAGCCCATCGCGCTGCGCGTCAACGAGCTGATCTCGGGTGTCAAGAGCGACCTCGCAGTGAAGGTGTACGGACCCGACCTGGAGGTGCTCAAGCCGCAGGCGGACCAGATCGCTTCCATCCTGGGCGGCATCCGAGGGGCGCAAGACGTGCGGGTCGAGCAGATCTCGGGCGCAGCGCAAGTCGAGGTCATCGCCGACCGGAGGGCCCTCGCCCGCTACAAAATTGACGTGGCCGACCTCAATGAGCTGATCGAGACCGCGGTGGGCGGCAAGATCGCGACCACGATGATCGAGGGGCAGATGCGGTTCGCGGTGCTCGTTCGCTACCCGGAGAAGGACCGCAACGACCTCGAGGCCCTTGGCCGGCTGTTGGTACCGGCTCCCGACGGCGCGCGGGTCCCGCTCGCCCGGCTGGCCAGGATCGTCGAGACGGAGAGCCCGGCTCAGGTCAGCCGCGAGAAAGGCATGCGCCGGGTGGTCGTGGAGTGCAACATCCGCGGCCGGGACATGGGGAGTTTCGTGGCCGAGACGCAGAGCCGCCTGCAGTCGCTGGCGCAGTCGCTGCCGACCGGCTATTTCATCGAATACGGCGGACAGTTCGAGAACCAGCAACGCGCGATGAAACGCCTCGGCGTCGTGGTGCCGGTCTCCATCCTGCTCATCTTCCTGATGCTGTTCTCGGCGCTGGGCTCGGTCCGGAGCGCCCTCCTGGTGATCGTGAACCTGCCGTTCGCACTGGTGGGCGGCGTCCTGACGATGATCGCACTCAAGATCAATCTGAGCGTCTCCACGGCGATTGGCTTCATCGTGCTGTTCGGCACGGCGGTGGAGAACGGCGTGATGCTGGTGACCTTCTTCAACCAGCTCAGGCAGGAAGGGCTCAGCACGGCGGACGCCGTGCGAAAAGGGTGCGAACTGCGCCTGAGGCCGCTGATGATGACCACCCTGACGACGCTGTTGGGGCTCGTGCCGATCCTGTATGCAACGGGCAGCGGCTCCGAGATCCAGCGACCGCTCGCGGCCGTGATCCTGGGCGGATTGGCGTCGTCGCTGGCGCTGACGCTGCTTGTGCTGCCGGCGATCTACCACATCTCCGAGTCGCGGCGCGAACGGGCTAAAGCTAGCGCCTAGGCCTGCGAAAGCAGGGCTTTTCCAGAGTTGGTTCCGGGGGGAAAGCGCGGGCCTGCCCGCGCTTTCCAGTCCGCCGCTCAGGCCTGCCAGTCGGCGACCAGCCGGAGCACGGTATCCACAGCCTCGGCGGCCGGGATCAGCCCCTGCTTGACGCCGCGGCAGTAGAGCAGGAACGAGTGGCGCCCGCCCGCCAGAGCGATGTCGGCCTCGCGCGCCTCGCCGGGGCCGTTGACGACGCACCCCATCACCGCCACGTGCGGGCGGGCGGCGGCGGGGTTGGCGCGGTAGAAGGCCTCCAGGCGCGCCTCAATCGCGGCCGCCACGCCCGCCACGTCCACCTGGGTGCGTCCGCAGGTCGGACAGGAGGTGACCATGGGCCCGGGCGCGCGCAGCCCCAGGCAGCGCAGGATTTCCAGCCCCACCCGCACCTCCTGCTCGGGCGCATCGGTGAGGGACACACGGATGGTATCGCCGATCCCCTCCAGCAGCAGCGCGCCCAGGGCCACGCTCGATCGCACCGTGCCGGCCAGGAAGGTGCCGGCTTCGGTCACCCCCACATGCAAGGGATAGTCGGTCTGCTCGGCTAGCAGGCGGTAGGCCGCCAGCGTGCGCGGCACGTCCGAGGCCTTGACCGAGATCTTGATCTCGCGGTACGCCTCGGCTTCGAGCAGCGCCACGTGGCGCAGGGCACTTGCGACCAGGGCCTCGGGCGTGGCCGAGCCGTAGCGCGCCAGCAGATCGGGCTCGACCGACCCGCCGTTGACGCCGATGCGGATCGGCAGGTTGCGTGGCCGCGCAGCGGCGACGACCGCGCGCACCTGTTCGGCGCCGCCGATATTGCCAGGGTTGATGCGCAACCCGTCCACACCGGCATCGACCGCCGCCAGGGCCAGGCGCACATCGAAATGAATATCCGCCACGATCGGCACCGACACCTGGGCGCGGATCGCGCGCAGGGCCGCAGCCGCCTCCTGGTCGGGCACCGCCAGCCGCACGATGTCGCAGCCCAGTTCGGCCGCGGTGCGGATTTGCGCGACCGTGGCCGCCACGTCGCGCGTGTCGGTCTTGGTCATGGTCTGCACGGAGATCGGCGCCCCGCCGCCGACGGCGACCGGGCCGACCCACACCTGGCGCGTGACGCGCCGGACGCCGTGGCCAACCGCCGGCTTCACGGAAGCTCCCCGGCCGGTTCGGTCACCGGGGCGGTCGCTTCGTTGGTCGACACGCCGAACGCCGCGGCGCGCGTGACGGTGTTGCTCACGGCCGCCGCGACGGGCCGGTCCGGCCGTCGCCCGAAGCCGAGCATGTCGCGCACGCGCGGCACGTCGCGCAGCATCACGACCGCGATCCCCAGCAGCAACAGGGCCGCAAAGACATTCACCAGGACGTTCACCACGCGCGCGCTGGGTTTGCGCCCGGTGATCATCTCCCAGAGCGCGAAGATGACATGCCCGCCATCCAGCACCGGAATTGGCAGCAGGTTGAGGATGGCCAGGTTCACACAGAGGAACCGCATGAAGCCCAGGCTGGCCAGGAGGCTGCGGCGCACCCACACCCACAGGGTGACCACGATCACGATCGGTCCGCTCAACGCCCCGGCGGCCCGGCGCGCCTCGCCCTTGCTCTTCGGCGCGGTCAGCGCCCGCAGGATGCGGAAGACGCCGCGGCCGTCGGCCTCCAACTGGCGCCACGGGTTGCGGAACTGCATCCACATCGGCACGGCCTTGACCGCGTCCTCGAGTTGCACCCCCAGGAGCGGTCGCCCGAAGCCGGGCAGGCTGGCGGGGGTGACCGTCACCTCCAGCGGCCGATCATGTCGGCGCAACTCAAGCCGGATCGGGCGCACGCCCGCGGCGGCGATGCGCGCGATGGCATGCGTGGCGCTGACCACGACCACGCCGTCGACCGAGGCAATCAGGTCGCCCTCCTGCACACCCGCCGCGAGCGCCGGAGCATTGGAGACCAACCCGCTCACCAGGCACAGCGACTGCGACTCGATGCCCTTCACGCCGCGCAGGTCCGCGACCACGTCCCGCTCGACGGGCAGATCCAGCGCGAGCGTCGTGTCCGCGCGTTGCACCGCCACGTGCACGCCGTTGGACAAATCACCGGCCAGGTGGCATTCGATCAGAAACTCGGACCAGGTGGCGACCGACTGGTTCTTGACATGCGTAATCCGATCGCCCATGCGCAAGCCGGCCGCGTAGGCGGCGCTGTTGGTGGCGACGGTGCCGAGCGTCGTATCGGCCCCGCCGGTCACAGCCCGCGGGTTGGCATAGATCATCACGGCCAGGATCACCGCCAGGATCAGGTTGCCCGCCGGCCCGGCCAGGGCCACGAGCAGGCGGCGCCAGGCCGCCACCGGAGGTAGCACGCGGGCGGCCGCCGGGGTCGCGGCGCCGGCGGCGGGCGCGTGCGAGCCCTGGACGCTCTCCATGCTGGACGGGTCGAGCTGCGGCAGCGCCACGTAGCCGCCCAGCGGAATCCAGCCGACGCGGTACTCGATGCCGTTGCGGCGGGCCTTCCAGAGCGCGGGTCCGAAGCCGATGGCAAAAGTATCGACCACCAGGCCCAGTTGACGTGCCGCCAGGAAGTGGCCCAGTTCATGCACCAGGATGGCCAGCCCGAAAAGCAGCACCACGATCACGCCCGCCAGAATACTCAGCATCCAGTCAGCCATTTCCGTCCCCCATATCCATGTGTCGTGCCCGCCGTGCGGGCGTCAACTCCGCCCGGCCGGTCCGCCGGCCGCATCCCGGCCGATGCGTCGCGCCGCCGCGGTCCGCGCCCAGTCGTCCGCCGCAAAGATTCCGTCCAGCCCGCCCGGCTGGGCACCGTCATGGGCCTGCAGCACAGCATCGACCGTGTGCCAGATGCCGGCAAAGGCCAGACGACCATCGAGAAAGGCCTCGACCGCCACCTCGTTGGCCGCATTCAGCACGGCCGGCGAGGCGCCGCCGGCCGCGGCGGCCTGCCGGGCCAGGCGCAGGCAGGGAAACCGCTGTTCGTCCGGATCGGCGAAGTGCAGCGACCCCAGGCGTGCCAGATCCAACGTCGGCAGATCGCAGGGCAGGCGCGCGGGCCAGTTCAGGGCATAGTGGATCGCGAACCGCATGTCGGGCGGCGCGAGTTGCGCCAGCATGGCCCCGTCCGCGAACTCGACCAGCGAGTGCACGATGCTCTCGGGGTGCACCAGCACGCCCATCCGGTCCACCGGCACGTCGAAGAGCCATCGGGCCTCGAGCAGTTCGAGCCCCTTGTTCATCATCGAGGCGGAGTCGATCGTGACCTTGCGGCCCATCGACCACCGCGGGTGTTTGAGCGCCTCGCTCACGGTCACGCGCTCGAAGTCGACCTCCGGCCGGTTGGCAAAGGGGCCGCCGGAGGCGGTCAGCAGCAGGCGCCGCACGCGCGTTTCGGCACACTGCCCGGCGGGTGCCGCGGCCGGCCGCACGCAAGCCGGCAGGGCCGCGGTGGACAGCAGGCACTGAAACAGCGCGCTGTGTTCGCTGTCGATCGGCACCAGTTTGACGCCCGCGCGGGCGCGGGCGGCCATGACTTGCGCGCCGGCCGCCACCAGGACCTCCTTGGTGGCCAGGGCCACGTCCCGGCCGGCCTCCAGCGCGGCCATCACCGGGCGCAGACCGGCCATGCCGACCAAGGCGCAGACGACCAGGTCGGCCGTGCCGCCCGCGGCCAGTTCCAGGACGCCTTCGGGACCTGCCAGGACCGTCACGCCCGGGGGCGCCTGGCGCCGCGCCCAATCGGCCTGCGCCGGGTCGGCGACCGCCACGCGCGCCACACCGAAGGCGGCCGCCTGCTCGAGCGCGCGGGCGGCCTGGCGGTGCACCGCCAGGCCCGTCACGCGGATGCGGTCCGGCTGGGCGGCGATCACGCGCAGCGCGTTCTCGCCGATCGAACCGGTGCTGCCCAGAATCACGACCGACTTCATGCCTGGCCCCAGGCCAGGTGCAGGAAGAGCGCCAAAGGCGCGAACAGCAGGCTGTCGAACACATCCAGCAGGCCGCCCATGCCGGGCACCGAACCGCTGGAGTCCTTGACGCCCACCGCGCGCTTGAAGGCCGACTCGCACAGGTCGCCCAGCGTGCCGACCACGGCAAGCGCCAGGCCGGCCAGCACGGCATGCAGCACCGACCACTGCTCCAGCGGCCCGCCGGCAATCCACTCGCACCGGCGCACGACCGTCACGGCCAGCACGCTGAACAGCGCGGCCACGATCAATCCACCGTAGAGACCTTCCCACGACTTGGCCGGCGAGATCCGCGGGAAGAGCCGGTGGCGGCCGAGCGTGACGCCTGCGGCGTACGCCCCCACGTCCGCCATCTTCACCACCAGCGCCAGGTAAAATGCCAGGAAAAGCCCCTGCGGCGTGACCTCAAACGGCGCGCGGCCGCCCCACTGGACCAACCGCAGGAAAAAGCTGAGCAGGAACGGCACGTACAGAAACCCCAGCAGGGTCGTGGCCGCCTGCTCGATCGGCCGCGCGCGCGGATCAAACAGCAGCCGCACCAGGAGGGCGCAAAAGCCCAGCCCCAGCAGCAGCCCCTCCCAGCGGTGTGTGGCCAGGAAGGCCGGAACCGTGCAGGGCGCCAGCGCGTAGACCGCCGACAGCCACACGACGCCGAACAGGATCCCGGAAACCGGACAGGCCGGGTTCCCGCCGCGCGCGACCAGCCGGTAGAACTCCCACTGCGTCGCGATCGAGATGGCCAGCAGCAGGGCGAACAGCCCCGCCCCGGGCAGATAGACCAGCGCGGCACAGATCGCCGCGCCGATCAGGATGCCGCTCAGGAGTCGGTGCTTCAGCATGGGGGGGGCTCCTCGGCAGCCGGGTCAACGCCCCCGTAGCGCCGGTCCCGGCGCGCGTAGGCGTCCAGTGCGACCTGGAAGTCGGCCTCGCCGAAATCCGGCCAGAGCACCGGCGTCACGTGCAGTTCGCTGTAGGCGGCCTGCCAGAGCAGGAAGTTGCTCAGGCGCATCTCGCCGCTGGTGCGGATGATCAGATCCGGGTCGGGCACATCGGGCGCGTAGAGATGCGCGGCCACGGTGCCTTCGTCGATGCACGCCGGGTCGATCGTGCCCTGCGCCGCGGCCGCGGCGATGGTGCGCACGGCATCGACGAGCTCGGCGCGGCCGCCATAGCTCAGAGCCAGCAGCAACTGCCCGGCCTCGTACGTTTGGGTGGCCTTCTCGACCGACACGATCGCGGCGTCGACGTCGGGCGGCAGGTCGGCGCGACGGCCGATGATGCGCAAGCGCACCCGGTTGGCGTGCAGCTCGCCCTCGTTGGTCTCGAGAAAGCGCCGCAGCAGTTCCATGAGCCCGGCCACTTCCGCCTTGGGACGGGACCAGTTCTCGGTGCTGAAGGCGTAGAGGGTCAGGTACTGGATGCCATGCTGGCGGCAGCAGCGGAGCACCCGCCGCACCGTCTCGGCGCCGGCTTCGTGTCCCTTGAGGCGCGGCAGGCCGCGCTGGCGAGCCCAGCGGCCATTGCCATCCATGATGATGGCCACGTGCCGCGGCGGACTCTGGCTATGGGTGGGGTCAGGCATCGTACGACGGCCGAAGCGGCGCCTCAGAGTCCCATCCGCAGAGTGGTTTCGCGCCCCGGACCGACCGAGAGCACGCCCAGCTTGCCACCCAGCAGCTCGACCAGGCGGGCCACGTAGGCCTGTGCCCGGACCGGCAGGTCGTCATAGCGGGTGACGGCGCTAGTGGGTTCCTGCCAACCCGGCATCTCTTCGTAGACCGGCGTGCAGCGGGCCAGCAGGGAGACGTCGGACGGCACGGTCTCCAGCCGGCGACCGTCACAGGTGTAGGCGGTGCAGATCCGCAGCACGGGCAGGGTGTCGAGCACGTCCAGCTTGGTCATGGCCCAGTAGTCGACGCCGTTGATCTGCGCGGCGTAACGACCGACCACGGCATCGAACCAGCCGCACCGGCGCGGTCGGCCGGTCGTGGCGCCGAACTCGCCGCCCCTCGCCCGCAGCAACTCGCCCGTGGCGTCGGTTAACTCGGTGGGGAACGGACCGGCGCCGACGCGCGTCGTGTAGGTCTTGATCACGCCGACCACGCGATCGATGCGGCGGGGCGAGATGCCGGTGCCGGTGCAGGCGCCGCCCGCCGTGGAGTTGGACGAAGTCACGAACGGGTACGTGCCGAAGTCGATGTCCAGCATGGTGCCCTGGGCGCCTTCGAACAGGATCCTGCGCCCGGCGCGGTCGGCCTCCTGCACCAGGGCCACGGCGTCCGCAACGTAGGGCCGCAGGGCCTGCGCGAGTTCGGCGCAACTGCGGGTCAGTTCGGCCACGTCCACGGGCGGAGCGCCCAGGACCGCCAGGGCGGCGTTGGCCTCGGCCACCCGCGGAGCCAGACGTGCGGCAAAGTCAGGCGCCACCAAGTCGCCCATGCGGAACCCCAAGCGCGACATCTTGTCGCGATAGGCCGGTCCAATGCCGCGCCCGGTGGTGCCGATGCGGGTGGCGCTGGAACGCTGCGCCTCATCGGCCACGTCGAGGGCGCGATGGTAGGCGAGCACCACGTGCGCCCGGTCGCTCACGAAGAGCCGGCCGGACACCTGGTGGCCACAGGCCTCGAGCTCGCGGATCTCCTTCAGCAGGGCCACGGGATCGACGACCACGCCGTTGCCGATGACGCACTGCTTGCCCGGGTGCAGGATTCCCGAGGGAATCAGGTGCAGAACCGTCTTGTGGCCCTCGACGATCACCGTGTGGCCGGCGTTGCTGCCACCCTGGAAACGGACCACCACGTCGGCCTGGTCCGTCAGCACATCGATGACTTTGCCTTTGCCTTCATCGCCCCATTGGGCCCCGATCAGAATCGTATTCGGCATAGAGAACTCACCTTGCCTGTCGCGCCTTCCCGGCGGGTGCGACCGACCAACCGCTGATGCGCCGCAGCGCGCCCCTGTCTGCGCGGGAAAGCAGGCGTTAGTGTAAGCGAGCGGCGCGCCTAAGACCAGCCGAATCACACTCGGCTCCAGAACAGATGGCCGAAGCCAAGCGGCGGCATCCGCGTCTCTCCGTGTTCATCCGTGGTTCCAACTGCCGTTTTTGGGTTCAAGGCAGGTACCGACAGTCCGACGCGTGGCTGCCGCGCGGCGCCAGAACTGCCGCCGGGTGTGATCCAAGATAGTTGATGGTGTAGCGGCCGGGACGGCTGGAGTTTG
>CAZZCT010000219.1:0-8565 GCA_964652365.1 uncultured Lentisphaerales bacterium
CGGCCTTTGAGATTCACATCGCGCAGGGTCTTCTTGTTCATAGGGAAACTCCTTCGGAGTGTCTTCAGGGTTCGGGGTTCAGGGTTCGGAGTTGTTTAGGAGGCGTTTCAGGCCTGAACCCTGATTCCCGGCTCTTGCAGGTGTCCTGCAAGTGCCGGGAAAAACGGGACGGGTAGTGCGTGCTACCCGCCCCGTCCATGCGATCCGGATGGAATCAACCGGCCGCGGCAGCACTCAGCACGCGCCGTCCTTGACCGCCATGTGGCGGACCAGGTCGACCACGCGGTTGGAGTAGCCCCACTCGTTGTCGTACCAGGAAACGATCTTGAAGAAGCGCTTCTCGCCCTTCAGGTTGTTCTGCAGGGTGGCCAGCGAGTCGTAGATCGAGGAGCGCGCGTCGTGGATGAAGTCGGCCGAGACCAGTTCCTCGTCGGTGACGCCCAGAAAGCCCTTCAGGTAGGTCGTCGAGGCCTTCTTGAGCAGCGCGTCGATCTCTTCGATCGAGGTGTCCTTGACCGAGCGGAAGGTCAGGTCGACCACCGAGACATCCGGGGTCGGCACGCGGAAGGCCATGCCCGTGAGCTTGCCCTTGGTCGCGGGCAGCACCTCGCCGACGGCCTTGGCGGCGCCGGTGGTGGAGGGAATGATGTTGCAGGCCGCCGCGCGACCGCCGCGCCAGTCCTTTTTCGAGGGGCCGTCAACCGTCTTCTGCGTGGCGGTGTAGCTGTGAATCGTGGTCATCAGGCCGGTCTCGATGCCGATGCCCTCCTTCAACAGCACGTGCACCAGCGGCGCCAGGCAGTTGGTCGTGCAGGAGGCGTTCGAGACGATGGCGTGCTTGGCACTGTCGTACTCGCCCTCGTTCACGCCCATCACCAGCGTCTTGACCTCGCCCTTGGCGGGCGCGGAGATGATGACCTTCTTGGCGCCGGCCGCCAGGTGGCCCTTGGCCTTCTCGCTCTCGGTGAAGAGACCGGTTGACTCGATCACGTAGTCCACGCCCAGCGACTTCCAGGGAAGCTGGTCGGGGGTCCGCTGCGCCATGACGCACTTGATCTCGTGGCCATTGACCACCAGGATGTCGTTCTCTTCCTTGGCCGGATCGCTCTTCTTGGTGGCGACGGCGTGCTTGAACTTGCCGTGCACGGAGTCGTACTTCATCTGGTAGGCGAAGTAGTCCGCGTCGGTCGAGATGTCGACCACGGCCACGACGTCGAGCTGCCCCTTGCCCTTGCCGAGCAAGCCCTGATCGCAAAGCGCCTGAAAGACCATCCGGCCGATCCGGCCGAATCCATTGATGCCAACCTTGACTGCCATGTGACTGCTCCTCCGTTTGTGTCCCAAAAAGCGTTTCGCCGAACGCCCGCACCGGCCATGCCGCCGCCTGCGACGCAGCCTGCATGGAAACGCGCAGAATAATACCGGCTGGCGGCCGCAACGTCAATCTCGACGCGCGAGCGCCGGGGTCGTTCTCTTTTCCGGGTTTGCGGTTGCAGTTTCACCGGGTCTGCGGCATATTATGTTTTCGTACATCCTTGCTATTTGGCAGGAGTCAGTGCCGGTGAGTGGCGCCGCTCAACACGCCCACCTCGATCACGACAATTGCCTCGAATCAATCATCGTCAAGGGTAAGGCATCCGTCTATGCACATGGCAGACGCGCTGATTTCCCCCGCCGTGGGCGGGACCATGTGGGTCGTATCGGGCGGGCTGATCGCCTATTGCGCCAGGAAGGTTAAGCAGTCGCTGCGGGACAACCTGGTCCCCATGATGGGCGTCCTGGGGGCGTTCATCTTCGCGGCGCAAATGATCAATTTCTCGATTCCGCTCACGGGGTCGAGCGGGCATCTCGGCGGCGGACTGATCCTGGCGGCCCTCCTCGGCCCACACGCAGCATTCATCGTCGTTGCCTCGGTCTTGACCGTGCAGGCGCTCTTCTTCGCCGACGGGGGCCTGCTGGCGCTGGGATGCAACATCTTCAACATGGGGTTCTTTCCGGCGTTCATGGCCTATCCCCTGCTCTACCGTCTGATGGCCAAGGATCAGCCTGGCGGGGTGCGCGGTTGGATCGCGGCCGTGGTGGCGGCCGTGGTGAGCCTGCAACTGGGCGCGTTCGCGGTTGTTCTGGAAACCCGGGCATCGGGCATCTCCGATCTGCCGTTTGGCACGTTCGCGCTCCTGATGTTGCCGATTCACCTGGCGATTGGAATCGCGGAAGGGCTGGCAACCGCCGCCGTGGTCGCCTTCGTTGCCAAGGCCCAGCCCGAAGCGCTGGCGGGTGCACTGGCAGCCGGCGCTGGAGTCAGCCTGCGGCCCGTGCTGATCAAGCTGGCGGTCGCGGCGGCCGTCGGCGGCGGCGCGGCGAGCTGGTTTGCTTCAGCGCATCCCGATGGACTGGAGTGGTCCATCGCCAAGGTCACCGGCCAGGAAGTGATCACTAGCCCGGATTCCGGGCTGCATCGGGGCTTGGCCGGCATCCAGCAGGCGACCGCCTTTCTGCCGGACTACGGGTTCAAGTCGGCCGGGGACGAAGCGACGCAGGCGGCGAGCGACGCCCCGGCATCCGTACCATGGCCGGCGGTGAGCGCGGGGACCTCCGTATCGGGACTGGTCGGCGGGATCATGACCCTGGCGCTGGCCGGCCTGGCGGGGGTTGCGCTCAGGATGCGCCGGTGGTCCTGACAGGCGTGCGTCGCGCCTGCGGGCCTCACGCCGGACGAACCGCCACCATGCGCTCAACCGCACGCAAGGCGCGCACCCGGATCTCTTCGGGCACGTGTACCACGTGCTGCCGGTCTTCGAGCGCCCAGGCGACCTGCTCCAGGCCGATGCGCCGCATGTTCGGACAGGTGGCCGCCTCGGAGGCCGGATAAAAACATTTGCCGGGATTCTCCAGGCGCAGACGATGGAGCAGGTTGGTCTCAGTCGCGATGACGAACCCGGTGGCGTCGGACGACTGCGCATACCGGCACATGCCGCTGGTCGACAGCACCGCGTCGGCCAGCGCGATCACATCGGGCCGGCACTCCGGGTGCACCAGCACGGGCGCGTCCGGGTGCGCCTCCCGGGCGCGCAGGATATCGCGATCCAGAATACGGGCGTGGGTGGGGCAGAAACCGGGGTAGAGGTGCAGCGCCCGGCCGGTCTTGGACGCCACGTAGGCGCCCAGGTTGCGGTCCGGCAGGAAGATGATCTCGGCCTCGGCCGGCAGCGACCGCACCACCTCAACCGCATTGGCGGAGGTACAGCAGACGTCGCTCTCGGCCTTGACCGCGGCGCTCGAGTTCACGTAGGTCACGACCGTCGCGCCGGAATGCTGCTGCTTGAACGCCAGCACATCCTTCACGGGCGCCATTTCGACCATGGGACAACCCGCCAGCAGGTCGGGAATCAGCACGGTCTTGTGCGGACTCAGAATCGCGGCGGTTTCGGCCATAAAATAGACGCCGCAAAAAACAATCAGGTCGGCTTCCGTCGCGGCCGCCTTCCGGCTGAGCTCAAGCGAGTCGCCGACAAAGTCGGCGATATCCTGAACCGCGGGGTCCTGGTAGTTGTGGGCCAGGATGACGGCGCGACGCTCCGCGCGCAACGCCTGAATCCGTTCGATCAATGTCATGGGTAGATCGTTCCGTTATGACATGCGACGCATTTGCGTCGCACCTTTGTCGGGGTCGGGGTCGGTATCGGCGTCGGTATCGACTGCTCGTTCGACTCCGATAGCGATACCGACCCCGACGCCGATTGGGTTGCGGGCGTCAGCCCGCCTTAGGGGACCCTAGTGCCTTACCAGCCTACAAGACCAACAAAAAAAGCACGTGGCTCGACCATAATTCCGGTTTACGATTACGGGCGACGATTACGGATAACGCGGGGGCAGCACGCAATCGTTCACCGTAATCGTCGCCCGTAATCGTCCGCCGATCTCCTGCTATCCTTCGAACAGCGGCGTTGACAGGTAGCGCTCGCCCGAATCCGGCAGGATCACCACAATGGTCTTGCCGGCCAGGGCCGGTTCAAGCGCCAGGCGCGCCGCCACCGCCGTGGCCGCGCCGCACGAGATGCCCGCCAGGATACCTTCCTCGAGCGCGAGCCGGCGCGCAAAGCTCAACGCCTCCTCGTTGCTGACCTGCTCAATGCGATCGACCAGCGACAGGTCGAGCACCTCCGGCACGAACCCCGCGCCAATGCCTTGGATCGCGTGCTTGCCGGGCTTCAACGGCTCGCCGGCCCGCTGCTGCGTCAGCACCGGACTGTCACGCGGCTCCACCGCCACGCTCAGGATCGGCTTACCGCGAGCCTCCTTGATGTACCGCGAAACGCCCGTAATGGTGCCCCCCGTGCCCACCCCGCATACGAACACATCGACCTCGCCGTCGGTATCGTCCCAGATCTCGGGCCCCGTCGTCTGGAAGTGAATGGCGGGGTTGGCGGGGTTCTTGAACTGCTGCGGCATGAAGTAGTGTTCGGGTTCCTGGGCTGCCAGTTCCTCGGCCCGCGCAATGGCCCCAGGCATGCCCTTGTCGCCCGGCGTCAGGATCAGTCCGGCGCCGAAAGCCTTCAGCACGCGCCGCCGCTCCAGGCTCATAGTCTCGGGCATGGTCAGCGTCACCCGGTACCCGCGCGCCGCGCCCACGAACGCCAGGGCGATCCCCGTGTTGCCGCTGGTGGGCTCGATGATCTCCATGCCCGGCCGGAGCATGCCGCGCACCTCGGCATCCCAGACCATCCCGGCGCCAATACGGCACTTGACCGAGTAGGCCGGATTGCGGCCCTCGATCTTGGCCAGGACGCGGGCCTTGCCGCCGACGACCTTGCGCAACTGCACCAGCGGCGTGCGCCCGATGGTCAGCGAGTTGTCATGATAGAAACCCATTTTACGGCTCCCTGTTGACTTGGCCATGCGTTCATGTCAATATACATAACTATGTTGATCGGATCAATCAGCAAAAGTCTGACCATAGACTGCGGAAGTTGGAATACGGGAACAATGGAATAACGGGCAAAAGAACGGTCTGATGGGCCGTTTTCCAGCATTCCACCCTTCCAACTTCCATCTGCCGCAATCCAGAGCAAACGAAAATGGCCTGTATCTCAACTCGCGGACGCTATGCCACGCGCATGCTGGTCTACCTCGCCCGTCAAGCCGGCGCCGGGCCGATCCGCAAGCAGCGCATTGCCCT
This sequence comes from uncultured Lentisphaerales bacterium, assembly GCA_964652365.1. Classification (GTDB taxonomy): domain Bacteria; phylum Verrucomicrobiota; class Kiritimatiellia; order RFP12; family CAZZCT01; genus CAZZCT01. Next base: position 5,180 of record CAZZCT010000219.1, read on the forward strand.
GGACGAGGGGCTCTCGCCAGACTACGTGGAGCAGATCATGATCCGACTTCGCGCAGCCGGCATTGTACACAGCCACCGGGGGCGGGAGGGAGGGTTTTCGCTGGCCCAGGATCCCGACACGCTGACCGTCGCCGCCGTCCTGAATGCCACCGAGGGTTGCGTGCAGGTGACTTCCTGCGGCACCGACGCGCCCTGCGCCCGGTCCGGCGACTGCCCGACTCGCGCACTGTGGCAGCAAGCCAATGCCCAGATGATGCAACTTTTCTCGGATGCCACCATCGGCCGCCTGGCGCGGGCGCCCATCCAACCCCCACCCCCACAACCCCTGAGTTACCAGATCTGACGAGCGTCGGGCGCCGGATCCGGTCGGTCCGGCCCCGTCCGTCACGTCACGTAAGGAGTACCCCCATGACCACCCCGTCGCAACATCCCGAGACCCTGGCGCTGCACGCGGGCCAGACACCCGACCCTGTGACTGGCGCGCGCGCCGTGCCCATCTACCAGACCAGCAGCTACGTGTTCAAGAACGCCGAACACGCCGCCAATCTGTTTGCGTTGAAAGAGTTCGGCAACATCTACACGCGGTTGCAGAATCCCACCTCGGACGTGGTCGAAAAACGCCTGGCGGCCCTCGAGGGCGGCACCGGCGGGCTGCTCACCTCCAGCGGCATGAGCGCCATCTTCCTGGCGATCCACACCCTGGCCGAGGCCGGCGACCACCTGGTGAGTTCGGCTTCGCTGTATGGCGGCACCGACACCTGTTTCCGCTACACGCTGCCCAAGATGGGCCTGAACGTCACGTTCGTGGCCGAGCCGACCCCGGCCACGATCCAGGCTGCGATCCGCCCCAACACCAAGGCCATCTACCTCGAAACCATCGGCAACCCCAAGGGCGACGTCGCCGACCTGGCCGGCATCGCGGCAGTCGCGCATGCCGCCGGCATCCCGGTCATCGTGGACAACACCTTCGCTCCGGTGATCTGCCGGCCGATCGACCATGGCGCCGACATCGTGGTGCACTCCTGCACCAAGTGGATCGGGGGCCACGGCACGTCGATCGGCGGCGTGGTGATCGACAGCGGCCGCTTCGACTGGTCGCGGGGGCGCTTCCCGAGCTTCACGACGCCCGACCCGAGCTATCACGGTCTGGTGTACTGGGATGCGCTGAAGGCCGTGCCTGGCATGGGCAACGTGGCCTTCATCATCAAGGCCCGGGTCCAGGGCATGCGCAACCTGGGGATGTGCCCCAGCCCCTTCAACGCCTTCCTCTTCCTGCAGGGGATCGAGACGCTGCCGCTGCGCATCCGCCACCAGAGCGCCAATACCCTGGCCCTGGCCGAGTGGCTGGCGCGCCACCCTCGCGTCGCCTGGGTCAATTACACCGGACTCCCCGACCATCCCACCCACGCCATGGCCCGGCGCTTCCTGCACGACGGCTTCGGCTCGGTGCTGGGCTTCGGCATCAAAGGCGGCCGGGCGGCCGGCGCGCGATTCATCAATGCCGTGCGGCTGGCCAGCCACCTGGCCAACGTCGGCGATGCCAAGACACTCGTACTGCACCCGGCCTCCACCAGCCACCAGCAGATGTCCGACGAGGATCAGCGTGCCGCTGGCGTGACCCCCGAGTTCATCCGCGTGTCGGTGGGCCTGGAGCACATCGACGACCTGCGCGCCGACTTTGCGCAGGCCTTGGAAGCCGCGGCCGCCGGCTGATTACCCATCACGTCTCAAGACGCGTCGAACCCTTCACGTTCGGCAGCTTCGCGCAGCCGCGCATCACCCGTGAGGAAGGCGGCCCCCGCGGGATTGTCGCGGCAGACGACCAGCGCAGCCGCGAGCTGGAAGGCATCCGCCGCACACAGCGGATGCACACGCAGCAGCCGGATGGCGCGGTCGCGGAGAACGGCCGTGGGCTGAATCTCGTGCCAGGCGTCGACCAGCAGGCGCAACCGCGCGCGAGCCGCCCGCTCGTCGACGACCGGCATGCCCTCGCGCCGCCGCCGGGCGATCGCCGACTCAAGCTCGACCTGTGTTGCATACCAGACCACGATTTCGTGATCCTGTTCGAGCGCCGCTTCGCGCGCCAACGAGTCCGGTTCGTTCACGAGCAACGGCGTCAAGGCAGAACTGTCCCAGAATCTCATCGTCCGTCGCGCTCCTCCAAGATCGCGCCGCTCAGCCCGGACACCCAACTCGCACGCGGCAGAGCGAGGAACGCGCGCACGTCCAGCCGGCGCCCACGTGGAGCCATCGCCCCCGACGCCACGAGTCCCGCGATCCGACGCTCCTCGATGCCTGCAGGCAAGGGCGCCAGCATAGCCACCGGCACATGCCGGTCTGTGATGACAAGGGTCGCTCCCGCCTGGACCGCCTGCAGCCGCGCCGACAGATGCTGCTTCAAATCTGATATGTTGGTCGTATTCACATGTCCATAATAGGCCGTTCAGCGCCACGCGTCAACCGCACTCAAATGTTTTCACGACGGCCACGGGGTGCGATTTCCGCCTTAGCTTTCCCGGAACGGGAAAGCTAGTGCGGCGAAACCGGATGCAGGTCGAACTCGGGGTGCTCCTTGGCGAAGTAGTCGAGCGCCCAGCGGGTCGGGAAGAGGATCACCAGCTTGCCGCCCAGATCCTGTGCCAGCTTCACGCCGGCGCCAAGAAACACCTTCTCGACTGCCTCCTGCTGCACGCTGGGGCCAAACCAGCGTACGATCGTGAAGGGCGCCGGCTCCAGCAGCGGCTCGGCGCCGTATTCGTTCTGCAGCCGGTAGAGGACCACGTCGAACTGCAGTTGCCCCACCGCGCCGAGCAGAGTCGTGGTGCGAGCATGGTCGGGGTTGCCGAAGGACTGGATCACGCCCTCCTGCAGCAACTGCTCGAGGCCGGCCCGGAACTGCTTGTATTTACCCGTGCCGTGGTTGCGCAGGTAGGCAAAGGCCTCGGGCGAAAAGCGCGGAATCTCGTCGTAGCAGATCTGCGGGTTGGTGGTCAGCGTGGCGCCAATGCGAAAGGCCTTGTGCGTCACCAACCCGACGATGTCGCCCGGAAGGGCCACTTCGACCGACTCGCGCTCCTGCGCGAAGAGCTTCTGGGGATAGGCCAGGCGAACCGGGTCGCCGGTCTCGGGATCGGCCACCACCATGTCCTTGACAAAGGTCCCGGAGCAGACGCGCACAAAGGTCAGCCGATCGCGGTGGCGCGGGTTCATATTGGCCTGCACCTTGAACACAAAGCCCGAGAAGTCCGGATGCTCGGGCTGAATCTTGTCCGGCCCCGACTGCCGCGGCTGGGGCGGCGCGCCGTACTTGACGAAGTAATCCAACAGAAGCTGCACGCCGAAGTTGGTGATGCCGCTGCCGAAGAAGACCGGCGTGATCTGGCCGG
>CAZZCT010000220.1:0-6904 GCA_964652365.1 uncultured Lentisphaerales bacterium
GGCTATTCACGAGCGCACCACCGGGCCCGAGATCTGGAACGACACCGACGGCGCCGTCGACGTGCTGGTCTCCGGCGTGGGCACGGGCGGCACGATCACGGGCGTCTCGCGCTTCATCAAGAATACCAAGGGCAAGCAGATCCTCTCCGTGGCGGTGGAGCCCAAGGAGAGTCCGGTGATCACCCAGCGGCGCGCCGGCCAGGAGCTCAAGCCGGGACCGCACAAGATCCAGGGCATCGGCGCCGGCTTCATCCCCGAGACGCTGGACCTGGCGCTGGTCGACCGGGTCGAGCAGGTCGACAGCGCGGAGGCGGTGGCCTTCGCACGGCGTCTCGCCAAGGAGGAGGGACTGCTGGTGGGCATCTCTTGCGGCGCCGCCGCGGCCGTGGCGGTCCGGCTGGCGCAGCAGGCGGAGTTCGCCGGCCAGACCATCGTCGTGATCCTGCCGGACGCCGGCGAGCGCTACCTCTCGACCGTGCTGTTCGATGGTGTCGGGGTCTGATGACGAGCATTCCGCACGGCTGCAGCGATGATGAGATACGATTGCGGATTACGAGGAGAGTGCTGTCTGTTGGGCAGTTCCAGCATTCCAGCATTCTAACCTTCCAATCTTCCATCTTCCGCAATCCAAGGACGGGCGATAGCCTTGACTGCCAGGGATTACGGCCCTAAGCTGCTGGCTTCGATTTCACTTCACAAGCAAGCAGTGCGCGCTGGCGACGCGACATCGTCGGCGTTAGTCACGAAAGGATCGATCACCATGAACCCTGTCCAAGTAGTTCGCGCGGCGTTGGTGCTGAGCCTCATGGCGTCAGCCGCCATCGCCGCCGAAACCGCCGCCGCGCCAACCCAAGCCGCCGCGCTCAAGGCGCTGGCCGGCACGGCGGCTTACAGTCACAAGGCCCCCTACTCGGAAGCCATCTCCGATCTCTACCTCGGCTATGACGCCACCGGCGGGGTCGTCCGGGCAGTCGCCCTGCGGGTCTTCAAGACTTACGAGACGGTCACCGCGATGGCGGTCGTCACGCGTCAGGAAGGCGCCTACGTCGTGACCCAGACCGAGGTCCCGGACATCGCCGTGATCAAGTCCGCCGACAAACAGCGCAAGGTCTTGGACGCCATCAAGAGCATCGCGGGCCGCAAGGTGCGGGACGCTGACGGCACGTTGCACACTATCGACGCCGTCACCGGGGCCACCCGCTACAACAGCCGCATCTATGCCTCCTACGATCTGATGGCCAAGAAGGCCATCGAGGAGATGGAGCGCAGCCCCGACTGGCCGCGCGTCCCGCTCGCCCAGTAGGCGCCCGCCGGCTATTCGTGCCTTACACACTAACAACAGCAGCGAGCACCAAGCGGGTTCGCCACGAAGCTGGCGAAACTACTGGATTGCGGGCTTCGCCTGCACTGGATGTAAGATTGCTGGTATTGACGCTCGAAACGCGGTCCGCCAGGCCTCACCCGGACTGCCCGGAGTTACGACGATGCTGGGCCACATGAACGGAGCGGGCAACCGGCCAGAGCCCACCTTTCCGCCGCCGCCGACCGTGCTCGCGTTGGCGCCCCCGGACGTCGCTTTCGCCTTACCGCCGCGACACCACGGACATCCCCTGACCCATGCGGTCGTGACCGCGGGCCAGGAGGTCGCGGCCGGCACCCTATTGGCGCGGATCGACGATGCGGACCTTCACAGCTCGGTGGCCGGGACCGTCGACGTCTCGGAGCACCGCATCACGGTCCGAAGCCCCCCGGGTGCGGCGTGGCGCCTGGAGCCGGATCCCGCGCTGACGTCCCCGTCAGGCGAAGACACCGCGGCCTTCGCCGCCTTTCTGGCCTCCGCCGGCGCACTCGGAATGGGGGGCAGCCTCTTCCCGGCGGCGCGCAAGCTGCGCGCCTCGGCGCCGGTGGCGATTCTGGTGATCAACGGCACCGAGTGCGAGCCCGGCCTCGAGATTGACCGGGCTTTGCTCCTGCACCACGCTGAGTGGATCCGTTGCGGCGCCGATGCGCTGGCGCGCGCTTGCGGGGCCGCGCGCATCGTCCTGGCGGTGCAGGCGGGCGCCCACGACCTCGCGGCTCTGCGCGCGCGCTACCCGTACGAACTCGCACTCATGCCGCGCGGCTATCCGGCCGGGGCGGAGCGGTTGATCGTCCAGCGCGTCACCGGCCGCCCCCTGCCGGCGGGGCGCTTCCCGTTCCAGGCGCGATGCCTGGTGCAGAATGTGGCCACCGTGCGGGGCATCGGGCGCGCACTCCGCGACCGCATCCCCTTCGTCGAACGGCCCCTGAGCCTGCTGGCACCGGCGCAGGAACTGACGCGCAACGTGATCGTCCCGACAGGCATCTCCTATGCGGCGTTGCTGGCGGCCACCGGGTGCAGCTTCGACGCGGACCGCGAAGTGCTGGTTGCGGGCGGCCTCATGATGGGCCGGCGCGTGTCGCCGGAAGACCGCGTGACGCTCGGCACCACCGGCCTTTTCGTGCTCCCGGCCAAGGCGGTCCAGGACCGCGAGCGCGCCTGCATCCGGTGCGGCGCCTGCCACGAAGCCTGCCCGCTCGGACTGCACCCGATTGGCATGGTGCAACGGGCGGCCCGTCGAGGACCGCGCACCCGCACGGAGAAGGCGCACCTGCAGTCCTGCTTCCTGTGCGGCGCCTGCGCGGCGGCCTGCCCGGCCGGCATTGCACTGGCACAGCGCATCAAAGAGGCACGCCAGCATGTCTGATCCTGCCGACATCCGTTCGCATGCCCCGTACCGTCAGCAAGGCCCGTCCATGCGCGCGCGGGTGTTGTGGGTGATGGCCAGCCTCAGCCTGCTGGCGCTGCTCTACGGCGGAATGTACGACTGGTCGTTTGTGCCTCGGTGGGGCCTCTGCGTGGCCGCCGGTTTGGCGCTCGAGGCCGCCTATCTGGCGCTCGGCGAAGGCCGCTGGGCCCTGCGCAGCGGCAGTTCGGCGATTACGGCCGCGATCCTGATCATGAGCGTTCCGGCCCGATTCCCGCTCTTGCCGTTGCTGCTGGCCCTGTTCGTCGGCGTGTTCGTGGCCCGCATGGGCATGGCCGGCACAGCCATCCGCTTCAACCCGGCGCTCGTGGCCCGCCTCTTCCTGATGCTGGCCTACAACCATGAGGTGGTGGCCTGGACGCGACCCGGACTGCCAACCGATGGCGTCACGACCGCCACGCCGCTCGATCTCTTCCACGCCGAGGGCGCGACCTACGGCCTGGGCGCGCTGCTGCAAGGCCGGATCGGCGGCAACTGGGAAGGCTTGTATGAGATCGTGGCCGGCAGCCCGGGCGAGCTCTTTACGCCTGCGATCCTGCTGATCGGCGTGATTCTGGCACTGAGCCGCGTCATGGAATGGAGGGTCGGGGTGGCCTTCCTGGCCGCCTTCGCGGCCACCTGCGCGGTGGTGGGACTGCCGGTGGTCTTCAGCCTCCTGACAGGCTCGGTGCTCTTCGCTGCGGTATTCATCGCCGGCGATCCGGTCTCCACGCCCGCCAGCAAGGGCGGCCGACTGATGGCCGGGATCGTGGCAGGCGTGGCCAATGCCCTGATCCGGGCCTACACGTTCTATTCCGAGGGCATTGTCTTCGCCTTCCTGCTGGCCAATCTGCTGGCGCCGGCCCTGGACCGACTGGCCTTCAACGTGCGCGGGCTCATGCTGCTGCGCCAGGTTGCGGCCTTCGATCGCCCGCGCGGCCCGCGGAGCGGCTCATGACCGCCGCCAGCCTGCGAGCCTGGAGCAGCGGTCCGGTACTGCCGGCGGCCTTCGCCGAGTGCCGGACCTGTATAACCGACGTGCAGACCGAGGCCCGCGCCGTGCTGGACGCGGGCGGACTGCCTTCACCGGCTCGGCTCGCGCCACTGCCACGTGCACAACTGACGCTGCCGCGCAACCTCTTCTCCACACTCTTTCAGTCGTCCTACCACCTGCTGGGTGTGCCGCCGGCCCGGCGCCTGCTCTACGGCAAGCTCAACCACCTCTACCGCGTCTGGGTGACCGGCGCCGACAACCTGCTCGATAACGAGGACAAGCAGGTGCTGCCGCTGATCATGCCGGGCCGGTCACGTGTCATGCGCCAGGTCGTCTCGATCATGTGCGCCGACCGCGTGCTCGCCCGCCTGCTGCGCAATGCGGTCCACGACACTGTGCTGCCCGAGACCGCCGCCTCACGCATCAGCGACCTGTCCCTGCGCGTCCTGCTGCCGAGTGCGGCTCAGGAGGGCGGCGAGGAGGGCGGCGCGCGCCGCGACGTCACGTCGCGCACCATGCTTCAGACCGTTCACCGCCGCAAGACCGCCCTGCTCTTCAGCGCTCCCCTGGCCGTGGCCCGCGCGCTGGAGCCAGACCTGGACCGCGACCGACTGCACTCCTGCCAGCACGCCTTGGAGTCGCTCGGCCTCGGCTGCCAGGTGCTGGACGACATCCGCGACATCGCCCGCGACCTGCTCGAGAACCGCCACAACTATGTCCTGGCCCTGATCCGCCAGCGCCGTTTCGCCTCCAGCCGCGCCGTCTTGCGCACCTTGCGCTCGGGACTAACCGTCGAAGACGCGATTCACCCGCATCTGCCCGAAGTCGTGCAGCCGGCGGCGCGCACGGCGCACGACCTGCTGACTGCAGCCCTGGCAGAGCTCGCCGAAGCCGGCCTGGGCGTGACGCCCGCCGCGCAGACGCAGATGGCGGCCACCTTCTTCACGATCCTCGGCGTGGGAGACACCCTGCCATGAGCGCCCCGCCCGTGACCGCCGGACGCACACTGGACCACGTCGCCGCGGTCTACGACTGGCTCAGTCCGCTCATGACCTTCGGCCAGGAGCGGCGCATCGGACGTCGCGCGCTCGATCTGCTGCCGCTGTCGGGCAACGAACGCGTGCTGGACGTCGGCTGCGGCACCGGGCTGCTGACGCTCGACCTGGCGAGCCGGCTGTGCCAGGGCGGCCAAGCCGTGGGTCTCGATGCCGCGCCCCGCATGCTCGCCGTGGCCCGCCGCAAGGCGGCCGGCCTGGACAACGTGCAGTTCGACGCCGCCGTGGCCGAGTCCCTCCCCTACCCGACCGCGAGCTTCGACCACGCCGTTTCAGCCATGTTCTTCCACCATATCAACCGCGAGCTGAAGCGCCGTGCCGTGTCCGAACTGCACCGCGTCGTGAAGCCGGGCGGTCACATCGTGATCGTGGACGTCGACATGCCTTGCACGCCCTTCGGCACCGTCTGCGCCTGGTCTGGTTACTGGCTGTTCCGACAGAGCGAGATCCGCGAGAACATCCGCGGCGAACTGCGGACCGCCATCGCGGAAGCCGGCTTCGCACACTGGCGCCACGTGCGCACCAATCAGGGTTATATCGGCGTCTTCGAGCTCGTGCGATGAACCAGGCAAGAGCAGTTGTCGGCGATCGGTTATCCGTAATCGGTCCCGATCACCGATCACGGATCACCGGTCACCTACAGCGGTACGCGCTGCTATGGCTGGCGGGAACACTCCTCGGCTCCGCCCGCGCGCAGATGCCGCCTCCGGACCCAGTGGGAGCGGCCGTCTCCAACACCCTCGCGCAGGTGTTCGATCGGCTTGCCGCCGCGGCGGCCCAGCAGCCCACCGCCGCCACGTACCGCCAGGTTTTCACGCCCCTGGCGCGCAACCTCGACGGACTCTACGGCGGCTCCTACATCGACACCAACTTCGTCATCCGCGAAGTGCTGTACGCCCGCCATGCCCTGGCCCGCGGGGTCGACCTGAAGCGCGTCCCGGAGCTGACCGGATTCTGGGCGCTCATGCAGACCAACCCGGCGCCCCAACTCAGCGAGCCGGCCCGCGGCGGGATCGCCTCGCCACGGCTGGTTTCGATGCGCCAGCCCATCCTGCGCGAGGGCCGCCTCACGGGCATCCTCTCGGCCATGCTGCGGACCGAGACGCTCCTGCGCGCAGCCGAACTGGACCGTTGCCGCGCGTTTCGCATCACCTGCCAGGGCCGGGTGGCCGAGGCCTCGGGGACTCTCTCGGCCGCGCCCCGCACCGTCACCCTCACGCTCCCCTCGACCGTGTGGCTGATCGAGTACGACCCTTGACGCGGCCGCGGGGCGAGCCAAGTAGGGCGGGACCTACGGAACCGCCTCGTGACCGGAGGCGTGCTTGGATGAGCACGTGGTTGACCGAAATGGCTGGATGGAAGGTGCGACTCTTTGGTGGTACGGGATGGAGCGCCTCACCGTATCGACATGACTAGCCGGACGGAATGCGATGACTCGACGTCGGCATTTGGACCCGGCGGTCCCCCGCCGTTGTACCGTCCTGGTTCTTGCGGTTCGCATCGGCACGCACGTCGGGCCGACGTGCGCCACTGGAGTGACACCGCACGAGCCAATGCGGACAGCTGGTTGGGGTCGTGGATAAGTCTGAAGGTACAACTATGCACCATTCTCATGCATGCCTGCTGGTTGGGCTGTCGCTAGGAGCCTGTTGGGCTTGCGAGGCCGGACCTCCTGATGGCCAAGATCCGCGCGCGAACTGGGTGACCAACTGTGGGCAACGTCTGGTGCACGTCTGGGGTGCAGCCAGTGCCTACGCCATGGAGAACGGCCTCTCAGCCGATGAGACCATGCGCGTCGATACAGTAGTTGGCTACCTGCCCGAACGCGCAGAGGGCGCGTTCTGCCCGGACTCGAGGCGCAAGTACCCGGACTTCCGACTGCGGGATGGACCCCGGTGCCCGGCCGGTCATAAGACCGAAGCAAGCATAGTGGAGACGCTCAGGAAACGATGGTTCAGCGCCCCCACGAACAATGTCTCCGTGCCGACGCAGGATCCCGGCAACACGTGAGCGGCGTGCTCCAAGGCTACAGCCGCTCTTCCGAGAGAAGCCGATGGCAAGCCCGAGGGAACTCAAGCCCGAGGGGACAG
>CAZZCT010000220.1:7004-8523 GCA_964652365.1 uncultured Lentisphaerales bacterium
AGCCCGAGGGGACAGTGAATCTGTGAGTCGCGATACGCTCGCCCTGTGGCCCACGTCGAGGGAGCCCGAGGGGACAGTGAATCTGCAAGTCGCGATACGCTCGCCCTGTGGCGCACGTCGGCCCGACGTGCGGCCCGACGGTCACCCGACACCGAACTTGGGATGCGTTTGAGCGAAGCTCCCCAGCGACCCCAAGCCTCGGTGGGATCAGAATGGCCGCACAGGGGTACGACTTCCGCCTACCGCGTGAAGTCGCGTACCGCGCCCAACGCGGTCACGCGAAAGGCGGGACTACGAGCGCGTTATCGCACGATTCGGCGCCGTTTGTAGTCCCGCCTTTAGGCGGTTCCGGCCATAATGCGAGTTGCTGTTGTCTTGCGCTCCCGCGGGCAATGGGTAAGAATTGTAAGTTTGACAGAGTGAACAGCAGGAAGGAAACGGCACCGATGACGAAGACAACCATGCGACGACTGATGACGATGGGGATGGTGGCTTTATCGGGGACCGCGCTGCGGGTGCAAGCCGCCGCGCCGTTGCCAGCGGCCTCACGGGTTGCGCTGGAAAAGGCGCAGGCCGGGGCCACCGTAGTCCTGCCGGCTGGCACGTTCGAGGCCGGCGATCTCGTCGTGCCCGCAGGCGTGATGCTCAAGGGCGCAGGCCGCGGGCAGACCCTTCTGAATGCCAAGGGCAAGACCAACGGCGTGGTGCTCGGCGCGGGCGCGAAGCTCAGCGACCTGACGATCGGGAATGCCGTTGAGAATGGCGTGGTGATCGACGGCACCAAGGATGCCGCCGTTTCCCGCGTGGCGGTCCGCGGCAGCCAGAGCGGTGTGCTGGTGCGTAAGTCGATAGCCGCGCGGATCGAGAACTGCGTCTTGGCGGAGAATCGCACCGGGCTGACCTTGGTCGATGCTGAGGGGTGTGTGGCGGCGAACCTCACGCTCGCGAACAACTCGGCGATCGGCATGACCATTTCCGGCGGCCACAGTTGCCGCGTCTTCAACAATCTCGTGGTCGGTTCGCAGATCGGCGTGAGCCTGGCCGGCAGCGTTGACCTCGTGCTCGACCACAACCTCTACGTCTGCAACTTCACGGGCAGTTTTGGCGACGTCAAAGGCCGGCCGTCGCGACAGAAGGTGGGTGCCTGGGCCTCGCTGACCGGCCAAGATCGCCACGCGCTCATGCTGCCGGTGACGCTGGCGGAGAACGCCGCGGCCGCGAACACGCTCGACTGGTCGCCCAACCTGCCGGTCACCGCCCCCTGGGGCGTCAAGGAGCTGGCGGGCGCGAAAGCCCCCACCGACGACATCGACGGCCAGCCGCGCGGCACGTGGCAGGGCGTGGGCGCTGTGGCCAGCACGGCGGTCAAGCCGCCGCGGCCCGCCGACGGCACGTTCACCGTCCAGAGCGGCGCGGGCGTGGCCAGCGCCGGGCTCTACACGAAAACCGGCGACCTGGTGGCCTACCTCTTCCAGAACCAGCCGCTGCCCAAAGGCCGCCACGAGTTCTGGCTGCCGAG
>CAZZCT010000221.1:0-8519 GCA_964652365.1 uncultured Lentisphaerales bacterium
TGGGGACTGGAAAAGTTCAAAGCCAAAGTCGAGGAGTACTTTGGGGCTGCGTTGTCCGCACCCCAGCCCGACGAGGCGGGCGAGCCGGCGGCACACGCCGCGCTCCCAGCGCCCCCGACCGCGCCGGCCACAGCGCCGGCCACGGCGCCGGACCCGCTGACCCAGGCACGCGAACGGTCACGTAACCGCATCAACCGGAGAACGCCGTAAAATGGACCCACAGGCCTCCAGATGACCAGACGCCGTCCACGCGCTCCGCATCGGGGGTGGCGACCGGGTGCCGCGCCGGTCGTGATCCTGTTGTTGTTCGCGGCCGCCCTGCGCCTGACCACCTCGCGACCGGCACCGTCACCGCACCGCGGCGACCGCGGCGACCGCGGGTCCGCGGTCGCCACCGCACACACGCCCGAACGCACCCTGCAGGCAACCAAGCCCTTCGCAGTTGACGGCGATACGCTGGACGCCTGGTGCGACGGCCGGCGGCTGCGCATCCGGTTGCGCGGCGTCGACTGCCTTGAGGTCCACGCCTCGGAGAAGGCCCGCATCCAGGCCCGCACACTCGGACTGTCCGCGGCCGAGGTGCAAGCGCACGGGGAAGCCGCCAAGCGCTTCAGCGCCGCGCGCGTGCACGGTCAGTCGATCGCGCTGCTCCTGTCGGCTGGACTCCCGAACCGCGACGACTACGGCCGACTGCTGGCCTACGTGTCGGTCGGCGAAATCGATCTGGGCGCCGAACTGTTGCGTCACGGACTGGCCGAAACCCGTCGCGAGCCCCACCCGCGGTCCGATACCTACCGCGAGATTGAAGCCGAGGCGCGCGCGGCCGGTCGCGGGATTTTTGGCCGCACACACCCGGCTGTGGCCCCCTGATGCAGGCGGACCCGGCACCTCGCAGCTCGAAATCGCCGCCCGTACTGACTGGATTCGCAGGATGACACGGCTCAGGCGGGCGAGCTTGAATCAGAAAAGCCGCATCCCTGGCAGTGCCGTCTTGACACCCGCCGCCCGACACGGGACACTGAGCCTGATTTCACCGGAGTCCCGCCATGACACTCGATGAACTGGAGCGCCTGTGCGCGCAATCGCTGGCCGAGATCGACGCCGCGGCCGATGCCGCCGCCGTGGAGCAGGTCCGCATCCGTTACCTCGGACGCAGCGGCCTGCTGCCGGCCGCCATGAAGCACCTCAAGGAGGTGGATCCCGCCGACCGGCCGGAGTTCGGCCGCCGTGCCAACAGCTGGCGGGCGGCCTTTGAAACACGCCTGGCCGAACGCCAGGCCGCGCTCGCCGTACCGGCCGCGACCGAGGCCGCGTTCGACTGGTCGCTGCCCGGTTCCTGGCCCCAGCGCGGCGCCATGCACCCGGTCTCGCGGGTCATTGCCGACGTCGCGCGCGTCTTCGGCCGGCTGGGTTTCACGGTCGCCGACGGCCCGGATATCGAGACGCGCTTCAACAACTTCACCGCCCTGAACACGCCGGCCCACCACCCCTCGATGGATGCGGCCGACACGTTCTGGCTCGACCGCGATCTGCTGCTGCGCACGCAGACCTCGCCGGTGCAGATTCGCGCCATGCTTTCGCGCCCGCCGCCGATCCGCATCATCACACCCGGCCGCTGCTATCGCCGCGACACGACCGACGCCACCCACAGCGCCAATTTCCACCAGGTCGAAGGGCTCTACGTCGACACCCGGCCGGTCTCACTGGCCGACCTCAAGGCCACCCTGGCCTATTTCGCCCGCGAGATGATGGGCTCCGGTGTGGGGGTCCGCTTCCGGCCCCACTTCTTCCCGTTTACCGAACCGAGCGTGGAAGTCGACTTCTCGTGCCATGTGTGCGGCGGCGCCGGCTGCCGCGTCTGCAAACAGAGCGGCTGGATCGAGATCGCCGGCGCCGGCATGGTCGATCCGCGCGTCTATACCCACGTCGGCTACGATCCCGAACAGGTCTACGGCTATGCCTTCGGCATGGGCGTCGAGCGCATCGCCATGATCCGCTACGGAATCGCCGACATTCGACTGCTGTATGAGAACGACGTGCGCTTTCTCTCGCAGTTCGCTTAGATTTCTCGTTCCGCGAAGGGGCTAACGTGAAAGTACCGCTGAGCTGGTTGAACGAATACGTCGATCTATCCGGGCTGTCGGTCAAGCAGCTTTGCGACCGCCTGACCTTCTCGGGGGTCGAAGTTGAGGGCGTCGCCACGTTCGGATCCTCCTACGAGGGTTCGGTCGTGGGCGAGGTCCGCGAATGCCTACCTCATCCGAACGCCGACCGGCTGCGCGTCTGCCGCGTCTTCGACGGCCAGACCGAGCGGGTGGTCGTCTGCGGCGCACCCAATGTCGCGGTTGGCCAGAAAGTTTGTCTGGCCGTACCCGGCGCACTGCTGCCGGACGGCTCGCGGCTCAAGAAGGCCAAGATCCGCGGGGTCGAGTCGTTCGGCATGATCTGCGCGGCCGACGAGCTCGGGCTCTCGTCCGACCACACCGGCATCCTCGTACTGGCGACCGAAACCCCGGCCGGCACGCCGCTGGCCAAGGTCCTGCCGCCGCCCGAGACCGTGCTGGAACTCGAGATCACCTGGAACCGTCCGGACTGCCTGTCGATCATCGGCATCGCGCGCGAGTTCGCTGCCCTCCTGGAGCGTCCCCTGCGGCAGCCCGAAGTGACCCTGGACGAATCCGGCCCACCGGTCGCGCAGCTCGCACAGGTGCGCGTGGAGGACCCCGCCGGATGCCCGCGCTACGTGGCGCGCGTCGTGACCGAGCTGACCGACGGTCCGGCGCCGGTCTGGATGCAGCAGCGGCTGGAACGCTGCGGTGTGCGGCCGATCAGCCTGATCGTCGATGTCACCAACTACGTCATGCTGGAGTGCGGCCAGCCGCTGCATGCCTTCGACCACGCCAAGGTCGCCGGGCAGACCATCGTGGTGCGGCGGGCCCGGCCTGGCGAGATTCTGGCGACCCTCGATGGCACGAGCCGCCCGCTCGACCCGCAGACCCTGGTGATCGCCGACCCGCAGGGCGCGCTGGCGATTGCCGGCGTGATGGGTGGCGCGGGCAGCGAGATCGCGCCGGATACCCGCGCGGTGCTGCTCGAGAGCGCGCTCTTCGACGCCCCCGGCATCAAGCGCACGGCCACATCTTTGGGTATGCGGACCGAGTCGTCGCACCGCTTCGAGCGCGGCGTGGACCCGGGTCTGGCTGACTGGGCCAGCCGCCGTGCCGTGGCGCTCCTGGCCGCGCATGGCGGTGGCCGCGTGGCCGCCGGCGCCGTGGACGTGGATCACCGCCCGACCGCGGAACCGAGCGTCAACCTGCGGTTCGACCGCGCCCGCGCCGTGATCGGCGTCGCCCTCGCGGACGCCGAGATGGTGCGCCTGCTCGAATCGCTCGGCCTGACGGTCCAGACCCGCGACGCGCGCCAGGCTTGTTTCGGACTGCCGACTTGGCGCGGCGATCTGACCTGCGAGGCCGACCTGATCGAGGAGATCGCACGGCTGCACGGCCTGGCGTCGATCCCGGACACCGATCCGTCCGCCATCGCCGTGCCCGGCGTCGACGACGCCTGGTTCCGCGACCAGGCCTTCTGCCGCGAGCTCCTGCTGGGCCTCGGTTTCAGTGAGGCCATGCACTACAGCTTCCTGGCCACGGCCGAGCTGGACGGCTGGGATGCGACCTCGGCGAACCGGCGCGTGGTGCTGCCCAACCCCGTCAGCAGCGACTATGCCGTGCTGCGCGATTCGCTGCTGCCGCAGATGGCGACGGCGCTGGGCCGCAACATGGCCCGTCAGGTGGAAAGCGTAGCGCTCTTCGAGATGGGGCGCGTGTTCGTGCGCGGAACCGACGGCCAGCCGGCCGAGGAGCACCGCCTGGCGCTCGGACTGGGCGGCCCGCTCGGCCGCCCGGTGTTGGACCGCCGGCGCGCGGTGACCAACGAAGAGGCGGCCCTCTGGCTGAAGGGCGCGATCGAGAGCCTCGCCGCGGCGTTACACGCCGGCACACCCGAGTTCGTGGCCGAGGCGCACCCGGCCTGCACACCGGGATGGGGTGCCACGATCCACCTCGATGGCGCCACGATCGGCTGGCTCGGGCTGGTCAACAGCAGCCTCCGCCACGCCTGGCGCGTGACCACGCCCCTGGCCGTGGCCGAACTGCGGCTGGCGCCCCTGCTGGCGAAGACCGGCAGCCTCGCGCCGCTGCGCGCGCTGCCGCCCTACCCGTCCGTGCGCCGCGACCTCGCCTGCCTCGCGCCGCGCAGTCTGCCGCAGGCGACCCTGGCCGCCGCGATCCGCCGCGCCGGGCCGCCCGAGTTGACGGGCCTTCGGCTTTTTGATATCTTTCGTGGTAAGGAAATCGGGAGCGAAAGGCAAAGCCTTGCTTACGCGCTCGAGTTCCGCTCGACCGCGCGAACGTTGACCGATGACGAAGCGAATGCCGCCGTGGCGGCGATCGTGAGCGCCGTGCGGGCTGAGTTCGGGGTTGAGGTGCGCGAGAGCTGAAAGGCCCGCGTGCACGCGGTTCTTTGAAACATCCGGTCGAGTCAACTGATGGAACGCACGGCGCCTCCTAGGTTGGTTCACCGGCTGTCCGGAAGTGAACTTGGCCCTGCCTTGCTCGCGAATGGATGGAATTTCTCTGACCTACATGATGCCACGGGAGCTTGAATGTGGCGTCGACCGAAGGCCCGTCTGCTTGCAGCACGGGTATCGCGACGCGCCGACTAGAGCACCCACCTCGTAAAGCGAGGTCCAGGAGATTCTGTCGTTACGGCAAGGTGGGGTTTCTTTTTTTGGCCCCGTCAAATCGTTATTCCCTTCGCCGCCCCAATGCCGCTATAGTTCTCCGACACCCAAGGACGGGCCCGGCACTCGGCCGCTCGATTCAGGGAGGTTTTTCCGGGAGCGCGCCGTACGGTCGGCGGGTGTCAGGTATGGAGTGTTATCTCGGTATCGATGCCGGCGGCACGAAGTGCGAGGCGTTGCTGGTGTCCGCGGACGGCGTCGTGCGCGGTTGGGGCTCCCAGCGCACGCCGGGCGTCAGCGGGCGGAGTCGTTCCAGCATCATTGGCGCGGTCCAGCAGACGCTGGCAACCCTGCGCGGCAACGACCTGGTGATCCATGCCGCCATCATCGGCGGCGAGGATTTCGACACGCTCGAGCCCTCGCCGGCGGCTTCCTTTGGCCGCGTGGTCACCACCGCTGGCGCCATGAGCGACCTGATCGCGCGAACCGGCATCAGCCATCTCGAATCGGTCATGGGCAGTTCCGAATCCGACAGCGCCCTGGCGTTACACGGCCAGGCCTGGGGTGTCGTGGCGCTGGCCGGTACCGGGGCCTTTGTGCACGTCCGTTGCGCCGATGGGCGCACCCGGCATGTCGACGGCATGGGCCCGGTCCTGGGCGACCATGGCGGCGCCTATCAGATCGGCCTGCGGGCGTTCCGCGAGGCCGCCCGCGCCCATTGGCACCCGCGCCGCGCCACCGAACTGCGCGCCCGCGTATTTGCCGCGCTCAACTTGGATAGCGTCAGCGAAGCCGTGCGTTTCAGCCTCCACGCACATGACCGCTCGGTCTTCGCCTCCCTGGCCGCCGAGGTCGACGCCGCGGCCCGCACGGGCGACGTGATCGCCCGTAGCATCCTCGAGGACGCGGCCGACGACCTGGCCGCCACGGTCCGGGACGCGGTCGATGCGGTCGGCACCACCGATGCGGAGTGCGCCCTAATCGGCATCGGCAGCGTGGCGACACGGTCCGCCGTCTTCTGGGAGCGCCTGTGCTACGCCGTGCACGGCTTTGCGCCCCGTTTTCGCCCCCTGGCCGACACGCGACCGCCGGTGATCGGCGTGCTGGCGCATTGCCTGGGCCGACGAGCCCGACTCGACTCCGCCGCCATCGGCCGTCTCTCCCAAACCATCTCGGCCTCGCTGGCCGCGTTCGTGCAACCACCACCCGGGCCGCGGCCAGCCGCCGCCGAGCCCTCAACCCCGAGACCCGCCCATGTCCCAGAACTCCTATCTCCAAGCTGTCCAGAACCTGTGTACGCACCTTGAGGGCCAGAGTTCCGTCATCGATCAGGCCGCCGACCTGATCGCGGACGCCCTGGCCGGCGGCCAGGCGCTCTATGCCGCCGAAGTCGGCCACGCTAACCAGCACGACTGGCTCAACCGGGCCGGCGGCCTGGCCGCCCTGCGCCACTTCTCGTGGAACGTCTCGGTGAACGACACCCCGCCCGAGGTTCGACGCAACCGGCCGCGCGCCGGCGAGGACGCCAACCTGCAGGTCGACCTGGCCAACATCCGGCACGCGGTGCGCGTCAGCCAGTTGCGCGCCGGCGATGTCATGCTGATCGGCTCGGTCTCGGGCCGCAACCGCAACCCGATCGAGCTGGCGCTGGCCTGCCGCGACCAGGGCGTGCGCACGATCGGCTTCACGTCGCTGGCCTATACCCGCCAGGTGACTTCGGTGCACCCCTCCGGCAAGCGCCTGTTCGAGGCGGTGGACGTAGCCGTGGACATCGGCGCCCCCTACGGCGATGCAGCCTGCCGCGTGCCCGGCTACGACATCCCGCTGCTGCCGGTCTCAGGCGTGGGCGCGATCACCGCTGGTTGGATGATCTTCGGCGGCGTCATGGAGCGCCTGGCCGCCCGCGGCACACCCGCCGCCGTCTTCCTCAGCGTCAACCGTGAGGGCGGCGAGGCGTTCTACAAGGAACAGCGCGAACTGTGCGAGAAACGCGGATTCTAGGAGGCCCCAAATGGTATTCGACACCTACTTCACGGCGTTGCGGGAGGCCCTGGACCGCATCCAGGCAACCCAGGCCGACGCAATCGAGGCGGCCGCCAACCGGATGGTCGAGGCGATCGTCTCCGGCCAGGCGCTCTACTCGTTCGGCGCCTCGCACTCGTTCATGATCACCGAAGAGTTAGTCTATCGCACGGGGGGCCTGATGCTGATCAACCCGATCTACCCCCACGGCATGAACTTCACCGTCCACCCGTTGCCGGCCACCTCGCGTTTCGAGCGCATTCCGGGGCTGGGCGCCGAACTGCTGGCGACGTCGCCCGCGCGCGCCGGCGACGTGCTGTTGATCACCTCCACCTCCGGCCGCAACGCGGTCGTGATCGACATGGCCCTGCAGGCGCGCCAAACCGGGATCGCCACCATTGCGCTCACGGCGCGGGCCTACAGCGACGGCGTGGCCAGCCGCCACCCGTCCGGCAAGAAGCTGGCCGACCTCTGCGACGTGGTCATCGATAACGGCGCCCCCTATGGCGACGCGGCCCTGGCCATCCCGGGCTTCGCCCAGAAGGTCGGCCCGCTCTCGAGCGTCACGGGCTGTGCCATTGCCAACGCCCTGGTCGCCGAGGTCGTGGCTGAGCTGGTGCGGCGTGGCGTCACGCCGCCGGTCTTCATGAGCGCCAACCTCGACGGCGGCGACGCCTTCAACCGCGAACGGTTGGAGGAGAACCGCCACCGCATCCACTACCTCTAGATTTCTCGTTCCGAGAAATCTGATGTTTCTTGGTAACATTTCGTCGCAACAGTCGGTCGAACGCAAGAAATCACCTACACTCAAGGGGCGCACCGCGGGGTCGAAGCTGTGTCTGGCCCAACCGGCCGGGCGGCGGGTCCGACGGAGTACTGCCATGCATGCAGATGTGACGAATACGATCTGGACCCTGGCGATCGAACGATCGGCCCGGCCGCCGTCGCTGGCGCTCTTCCGCGGCACCGCCTGCGTGTGCGACCGCGCCTTCGGCCCGGCTTCGGCCGGCGCCGCCACGTGGGTGCGGGAGGTGGCCGATCTGCTCGCAGAAGCCGGCTTGCGCGCCACCGACCTGGGCCGGCTGGCCGTCGGACTCGGGCCAGGCTCGTTTGCCGGCATCCGGTCGGCGATCGCCTTCCTGCAGGGGCTGGCGCTGCCGAGGGATATCCCGCTGGTGGGCGTCAGTAGCGCCGCGGCCCTGGCCTACGACCTGACGTGGCCGGCCGGCGGCGCCCGGACCGTGGCCGTAGTTGGCGATGCGCGGCGCGGCCGCCTGTGGTGCGTCGTCTACCGGGTGCGGGCCGCCGCGACCGCCGCCGGACCGGCTATCGCGTTAGAGCGCGCCCCTGACCAGTCGCCCGCCCATGACGCCTCGGACTTCGCCTTGGTCACTCCGGAAGACCTGCCAGCCTGCGTTCCGGCCGATGCCCTCTGGCTCACGCCTGACGGACTCACGCTGCCCCACCCCGCACAGACTGGCACGCCCACCGCGCGCCAGGTCGGTGCGCTGGCGCTGGCCGAGCCCTCCGCCGCGCGGTGCGAGCCGGTCCCGATCTACCTGCACCCGGCCGTGGCCGCCCCGGCCACGGGGGCTTAGCGTCGCCGCGCGCAACCGATATACAGTCGTGACGCAACGGCGCGTGGCAGTCGGACGGAGTTGGGCCTGTCCCTGTTCTGCGAGAGTTGCCGCGAAGCCTGCTGCAGTTTCGTGCTCTCGACCCTGCGCTGGCGGCTCGGCAGGAGCCTCGCCCTCCC
>CAZZCT010000222.1:0-8451 GCA_964652365.1 uncultured Lentisphaerales bacterium
GGCATGCGCACGTCGGGGCGGCAGATTCGGCGGCAACTCTCGCAGTT
Organism: uncultured Lentisphaerales bacterium; assembly: GCA_964652365.1. Classification (GTDB taxonomy): domain Bacteria; phylum Verrucomicrobiota; class Kiritimatiellia; order RFP12; family CAZZCT01; genus CAZZCT01. The sequence goes on from CAZZCT010000222.1 coordinate 48, forward strand.
TGAGGGCCAGACACCGAAGGAGATTCACATGACCCAACCACAGCCTGTGTTTTCAGAGACCCGCCGCAACGTGGCGGGTATCGACATCGCCGGGCACGCCGACCACTATGTTTGCGGCCCCCGCAAGGACGACGGTTCTGCCGACATCGCGCACTTCGGGACTACGACCGCGGAAATCCGCCGGATGCTCGTGTGGCTGAAGGAGCGGAAGGTGGAGTCCGTTGCGATGGAGAGTACCAGCGTGTACTGGATTCCCGTTGCGGACATGCTGGAGTCGAAAGGCGTAGAGGTCGTTCTGGTCGATACGCGCGAGGTCAAGATGGTCCCGGGACGCAAGAGCGATGTGGAAGACTGCCAGTGGCTGCAGAAGCTGCACAGTTGCGGGCTCCTGCGCGGCGGATTCCGTCCGCCGGAAAACATCGCTGCCGTGAGGACGCTCCTGCGCGAGAAGGAGAGCCTCGTAGCCATGCGGGCGCAGTGCATCCTGCAGATGCAGAAGAGCTGCGACCAGATGAACATCCGCATCCACCATGCCGTCTCCGACATCGACGGGAAGACGGGGATGGATATTGTCGGGGCCATTGTCGGCGGTCAGCGCGACCCGATTGCACTGGCAAAGCTGCGCGACAAGCGCTGCAAACAGACGGAGGCGCAGATCGCCGCGCATCTGACCGGCGTCTGGCGGGAGGAGCATCTGTTCACCCTCGGGCAGGCCTATCGAATGCTGCAGTTCATCGACGCGCGGATCGCCGAGTACGACGGCCAGATCGCCTCGATGTACAAGCGGATCGCGGAGGCCTGCAACAGACCGCCACCCTCGCCCCCGCCGGCGGATATCAAGCCCTCCGCAAAAGCCCTCCGCCACGCGGAGGAGAAGCGCGACCTCCAACGCATTGCCGGCTTCGACCTGACGGCCATACCCGGCATCGGATACGACATCGCCACCATCGTCCTCGGCGAACTCGGAACCGACTTCTCGCGCTTCCCAAACGAGAACCATTTCGCGTCCTACATCGGACTGGCCCCTTCGCTTGGCAAGAGCGCAGGCAAGAACGTGCGCCAACGAAAACGCTGCAAGAACACCTCACGCGCCGGACGGGCGCTGAGGATGGCGGCGAGCACGCTTTACCGATCTCAGACGGAGATGGGCGCCTTCTTCAGAAGCGTGGCGCGGCGCACGGACCGGAAGACGGCGGTCAAGGCCACCGCCCGCCGTATGGCTCACATGATCTACCGGGGCGTCCGGTACGGAGCGGACTATCTCGACAAAGGTGCGGAGGCTTTCGAAGCCAGGACGAGGGGAAAGGCGGTCAAGGCTGTTAAGACGCTTATCAAGACCTACAACATCAACGAGTTAGAACTCAAGGCAGCCCTCGCCGCGGGTTGAAGTTATAGGCAAGGGATCACAAACGATGAACGCGAAACTCCAAAGCTACGCACCGGGCCACGTGCAACTCACTCCCGGCGTCTTCCATGCCAGGTTCCTCCTCAACCGTGCCTACCTGATGAGCCTGAAGACAGAGAACCTGCTCCAGAACCACCATCTCGAAGCCGGCTTGGGGAGTTTCCGTCAGCTCCGCAACAGCATGCATGGACCGTCTGATGCCGGCGATGACCGGCACTGGGGTTGGGAATCGCCCACAAGTCAGGTGCGCGGGCACTTCCTCGGGCACTGGCTCTCGGCCGCTGCCCGGACCGTCGCGGCAACCGGCGACCCGGAGCTGAAGCTGAAGAGCGAGCAGGTCGTAGCCGAACTGGGCAGGTGCCAGGAAAAGAACGGCGGCGAGTGGGTCTTCTCGATCCCCGAGAAGTACCTCCACTGGACCGCGGCAGGCAAGCCGACCTGGGCGCCACACTACGTGGTTCACAAGACGCTCATGGGGTTGTTCGACGCCTACCGGTATGCTTCCAACGCCCAGGCGTTGACGATCCTCGAGCGCGCCGCAACGTGGTTCCATCGCTGGACGGCCGCGTTCTCGCGTCCGCAACTCGACGACCTCCTCGATGTCGAGACCGGCGGGATGCTGGAGGTGTGGGCGGACCTGTACGGGGTGTCGGGCGCCGACGCGCACCGCGAGCTCATGGACCGCTACACGCGCGTCCGCCTGTTTGATCGGCTGCTGGAAGGCGGCGACGTCCTCACCAACCTGCACGCCAACACGACCATCCCCGAGATCCACGGCGCGGCCCGCGCCTATGAGGTCACCGGCGACGAACGCTGGCGGCGCATTGTCGAGGCCTACTGGCGGATTGCGGTGACGTCCCGCGGCACGTTCTGCACCGGCGGGCAGACCTCGGGGGAGATCTGGACGCCGCCCTTCGAGTTTGCCGCGCGTCGCGGCGACAAGACCCAGGAACACTGCGTGGTCTACAACATGATCCGCCTCGCGGATTTTCTGTTCCGGTGGTCGGGTGACGTGCAGTATAGCGACTACATCGAGCGCAACCTGTACAACGGCATTCTGGCGCAGCAGCACCCGACTTCGGGTGCGATCACCTACTTCCTGCCACTCGAGGCGGGCGCGCGGAAGCGCTGGGGGTCGCCAACCTGCGACTTCTGGTGCTGCCACGGTACGCTGGTCCAGGCGCATGCGTCGCACGACGCACACGTCTACTACGGCAGCGAGTCCAAGATCCTGGTATCGCAGTTCATACCGTCACGACTGACGACGGCCATCGCCGGACGGCCGGTCGTTCTCGAGATGACGTTGGACCACCAGGCGTCGGGTTCGGCGGTCGACAATTCGAGCGCGGCCGGAACCCGACACCGCCCAGACTGCTGGGCCGTGGACCTGAACGTGCGCTGCCAGGCCCCCACGCAGTTCGACCTCACGCTGCGCATTCCGTGGTGGGTGAAAGAACAGCCGAGATTGACGGTGAACGGTGAACCACAAGAGGTGCGCGGTCCGTTTCCCTGCTTCCATACCCTTGCCCGCGCGTGGCAGGATGATGTCGTCCGACTGGAGCTTCCCCGGCAGGTGACGGCGAGTCCCATCCCCGATGAGCCCGACACCGTGGCCTTTCTCGACGGCCCGGTGGTGCTCGCTGGACTCTGCGACCGCGAGTACGCCCTGACGGGGGATGTGCATGCCCCTGCGACCATCCTGGTTCCCGATAATGAGCGCCAGTGGGGGCAGTGGTTGCCTGGCTACCGGACCCAGGGACAGACGGTTGGCATTCGCTTCAAGCCGCTCTATGAGGTGGTTGATGAGCCCTACACGGTCTATTTTCCGGTCCGACGCTGATGCTCATACGGGGGACGCACGATGACGGAGCCAACATTTGACTTCTCGCCCTCTCTCTACCATCGGGAACTGGCCGGAACGACGGTGCAGGCGCAGAGCTACGCAGGCGGCGACGTCGGTCGGTGGCAGGAGACGCTTCGCGGCCGGTTGCGCGAGTTGCTGGGCTATCGCGGCGACGCGACCGCGCGCGTGCCGCTGACGCCGCGCACGGTGTGGCGGCGCGCGCACCCGCTGGGCAGTATCGAGAAGGTCGTCTTCCGCAGCGAACTGGCCGTCGATACGCCGGCCTACGTCTGCCTGCCGCAGAACGTCCAACCGCCCTACGTGTGGTTCATTTGCCTGCAGGGCCATACCACGGGGATGCATAACTCGATCGGGCTCGACTACGCCGAGACGGCGCCGCTCGCGTCGGAGGGCGATCGCGACTTCGGCCTCGGCTGCATGGCGCGGGGCATTGCCGCACTGTGCCTCGAACAGCGGTCCTTCGGACTGCGTCGCGAGTTCATCCAGCCGCAATCGCTCGACTACCTCTGCCACCAGGCGGCGATGAACGCATTGATGCTCGGGACCACGCTGCTGGCCGAGCGCATCTTCGACGTCGACCGCGCGATCGATTACCTGCTGGAGCGCGGCGACGCGGACCCGACGCGCATCGGTGTGATGGGCAACTCCGGCGGCGGCACGACCACGCTCTTTGCGGCGGCGCTGTTGCCGCGGGTGCGGGCGGCCATGCCGTCGTGCAGCTTCAGCACCTTCCAGGCATCGATCCAGTCCATGTTCCACTGCGTCTGCAACTACGTCCCCGGCATCCTGCAGGTCGCCGAGATGGGCGACGTCGCCGGGCTCATCGCCCCGCGTCCGCTGGTGGTCGTCAGCGGCGCGGAGGACGGGATCTTCCCGCTGGGTCCGGCGCAGGCCGAATTCGCGCGCGTACGGGAGATCTACGCCAACGCCGGCACGCCCGAAAGCTGTCGGCACGTCGTGGGCATGGGTGGCCACCGCTTCTATGCCGACGAAGCCTGGCCGGTCATGTCCGACCTGCTCGTCAGCCGGGCGGGGTGAGCTTCCGGCGATCGGCCCTCACCTACACGCCGTGCATCAACGATGGCTGACCGGCGGCGCCAAGGTACTCCAGCACGAAGCCGGCATACATCCATTTGCTGGACTCGGCCACCACGCTGGCCATCAGTTCGCCCGGCTTGGGGTCAAACTCGGACAGGAACCCATCCAGGGCGTGCACGACCGCGCAGGGCCCGGGGTAGCCCCGTTCGGCCACCTTGCTGCAGAAGCGCATGTTGGGGACTTGCTTGTCGCGCCGGAAATCACTGACCGTGATGTCATGGACGTGTTTGGTGGGCACGTTCATGAAGAAGTACTGGATGTCCTTCCAGTCGAGGTTCATGCGCTCGCCCATGCGGTCGCCCGCCTTCTTGCCGAGATCGACCGCCAGGGTCGCGACCTTGTCGAAGTTCTGGGTCAGGTGGTGCCAGCCCTCTTCGTAAGCGCGCAGCGGATTGACGCGGTGGCCGCCGATCTTGCAGTACATGTCCGGGCCCATGCCCAGGCCGATGGACTCGATGTAGGTGTCGACCACCCGCATGCGTTTGTTGCCCAGGTTGGGGTCGGAGGTCAATACGATCGCGCCCGAGCCATCGCTCAGGAACCAGCGCAGCAGCACCTGCGACTTCTGCAGGATCTTCTGGTTGAAGTGCTCGGCCCGCAACATGGCGGAGGAGAGCTGAGACGACATGATCAGGGCGGTGCGGTAGCGGCCCAGTGCGATCTGGTCGGCCGCGAGCTGGATGGCTTTATAAATCGACGTACAGTTCGAATGGATATCGTACTCGGCCACGTGCGGGATCTTGAGCTGTTCCTGGATCAGCGTGGTGGTGGGCGGGCACATGTACTCGAAGACGATGCCGGCATAGACCAGCAGGTCCACGTCGGCGGGCGTGATGCCGGCCGCGGCCATGGCCTTTTCCGCGGCTTTGACGGACATGCTGACGTTGTCGTCGGTCGGCTCGCGCGTCACGGGGTCAAGGGCGTAGTGGCAGTACTCGACGCCCAGCATATCCTCCATGATTGGCCGCATGCGGTCGATCCACTGCAGCATCTTGGGGGGCACGTCCGTGAGCCGGCCGAGCACCTCCTCGATGCGTTTGAAGGGGACCGGCGCGCCGGGCGAGTAGGACCCCAGGCCTGCGATGTAGACCGGATGCTTGCCATTGGCAAGGGTGCTGCGCATGGTATGCCTCGTTTCCGTTGATTGGGATCGGGTGGTTGCGGTTACTTCCGGTTGGTCTCGCGGGCCGTGGCGGCCGCCTGGACGATCAGCCGATGGAAGGCGTCGGAGCGGATACAGCGGTGCTGGGCGGCCAGGAAATGCCCGAGGAAGTCCTCGTAGCTGCCGGAGTAGCTCTCGTGGATCAGGCGGCGGGACATCTCCAGCGCTTCCGGGTGGAAGGGCAACAGGCCGGCGATGGTCTGTTGCAGTTCGGCGGTGAAGCCCGGTCCGTCGCACACCGTGTCCAGCAGGCCCCAGGCCAAAGCCGTGTCGGCGTCGATGGTCCGACCGGTGAGGATCAGGTTCTTGGCCCGACCGACGCCGATGTACTTGGCGAGGCGGAAGGTTGCCATGCCGGGCAGAAATCCGAGCTTCACCTCGTTCAGCTGGAAGCGGGCCGAGCGGTCTGCGATCCGCGCGTCGCACAGCAGCACGAGTTGCATGCCGCCGCCTGTGCATTCGCCCTGAACCGCGGCGACGGTGAACTTGTTGAGGCCCTCCAGTTGGCGGCAGACCTTTTCCCAGTGCTGCAAGCCGTAGTGATCCGGCGGCTTCTCGACCGAGAAGTCACGCAGATCGATGCCGGAGCTGAAACTGGCGCCGTCGCCGCGGACGACCAGCACGGCGACATCCGGCGCGTCTTCGACCGCGTCGATCGCGCGGCTTAGTTCACGCACCATGCGCAGGTTGATGGCGTTGCGCGATTCCGGGCGCTTGAGCGCCACGGTTACGATCTGGCCGTCCTGCGTCACATTCAGGGTCTCGTAGTTTTCACTCATGGTTACGTCCTGTCGTCGTCCTATTCCCAGACCAGCAATGCGGTTTCGATGGAGGTGCCCGGGCCCATCGCGATCACCACGCCCACGTCTCCCTGCCGGACGAGGCCCTCGCGGCACAGTTCACGGTAGGAGAACAGAAAGGATCCGGACGAAAGATTGCCGAAGCGCTCCAGGATGTGCAGCGTGTGCCGCATATCGTGGTCGGTAAGGCCGAGATTGTACTCGATCGCATCGATCACTTTCTTGCCGCCGGAGTGCACGAGCCAGTGGTCGATATGCCGGCGCTTGAGCCCGTTGCGGGCCAGCAGGCGGTTGACCGGACGGTGGGCATGCGCGCCGATAATGTAGGGGATGTCGCGGTCGAGGAAGAAGGAGAGTTTGTTGTCGTCCAGATCGTAGCGCATGCTGTCGAGAGCCTCGACCACGATCTGCGATTCGAAGTCAGCCACGAGCGGGCCTCGATCGACGGGGTCCGACGGGTCCTGGCGCACGGCTACGGCCGCGGCACCGTCGCCGAAGAGCGAATTGACCACGGCTGTGGCGATGTTGCGTTTCGCCACGTAGGCCGCAGAGCAGATCTCGACGCACAGCAGCAGTCCGACTTTGCCGGGGTGCGATGCGGCGTAGGAGGTCACGGTCTGCAGTCCATTGACGCCGGCATTGCAGCCCATACCCAGGATGTCGGCCCGGCGCACGTCCTCGCGGAAGCCCATGGCCCGGGTGATGTGGGCCGTGATGCCGGGACAGAGAAACCCGGTCGTGCTCAGGCAGCAGAGGAAGTCCACGTCGCGGGGGGTCATGCCCAGCGGCTCCAGGCAGGCGGTGATGGCTTGCGGGCCGATTTCCAGAACGCCCCGGCGGTGCTTGTCGATCAACTGCTGACAGGACTCCTCCGGCAGGCGGCCGTCGACTGGTTCGGGGAGGTACAGGTGACGTCCGGCGATATGTCCGCCGGTGAAGACGCTGCGGATTTTGGGGTCATCCTCGCCGAACAGGGCGAGCACCTCCTCCTGCGCATACCATTTGGGTGGGTTGGCGGTTCCAACCGAAAGGATGCGGGTCCCGGCGTGTGGCGGGACGAAGGAGCCGTGCTGGCGGCGTTCCTGGCTACTGTCGGTGTTCACCGTGCGGCTTCCTGTTGTGTGGGGGTGCCCATGCCGTCTCCATCCTTCCGTGCTGATCGTCGCTCGTACAGGGCGGCCTGGGCGGCCGCCTCGAACGCGCGTCCGGCCCGCAAGCCGGCGTCCAATCCGATGGCGGTCTTGGCCAGGCGCAAGGCGAGCCGGTCGCGGCGGGCGATGCGCCCGGCCCAGGCTTCGGCCGCCTCCAGCAGCTGCGGCCCGGCGACGACCTCGTTGACCAGGCCGTGGCGGTGGGCTTCCTCGGCCGTCCACTCGCGGCCTCCCAGGATGAGCTCCTTGGACCGCGTATCGCCTACGGCCCGGGTCAGGCGCTGGGTGCCGCCGGCGGCCGGAATGAGGCCCAGCGCAGTCTCCGGGAACCAGAAACGTGCCTGGCTGGCCGCCAGGCGAAGGTCGCAGGCCAGGGCCAGCTCCAATCCGCCGCCGACGGCCACGCCGTTGATGGCCGCGACGGTGACCAGCGGCAGTTCGGCCAGCCGGTCAAACAGGCGCGCGCTGCGCAGGTCGAGTGCATCGTCCGCCCGGCGTCCCGCCAGTTCGTGCAGGTCCGCACCGGCGCAGAAGGACTTCTCGCCGCTACCGGTGACGACCATCACGCGCCACGGACTGTCCGGGGTCAGGCGGTCCAGGGTCTGTTCGAACCGGTCCAACAACGCGTGGTCATAGGCGTTGGCGCGGCCCGGGCGTCTCAGCTCCAGGAACGCGACCTCGCCCCGATCCCAGAAACGGATCGGTTCGTCCCCTTTGGTCGTTTGCGCTTCAACCCCCACCAGGCATCTCCACAGGTTTGGGCGACTCACCCTCCGGCCGTCGCCCGTTGGCTTCTGCAAGGAAAAACACCAATTAGTATAGCCGCTGCGCCCCCCTGCGACAACCTCCAAGAATCGGAGCCCTGCGAGGGGGGTGTGATCCAAGATAGTTGATGGTGTAGCGGCCGGGACGGCTGGAGTTTGT
>CAZZCT010000223.1:0-8446 GCA_964652365.1 uncultured Lentisphaerales bacterium
TCAATCCGGTCAAGGAAGTTGGTTCCCTTGACAGTCCGGTGCCGGGACGGCATCATGTGACAAACGCCGCCCGCATCGGGATGCGGCCGGTCGCGCGGAGCTCAATCATGGCAACGACAGCCTCGGCGCCCCTGATCAAGTGGCAGGCACCCATGGTGCGCGTGCTGCGGGCCTGCGTGCCGCTGCAGTTGATGGCCATCTATTTCTTCGGCTGGCGTGTTCTGGCCCTGCTGCTCGTGATGGCGGCCGTCGCCGTGGCAGCCGAGTACCTCTTCACGCGGGGATGGAAGGAACCGGTCTCTTCGGCCGTGCTGGTTACCGCGACCCTCTTCACATTCTCACTGCCACCGGGACTGCCCTTCTGGATGGCCGCGCTTGGCGCGCTCGTCGGTGTGGTGTTCGGCAAGATGGTCTTCGGCGGTTTTGGTCGCAACGTGTTCAACCCGGCGCTGACCGGCCGCGCGTTCATCTACATCTCGTTCGGCAAGCAGATGACCGGGCAATGGTACGAGCCTTTCCAGGGCTTCCCGGCCGGCTTGGCGCGCTGGGGCTATGTGGGCGACCGCATTCCACCCGACGTCTTCACCACCGCGACACCCGGCAGCCTGATGAAGCTGGGGGAGCCGTTCGGACTGGTCGACCTGGTGCTGGGCAACACGGCGGGCGTGATCGGCGGCACGAGCGCGATCCTGACGGTGCTGTGCGGACTCTACCTGCTCTGGACCAAGGCCGCCAACTACCGCATCGTGATTTCCGGCTTGTCGGGCTTCGCCGCGATTCAGACGCTGTGCTGGCAGATGGGGTGGGGCCATGCGGTCGACCCCTTGCGGGCGGCCTGTGCCGGCGCGCTCATCATCGGGATCTTCTTCTATGCCACGGATCCGGTCTCGGCCTCGCAGACCAACCCCGGGCGGTGGATCTACGGGGCGCTGATCGGGGCGTTGTCGTCGCTGATCGCCACCTTCTCGGCCTGGCCGGCCGGAACCATGTTCGCGGTCCTGCTGGCAAACATGTTCGCGCCGCTGCTCGACCATGTTGTCAAGGCGTCCCAGACGCGCGCCACCGCCGTGCCGGCCGTGGCCGGGAGGGCCGCGCCATGAAACCTCGCAACCGTTGGCGCGAACGAGCCCAGACCGTCGGGTTCATGTTCGCCATCACACTCGTCTGCGGCGCGGCCGTGGCCACCCTGCAGGTGGGGACGGCTGAACGCGTGCGGCAGAACGCCGAACTCTTTAAGCGGCGGGCGGTGCGGGCTGCCGCCGGCCTCGCTGCGCTGCCGGACGCCGCGGCCCTGCAGGCCTGGTTCGATGCCGATGTGCGGGTCGCGTCGGGAGCCGGATCCGAGCTGTACCATGTGCGGTCGAACGGTGCCGACGTCGCCCACGTGCAGATCCGCAGCGGCAGCGGTCTCTGGGGCACCATCCGGGCGGCCGTGGGGCTCACGCCTGATGGCGGCGCATTGACGGGCCTGTCGTTTCTATCCCACAACGAAACCCCCGGCCTCGGCGCGCGCATCGATGAGCCCTGGTTCACGGCCCAGATGCGCGGTCGCCGCGGCCCGTTGCGCCTGAAGCCGGAAGACACGCGATCAGAAGATCCGCAGGAGATCGATGCGATCACGGGGGCAACGATCACCTCGACGGCTGTGCGCGACCTGTTGAACAAGACCTTGAACCTCGGTAGCAATCTGGTCTCCCAGACCGCCGAAGCGGGAGGAGGCGCCCATGGCAGCCGGTAGTAAAATCCCGCGCATCTTCCGTGAGAACCTCGGGTCCAACAACCCGGTCTTCGTGCAGGTGCTCGGTATCTGCTCGACGCTGGCCGTCACGAATGTCTTGCTCAACACGCTGGTGATGTGCGTGGGACTCACCTTCACCTGCGCACTCGGCAACCTGACCGTCTCGCTGCTGCGCAAGCACATCCCCGGACGCGTGCGCATGATGGTCGAAGTGATGGTGATCGCAGTCTACGTGATCATTGTCGACATCGTCCTCAAGGCTTATGCGCCGGCCATCTCCCGGCAACTCGGGGCCTATGTCGGCCTGATCATCACCAACTGCATCCTGATGGGCCGCGCGGAGGCCTGCGCCCTCACCACCCCGCCGCTGCCGGCAATGGCCGATGGCATCGCGTCCGGACTGGGTTACTCCTACGTGCTGCTGACGATCGCCTTCTTCCGTGAACTGCTGGGGTTCGGCTCGGTCCTTGGCGTGCACGTGCTCGGTGAGGGCTGGGTCAACTGGGGCATCATGGTGCTGGCTCCGGGCGGCTTCTTCATGCTGGCGCTCTTCATCTGGGCGGTGAAGACCTTCTGGGTGCGCGAAAAGCCGACGGTCAAGGCCTAGCGAGGGACGTGTCATGGACAGCCAACTGACTTGGTATGCGGTGCTGTTCGGCGCCATTTTCACGAACAACATCCTGCTCACCAACTACCTCGGCATGTGCTCCTTCCTGGGGTGCTCGCGCGAGCTCAAGACCGCGTTCGGTCTCGGTGCGGCGGTCATCTTCGTGCTGACGTGCACGACGCCGCTTAACTGGATGGTCTACGAGTGGGTGCTGAAGCGTTGGGAGGTGACCTACCTGAGCTTCATCGTCTTCATCGTGGTCATCGCGGCCTTTACGCAACTCGTGGAGATGATCGTGGAACGCGTCTCGCAACCGCTCTACGCTGCGCTGGGCATCTTCCTGCCGCTGATCGCGGTCAACTGCGCCATTTTCGGCGCCAGCCTCTTCATGATCATCCGCGGATACTCGCTGCCGGTCTCGATCGCCTACGGTTTTGGCAGCGGCGTCGGCTGGGCGCTGGCGATCGTGGCCATGGCCGGCATCCGCGAGAAGATGAAGCGTGCGCGCGTCCCCCGCGGCCTGGAAGGCGCCGGCATCACCCTGATTATCGCCGGCATCATGGCGTTGGCCTTCATGGGCTTCAACGGGATGATGAACCTGAACTGACCCGACCCGTTCCTTTCGCCCGGAGACCCCGCGTGCTCGAATCCATCCTTGTCGGCGTTCTGATCCTCTGCGTCACCAATGTGGTGTTGGCGGTCTGTATGGTGATCGCCGACGCCACCATCGGCAACTACGGCGAGGTCACGATCACGATCAACGGCGACCGCCGCCTGAAGGTTGACGGTGGGCGCTCGTTGCTGACTACGCTCAAGGACGAGCGCATCTTTATTCCCTCGGCCTGCGGCGGCCGCGGCTCGTGCGGCCTGTGCAAGCTGCGCGTGCTGTCGGGGGCCGGCGAAGCGCTGGCCACCGAGCTGCCCTGGCTGGAGACCGCCGAACGGGCAGCCGGGGTGCGGCTCTCCTGCCAGGTCAAGGTCCGCGGCGATCTTGCCATTGAGATCCCCGAGGCCCTCTTCCGCGTGCGCGAATACCAGGCTCGCGTGACCTCCCTGCGCGATTTGACCTACGACATCAAGGAGCTCAAGATCCAGTTGATCGATCCGCCGACCATCGATTTTAAGGCCGGCCAGTATGTGCAGATCGAGGTGCCGCCCTACGAACTGACCAGCGAGCCGATCTACCGGGCCTATTCGGTGGCTTCCGACCCGGTCGAGCAGGGCGTCATCGAGCTCGAGATTCGCTATGTTCCGAACGGTATCTGCACCACCTACGTCCACCACCACCTCAAGGTCGGCGATGCCATGACGCTGAACGGACCGCACGGTGAGTTTGGCTTGCATGAGGGAACCGGCGAGATCATCTGCATTGCCGGCGGTTCGGGCATGGCGCCGATCAAGTCGATCCTGTTCGAGATGCAACGCACCGGCAATGCGCGTCCGGTGCGCTACTTCTTCGGGGCGCGCTCGTGTCGTGACCTCTTTCTGGTGGAGGAGATGCGGGCTCTCGAAGGACGCATGCCGAACCTCAAGTTCATCCCGGCGCTCTCGGAGCCCCGGCCCGAAGACCACTGGGACGGCGAGACGGGCCTGATCACCCAGGTGGTGGACCGCCACGTCACATCCGTGGACGGGAGTCAGGCCTACCTGTGTGGCAGTCCGCTGATGATCGACGCCTGCATCAAGGTGCTGACCGCCAAGGGGCTGCCGGCCAGCCAGATCTACTTCGATAAGTTTTCGTGAACGCCCGGTTGGCACTCGGGACCGGCCGGCAAGGGAAGCGCACATGAAACAAACGGCCATCCTCGACCGGGCGCAGAAGCGCATGGCGCCGGGCGCCATCACGCGCGACGGATTCCTCGGTACGGAGCGCCGCCGTTTGGTCGACCTGCTCGAGGAGGACGACGCCGCGGTCCGGCGCCTGGGACTCACGCATGCCGCGATCGCCGCCCGAATGCGGGAGTTGCGCGACGCAGGCGCGGCCGGCTTGGGCTTGGCCATCTCGGTCGCACCTCATTTCGACGTGCGGGTGGAGGGCGTGCGCGGCAAGCTGCCCTGCCCTTTTTCCGATGGTCTGTCGGCCAAGACCAACGTGCTGGTGGTCAACAAGCGGCTGAACCGCGAGATTACCTATACGGATCTGCAGGTCCACTTAATCGCGGCGCATGGGTTCTATCTCGGCCGGGGTTCGACCTACCGGCTGGATCCCGCTGACCTGGCCGCCGTGTTGGAAGTCCAGCCTGATCCGGTTGCGTAGGGCGCGCGGGTGGAATGAACGTGATGAAGCCAAGACGAATGGCCGCGGCCGTCCTGCTGGCCGTGGTGGTCGGTGGCGCCCATGCGAAGGAGCGTGAACGCGTGACACACATCGCGATCTCCCCCGCGAGTATCCTGGAGTCGAACATCCCCGACGTGGCGTCGTACCTCGGACCGCAGGGACTGGAACTGCGCCTGACCAACGCTGCACCGGCGGGTGCCGCGTGCTTCTGGATGCGCTATCGCGCGACGGTCCCCGCTGCCGGCCGCTACCGCGTGCGTGTGCGCACAGCCCGCAGCCAGCGCGCGCGTTCGGCGTTTTCCTGCGCGCTGGATGGCGGCGCACTGTCCGAGCTGATGCATGTGCGGCGAGTGGGCGAGGCGGTGGCCTGGCGCGAATCGCCGGAACCCGTGGCACTGACCGCCGGTGTGCACACGGTCGAGTTCCGCTTCTGTCCGGAACAGCGGGTGCGCGTCATGAACCGCGTGACCGAGCCGTACGAAGGTCACTCGGTGTTGATCGCGGAGATCGAACTGGCGTCAGCCGGTGCCGAGGTGGCGCCGGTCACGCGAGCCGCCGCGACCGATGGGTTCCAGCTCCGTGATGGCGACCGGGTGGTCTTTCTGGGCGACTCGATCACCGACGAGGATCTCTTCCCGACTCACGTTGCGCGGTTGGTCAGCCAGGCATTCCCGGACCGCCACGTCGAGTTCCTCAATAGCGGCATCGCCCTTAACCGGGCCGTGGATGTGCTGGCCCGCCTGGAACAGGACATCCTGCCGCTCAAACCCGATTGGGTCGTCCTGTGCGTGGGCGTCAACGATGCGATGCAGTTTGCCCCGCCCGACTATGAGCTTCAGCTCGACCTGATTCTTGCGCGTCTGTGCGGCGCGGGCGTGCGTGTGCTGTGCGTGACGCCCACGGGATTCCATGAAGAGCGCTTTCCCTCGACCGGGCAGTTCGTACACACGCGCGACCGGATGCGGGCCGTGGATCGCACGGCCGCACACGAGTCCGAGGTCGTGCGGCGCCTGGCCGCCGCGCACGGCTGTCTCGCCGCCGACGCCCTCGGCGCGCTCACCCGTTCCGATCTGCCGCGCGAGCGCCTGATGGCCAACCAGTGGCACCCGAACGCCGAGGGCAGCCGGCTGGTTGCGCTCGTGCTGCTCCGGGCGTGGGGGTTCGCAGCGGCCGACGCCACCCGCTCCGGGAATGCGCTGGATGCGGAGTACCAGCGCATTCTCGAACAGGTGCCGGCAATGTCCTATCCGCGCTTCGCATGCGCGTCGCAGAAGCTGGCACCTCTCACCGGACGGCTGGTGGCGGTCAGCTCATTCACCGGGAATGCCGTCTACCTGCTGGACCGCGACGACGGCAAGTTGCGCGCGGTGGTGCCGGTCGGGCATCACCCCGGTGGTATGGCATGGAGTCCGAAGCGCCAGGAGCTGTATGTCGCCTGCGAGGGGCCGGGCCGCGTCGATGTGATTGACCTCCACACAAGCGACCGCATCGCCTCGATCGCGCTTGACGACGACCACTATCCCACCAGCCTCGCGCTGGCGCCGGATGGCAAGACCGCCTGGGTGGGCAGTTACTACGGGTCGTGCGTCACGGAGCTTGATCTCGCCGGGCGCCGTTCGAAGCGAACCATCCCGGTCGGCGCCTTCGTCCAGAGCGTCGCGATAGCGCCTGACGGTGCGCGGCTGTTGGCGGGCACGTCGCAGGGAATTGTCGTGATCGACCTGGCTGCGGGTTCGGTCGGCGTGCGGCTGCCGGTCGACTTTGTCGGTGCGTTCGTTCCGCTGCCGGGCGGCGACGTCGGAGCGGTCGAGACCGTCTTCTGGCAGATGCATGTGATGCGCGCGGACACCTTCCAGCCGAAGGCCGTGGCAGCCCCGCCCTTTGCCTCCCGCGGACTGGCCCTTGATGCGGGCACTGGAGAGCTGTGGGCCGGCGACTGGCGGCGGCACAAGCTCGTGCGGGTTGACCGGGATGGGGTGGGGCGGGAGTTCGCCGAAGTGGAATTCCCGTTCGGCGTCTGCCTGCTCGATCTGTGACCCACCGGCCTGCGCGCCTTCCCTCCCCCCGTCGGCCCTGCCAGCAACCGCATACAGGAATGCTCGCACCACTCTGGCTGCGCGTGCGTTCTGCCAGGAGTAGCTTAAGTTTCCTTCTTGAGCCGGGGGCAACGCGTTGCCCGGCCGTGGTCCCAGTCGGGAGTTAACCCTACCCCTGAGTCGCGAGAAGCCACTTCCAGGCGGGAACGACGTCGATGGTACGGCCAACGTCCCGGATGGTCTGTTCATGGTGCAGGGTGAGGATCAGACAGCGGTTGTGCTTGTCGGCATCGAGAAGGGATCGCACTTCGCGTTGCAGGGTCTTGGGGTCGCTGACATCCGCGCACACCTGGATTGCCAGGCGCCGGCCCTTGGGGTCGCACACCACGAAGTCGATCTCGTGGCCTGCGGAGGTGATCCCGTAGGCCGGCTGCAGCCCGCGACGTTGGAGTTCGGTGAGAACCGCGTTTTCCAGGGCGAGGCCCTCGCCCCATGCGCCACCGGGCGGAACGGACGCCCACACCAGGCCATGGTCGGCGGCGTAGATTTTGCGGGGGTTGACCATGCGGCGCCGTTCGGAGGGTGTATCCAGAAACACGCCGGAGAAGAGAAACGTGTCCTCCAAGTGCTGCAAATACTCGTGCAGCGTGTCCTTGCCGCAGTTGAGCCCCTGCGACTTCAGTTCATTGTGGAACTTGTTGACGCTGAAATGACCCGCGCTTGACGCCAGCAGGCGACGCGTGAGGTAGCGGAGCACGGTAATCCCGGTGACGCCATGGCGCTCGACAACGTCCCGGAGCACAACGGTGTTGACATAGCCCTGCAGGACCTGTCGGCGGTCCAGGTCGGAGAGGTTCAGGGTTGCTGGAAAACCTCCGATGTGCAGAAACTCCGCGAACGCATGTTCCAGCACGGCGCGTTTCTTGTGGCCCACCAAGCCGGAATCGGCAGGGACGTCCAATCTGCGCGCGTCCAGGAATTCGGCGAAGCTGAACGGGAAGACGCGGGTTTCAAGTGCGCGCCCGCGCATGGCGGTGGCCACCTCGCTGCTCAGCAGGCGCGAAGAGGAGCCGGAAAGGTAGAAGCGCACGTCGTGGCGATCCAGGATGCGGCGCACAAACCGCTCCCAACCCGGCACGTACTGGATCTCGTCGAAGAAGTAGTAGCTGACGGCATGGTCGCCGGCCGGGAACGCCCGGAGATAGGTTTCATCGACGGTCCGCAGGATGTCAACGGTCACGTCACCGAGCCGCTCGTCCTCGAAGTTGAGATAGAGCAGGCGCTGCCGGGCGACACCTTGTTCGAGCAGTGCCCTCATCTGCTGAAACATGCGGTAGGTCTTGCCGGTGCGGCGCATGCCGATGATGACGGATGCGGCGTCCGGCAGTTCGGACACCGCGCTCCGCCGCGGCGTGAGCAGCGGCAGTTCCAACTCCATCGAGTCGGCGATCATCTGACGGACCACGGTTTCCATGGTATTTACCCTGGTACACCTTGTTAAATAGGACGATTGTGCCGATTTATGTCCAGATGCGCAAGGACAAGTGTGCCGTGGCCCCCAGTCGGACATTGCCGCGCGGCTGCGCCGCGAAAGAACGAGCCGACGGAACGTCTTCTCTCGACCTCTGACCTCAGCCCTCTGACCTCAGCCCTCCCGTGAGGGACGTTGTCCCGTCCCAACGGGACTCACGTCCGAGCTCGCACGAAGCGCCGGCCGGCCAACCGAATCGGACCCCGTTCTGCGAGAGTTGCCGCGAAGCCTGCCGCAGTTACGTGCTCTTGACCCT
>CAZZCT010000224.1:0-8390 GCA_964652365.1 uncultured Lentisphaerales bacterium
GGGCCATTTCCCAACATTCCAGCATTCCAGTATTCCATCTCCCGCAATCCGGGGCGAGCGCGTCGGTCAGGCGCTCGCCGGCCTCGCGGATCGCGAAGAGCCGCGGGTGCCAGCACAGCGACAGGGGGCGGCGCAGTGCCTTGAGCGCGGGCAGTTCGTACGCCGCGAAGCGTTCGGCCGGAAGATCGTCACAGGCGAAGGTCGGTAGGACACCGACGGCGGAAGGCGTTGTGCACAACTGTACGTGCATTGGGCGCCAAGTTACCCCATGAGGTACGGGTTCTGGACGTTGGCGCCGGACCGGGCACCGCCGCACTGGCGCTGGCAACGTCGGTAGTCTGCCGGGACCGGGAACACGCCTTCCGGTTCACGGCCGTCGAACCGTCGCCGTGCTTCCAAAGGATGTTGGCCGCTTTCCAGCCCGTAACCTTTACAACCCATCTAACGCTGCTACAATCACGCCCCGACGGTGGAGATCTCCCCATGACTGGACTGGTCCGTGGTCCGTCAGCACGAAACCTGCCGCGCTCTTAGGAAGTCGTGATGACCGATGTCCGTTGGCGGCAACGCCTCGAAAACTTCGCGCTGGCGCTGCAGACCGTGCACCGGGCCGTGGAGCAGGCGATCCTGTACGGTTCCCGCGCGAGAGGCAACCACAAACCCGGGGCCGACATCGACCTGACGCTGCGGGGCGCCACGCTCACGCCCGCTAGCAAGAAAATGAACCGCCAAGACGCCAAGAGCGCCAAGGAAATCGTGAATGCTTGGCGTTCTTGGCGCCTTGGCGGTTCGTTTGGGTTGCGGGCAATCGCGCGCGTCCTGACCGCCGCCGGCGTGCTGCTCCTGCTGGCCGGCACGGCCGCCACCGTCCAGGCCGCAACCACCAACCTACTGGACCTGGCAGCCTGCGAGGACTACGCCCTCACGAATGCCCTGCGCCTGATCCAGCGCGGCTACGATCCCCTGAATCAGGCGTTGGAGACCGAACTCGCCCGCCAGCGCTTCGCCTCGTCCCTGACGTCCGACCTGGCCTACAGCGCCCGCGAGGGCCGGACCGACGGCACCCTGGCCTGGCAACGCGAGCTCCCGGGGGGATACCAGTTCGGCGCCAAGGCCGCCAACACGGAGAATGAGGACGGCGATTGGGACCGCACCTACACGCTGGATCTCGCCAAGCGCATCCTGGGCGGCGGCAGCTTGGCGTGGTCACGCCTGGAGATCGCCAACAGCCTGGATGCCGAGCAGATCGCCGCACTGGACCTGCTGCGATTCCGCCGTGAGGTGCTGGCCGATGTGCGCAAACGCTATTACCAGGTTCTGCGCAACCGCCAAACCCTGACGGCCCGGGAGTTCCAACTGGCGCGCGCACGACGCAACCTGGCCAGCGCCCTCGCCCGCGAGGAGCCGCTCGACATCGCCACCGCGCAGATCGAAGTCCCGGAGAATGAGGCCAACGTGTTGCGGGCCCGCCGTGCAATCCTCTCCGCGCTCGACGCCCTGCAGGAAGCCATCGGCATGCCCTTCGAGCAAGCCCTCGACGTGCTGCCGGGCCGCGCTTTCCAGCCTGAAGCCATCGACGCCGCGGCCGACCTGGCATGGTGCCTGACGAGCCACGAGGAGGTGCGCGCGCTGGACCTGCGCCTGGCGCAGCTCGAACGCGAAGCAGAGGCCTTGCGCGAAGAGGTCGCGCCGGTCTTGCTGCTGGGCGGCCAGGTGCGCCGGAACGAACTGGCCGGCCAAGACTCGGAGTGGGACGCGCGGCTGACCTTGTCGATGGCCTGGTCGCCCGGCCTGCGTGCCGCCCGCGCACGCCTCACGCTCAAGGAACACGCCCTCGCCACCGTGCGACTGGAGCGCGAAATCGTCTGTCGGCGGCTCTACACCGCGCAGGTCGACCTAGCGCGCCGTCTGGAGGAGTCGCTGCTGCAGGTGGGGCTCAGTCACAACCGGCTGGACGTGGCCGGCCACCGCGCCAAGCTCTACGAGGACCGCTGGCAGAATGGCGAAATCGACATCCTCGAGTATGTGCGCAGCCAGAACGATCTCGAGGAGAACCGCATCCGCCTGATCAACGACCAGATTGCCTATCTCGAGATCCTGGCCGACTACCGCGCGCTCTGCGGGCCGTGAGTGGGCGTCCTTGGACTGCGGAAGACGGAAAACGGGTTTGCGCATGAGGCTCTTGCAGAACGCCTGCAAGAGCCGGGAAACAGGGTTCAGTGTGTCAGGGTTCAGGCGGGAATCTCACACTGAACCCTGAACCCTCCGCTTGCACCAACCAGAGGTTTTGCAAGCGCCTCGCTGGATTGCCCTTGCGCTTCCCGGTCCCTGTGATACAGTTTCAACATCTTCGGAGGCCACGCTACGGAGCACGTCATGCCTAAGTTCAGCTACACCGCGATGGACGCGCACGGCAAAGAGGTCCGCAGTTCGGTCGAGGCCGGCAGCCAGGCCCAGGCAATTGCCCAGATCCGCGCGCAGGGTCTCTTCCCGACCGCCGTCAGCGCGGCCAGCGGCGCCGCAGCCAGCGCCCCGGCATCGACCGGCGCCAAGGCGGCGACCGCCGCGCGTGCCGCACAGAGCACCGGCGCACCGCGCAAGGGCGGCATCAACATGCAGCTAAAGATGCCGAAGTTCCTACGGGGACGCGTGCCGGCCAAGGATCTGATGGTTCTGACCCGCCAGATGGCCACGCTCGTCGACGCGGGCCTGCCACTGCTGCGCGGTCTGCGCGTGCTGCTCAAGCAGACCCGCAATCCGGCGTTGCGCGAGGCGCTGTCCGGCATGGGCGAGTCGGTCGAGGGCGGCAGCACCTTCTCGGAGTCTCTGGGCCAGTATCCCCGCGTCTTTAACAACCTCTACGTCAACATGGTGCGGGCTGGCGAAGCAGGCGGCGTGCTGGAGGTCGTGCTCGCGCGTCTGGCCGAGTTCATGGAGAAGGCCCAGCGCATCAAGAACAAGGTACGCGCCGCCATGGTCTACCCGGTGGTCGTGCTGGTAGCAACGGTCGGCATCCTGATGTTCCTGCTGACCAAGGTCATTCCGCGCTTCGAAGAGATCTTCAATGACCTGCTCGAGGGTAAGGCCCTGCCCGGCATCACCCTCTTTGTGATCCGTTCCAGCCAGATCGTGCGCGAAAACATCCTGCTGGTCGCCATCGGCGTCGGCGCCATCGTCGTGGTCGTGCGCCTGTGGGGCGCCACCAAGGGCGGTCGGTTGGCTCTGGACACCTTTGCGCTGCGCGTACCCGTTTTCGGCACGCTGCTGCGGCGGACCGCCATCGCGCGGCTGACGCGCACGCTCGGAACCCTGATGGCCTCGGGCGTTCCCGTGCTGCAAGCCTTGACGATCGTGCGAGATACGGCCGGCAACGCCGTCATCGCCCGCGCCATGCAGCACGTGCACGACAGCGTCAAGGAGGGCGAGAGTATGACTTCGCCTCTGGAGGCCTCCAAGGTCTTCCCGCCCATGGTGATCAGCATGGTGGAAGTCGGCGAGGAGACCGGCGCCTTGTCGGACATGCTGGTGCGCGTGGCCGACACCTACGACGACGAGGTCGACAATGCCGTCGCCGGCCTGACGTCGATCATCGAACCGGTGATGATCATTGTGCTGGCCGTAATCGTCGGCACGATCGTGATCGCCATGTTCCTGCCTCTGGTGTCGATCATCAGCACCTTGGGCCAGCAGTCCGGCTAGTTTTCTCGTTCCGAGAAAACTAATGGTTTTGGCAGTTTACTGGGATGCGAGCGCTCACCGTGCGTCCGATCATGCAAGGGCGGCTCGCGAGGACGCTCGCCCTCCAGGCTGGGTGCCACTCGCCGCTGGATGTGTTTCGGGGATGGAGGGCGAGCGTCCTCGCGAGCCGTCTCCGGCCACCGTCCTGAACCAGCGCTTGTGGGCGCTGCGGTACGTGCTTGCGCGCGTGCCCGCCACGGCGTAAAATAGCATATCGAAGATTATTGGTTGGTCCGCGTGGCCAGCCGAGAGGAGTCGCTATGGCACCGACGCCCATATTGCCCGAGTCAGCCGCGCGGGTTTCGTCGTTGGCGGATCTGCGGCGCGCGGCCTTCACCTTGGTCGAGATGCTGGTGGTGGTGCTGCTCATTGCGGTGTTGGCCGGAATGGTCTTCAAGCTCACGGGCCTGGCAGGGGACAAAGCCGCCAAGGCCTCCACACTGGCGCGTCTGGAACGGCTCAAGACCGCCCTGGAGGAGTTCTACGCCGAGTATGGCCAGTACCCGCCCGTGCCGTTCTATCCGGGAATCGGACAGCCCTTCGGCTACGAGTTCGTCGACCGAGACTGGATGGATCCCGCCATCGCGCCTATCATCAAGAACATCGGCGGTTCGTGGGATGCGGCGTGGAGTCAAGCCCCTGCCTACACCTTTGGACTGATGTCGTTTCTGGTCACGCGCGTCGCGGGCTATGGCGGAAAAGGCTATCCGTCGACACGCGAAAGCACGCAATGGGGGGATCACAACACCGATAAGAACGACGATCAACCGCGCGACAGCGCGGCCGTTGCCCGCTGGATGCCTTTCATCAACGATATCCTTCATGATACAAGTAGCGGATTGCGCACCGTGCCCACCGGCGCCGGCTACACCAATGGCGTTGTAACGGTGATCGACGGCTGGGATCATGAGTTTCACTACGTGTCCGACCCGCCCCACCAGACCTACAAACTTTTCTCGAGCGGTCCGGACGGCAATCCGGCGACCACCGGCGACAACGTCGAGGGACACGCCGGCCACTAGGAGCCCACCTCGCTACGCGTAGCAGGCCACGCGCCAGGAAGGCAAGTAGGCGCGGGGTCAAGTAGGCGCGGGTCAGGCCCTTGACCCGCGCAGTCAGATGCGACAAACTTGCGACGGAACAGGACATGAATCGCTACCGACATAAGCGGACACCCGATCGCAGCACGCAGCCAGGCTTCGTACGCCAGGGCTTCACCATGGTGGAACTGTTGGTCGTCGTGCTGATCATGGGTATTCTGATGTCGATCGCACTGGGCACGTTCAACGGCATCCGCGCCCAGGGTTGGCGTACCCGGGCCCGCAACACCGCCCTGCAAGTCTCCCAGGCCTGGAGTGCCTACCTGATGGATCAGCGCGAGTTACCCGCGCGGGACGACTTGGCCTGGGACCCCACGATCAAGGCCCACGAAACCACCGAGGCTAACCTGTCCTTGATCGCACCGCGCAGTGGCCGCGCCTACCTAGAGGTTTCGACGAAGGAGTGGGACGCCGGACTGGCAGCTTACCCGACCGGCGGCGGGCTGATCGACCCCTGGAAGCGGCGTTACCGCATGCGCCTCGACAACGAACCGGGCGACACTAACCTAGAGCGGGCCTATGACGGCGTTGTGAGACATCCGTGCGAAGCGGAAACCAACCTGTATGTCCGAACCTGCGCCGTGGTCTGGTCTCTGGGCAACACGCCGGGCAACCAGAAACGCTGGATCGTCCAATGGTAGCAGGAGCGAGCTGGGCCTTGACTATGGCACAAGACACGACAGCCATCGCCGAAACGGTCGCCTGCGGTCACGCCCGCGCGCGAAACTCCCGCCGCCCCGCCGCGCCGGCACGGTTGCATCCATCCGCCCCAACCGCGCGCCACCGGCCACGCACCCGCCGCAGGGGCTTCACGCTGATCGAACTGATGGCCGTAATGCTGATCATCGCGCTGATCGCCTCGATCACCATGGCCAGCGCCAAGTTCCTGATTCACACCTCCCGCAAACGACGCTTTGAAGTGACCTGCCTGACGCTCGAAACCGCGCTGGCCCGTTACCGGCACGAGTACAACGTCTGGCCCGTGGACAGCCCCTCCGGCAGCAGTTTCACCGCCAGCGGCGAGAACAACGCGGCGGTGTTTGACAAACTGCGGGAGAAAAACAACGAGTCCGCCAACCCCAAGGGTATCCGGTTTCTCGACGAAACCACCCTCTACACCTCCGTGCGGCAGGGCACGACAGAGGAACGCATGATTCTCTCCACCGCCCGCGCGAAAAGCGGGAATGAGAGCCGCGCGCTGCCGCTGATCTATCGCGAACCCAAGAGTGGCGACACGCGTTACTTCAAAGTAACCTTTAACTTTGACGACGACACCGTGGACGTAACTAAAGAAGAGTGAGCGCCCGGCGGGCTCGAAGTTCGGAGCTTGCCGGCACGCCGACGCCGCCACAAACGAATTCGGAAACGCATATGTTCAGCGTCATCAGGCAGGCCCGCTTCAGTCGGGCGGGACGTATCGGACCGCCCGTGGGTGGCTGTGATCAGGCCGCCTTCACCCTGCTGGAACTGCTGGTGGTGATGGCGATCATGGCGCTCATCTCCACGGCCATGATCAGCAGCTTTTTCGGAGCGCAACGCGCCGCCTCCTACACCGCCGCCGCCGCCGACGTGCGTAACAGCTTGTTGCTGGCCCGCCAGCGCGCCTGCCTGGATGGCGTGAAGGTCTACTTCGTGCTGATGACCAACGGATATGACGACGTTGAGTTTTCCTGCACTGACTACGCGATTATCCACCCCATGGGGAAGCTCACCGGAGAGGATCCGACGGACGAAGACAAAGACCCTCAGAAGACGTATTTCTATGACGCCTATACCGATCTGGAGTCCATGGTGGGACGGCAGACCGTCATATACAATCTGAACAACATGCGACGCGGCGATGTGACTATCGAGTACCGCGCCGCAGTGCCGGAGTCTCCCTACGAGATCTACAGTCCATTCTACCGATTTGAGGTCGAAGACGCCACGGGTTGGTCCGGCAATGAGACCTATGGAATTCTGCTGCATCCCGTGCAGCGGCTGCCCAAGGGCTTCTACTTCCGCTGGGTCCCCCATGGCGAAAGCCCCAGCGAAGACCCGCTTAGCACCATCTTGGCGCGCGTCATCTTCAAGCCGGACGGCTCGGTCGAAGCCCGTAACGCCAATAACTCAGATGCCTCAATGCCCGTCCAGATCCAGGTCATCGAGAAAATAGCCAAGGACCGATCCGACAATCGCATCAACCTCGAGATCGGTTCGGATGGCAAGGTGACGATACGTTAGCTGACAGTTCCGGCGCCATGTGGCACAGGCCTCCCGGCTTGTGGTCTTCTGCGAAAGGAAAGCGAGGACGCTTGCGTAACCGTTTGGTGTCTTGCCGGCCGGTCAGGCCGATGAAAAGCAACTGGTGGATGTCTCGCGGAGGCGCAGAGCTCACGGGGATTTCCCTTAACGCCTGTGCGCTCTGTGACTCTGTGAGAGCTGAATTTGGTTTCGGGCGGAGGCCCGCCTTGGAGATGTCAATGGGAGAGCTGCCATGAACCATGCCGCCCAAAGAGCCCGCGCCGGCTTCAGCCTGATGGAGGTCAACATCGCGCTGCTGGTCGTCGGTATCGGGCTGGTCAGCCTGCTGGGACTCTTTCCCGTGGGGCTGCGCGAAAGCGCCCTGGCCACGTCCGACACGGTGCAAGCCACCGTGGCCGAACACGTGCTCTCGCAGATCCGCGCCAATGCCATGCTACTCACCAACTGGAGCGACGCGACGGGACCGGCAGCAACGGCCTGGACCGTTGCGAATCTTGGGAAAGGCATCCTGGTCGATGGGCAGCCCCTGACTCCCGACAACGAGGGCAAAGCCGAGTGCCAAGCCGACAAATACCTTGGCGTCGAGCGGAATACCGTGCGCTGCCGGCTGCAGCTCGGCGATGTGCCAGACTATGACCAAGTGGTGAAGTTTGCGGCGCTTCAGGTCAGCGACCGGTCCGTGGGAACCATGGACCGCGAGCCGGTCTACTACACCGAATTCGTCTTCATGGGGATGTGAGATGGCCAGGCGAACAATAGCAGCGCGTGGTGCGGGAGGGGCGGCCGTGCGCCGCCCGCACGGGTTTCACTCCACGGCCACCATGGAGGGGCGACCTTGTGTCGCCCGCGTTGCGTCGGTTCGCAAGCCAGTCGTGTCTGTCCGCGCGGCCGGGACAAGCCCGGCCCTCCATGGACCGTCAGTACGCGTGGATGGGCGACCTTGTGTCACCCGCCAGGCATCGCCCATGCCGTGGGCTCGGGCCGCCTTCTCGCTGATCGAAGTGCTGGTGGCCTCCACCGTGCTGATGATCATCGTGCTGATGGTCGCGATGGTCTTCCAACAGGGCACGTGGTCATGGTCGGCCGGCACGCGCCGCGCTGATACCCAGATGACCCTTCGTACCGTGCTGGGGTCGATCCAGCGTGACTTGGTGGATGCCGTCGATGCCCGGGCGTATGGTTTGCTGAATACCTTTCCGGATAAGCACGAAGGTTCCAGCAGTTCCATCGAATTTGTGGCGCTGAATGGAAGCCCGACAGCCGACGGCATGAAGCGCGCACCGCAATGGATCGCGTACGCCTTCGCGG
>CAZZCT010000225.1:0-8374 GCA_964652365.1 uncultured Lentisphaerales bacterium
GTACACGCAGCTCCGGAAGATGCTGGTGGAGGAGTATCTGGTGGCGGTGGTCTCGTTGCCCGCCGGCGTCTTCAACCCCTATTCCGGCGTCAAGACGTCCATCCTCATCCTGGACAAGGCGCTGGCAAGGAAGGCCGACACGGTCGCCTTCCTGAAGGTGGTGAGCGACGGTTTCGGGCTGGGCGCCCAACGCCGCGAGATTGAGCAGAACGACCTGCCGACCGCCGCCGCCGAACTTGCCGAGTACCTGCGCCGGCTGCGCGAGGGCGAGCCGGCGATGGAGACGCCGACCACGCTGGGCCAGGTGGTGGAGAAGTCCCGCGTGGCAGCCAACGGCGACTTCAACCTGAGCGGGGAGAGGTACCGGGAAGCTGCGACAAGCACCGGCGCCTATCCATTGGTCCAACTCAGCGAAGTCTGTCAAGTGAACCCGCGCGACAGGATCGAGGTAGGTTTGGCGACCAGCGCTGAGGTCTCCTATCTCCCAATGGCTGACCTGGGCACGCAGTCCGCTGCGTGTACCGCGACGCAGACGCGCCCCATCGGCGAACTGGCCGCAAGCTACACGAGCTTCCGAGATGGCGATGTCCTGCTGGCCAAGGTAACGCCCTGCTTTGAGAACGGCAAAGCAGGGATCATGCAGTGGCTCGCCCACGGCTGTGGGTTCGGTTCCAGCGAGTTCTATGTGCTGCGGACATCCGACCGGCTGGAGCGCGGT
Organism: uncultured Lentisphaerales bacterium; assembly: GCA_964652365.1. Lineage (GTDB taxonomy): Bacteria > Verrucomicrobiota > Kiritimatiellia > RFP12 > CAZZCT01 > CAZZCT01. The sequence continues at coordinate 719 of CAZZCT010000225.1, forward strand.
TGGCTCTACCGATGCGTGACGCGCAAGGCCTTCAAGTCCGCTGCGGTGGCACAGATGACGGGAACCGGTGGGCTACAACGGGTACCGAGGCAGTTCATCGAGACGTATCGCATCCCCCTCCCGCCGCTCGACGTTCAGCGCGCGATCGTAGCGGAGATCGAGGGCTACCAGAAGGTGATCGACGGCGCGCGGGCCGTGGTGGAGAACTACCGCCCGCACATCGACGTGGACCCGGCTTGGCCGATGGTGGCGCTAGGGGAGGTGTGCCGGATAGAGCGTGGCGCCTCACCGCGCCCAATCCACGAGTTCATGACTGCCGCGGCCGACGGCATCAACTGGGTAAAGATCGGTGATGCGGAGATCGGCGCCAAGTACATTGACAGTACTCGAGAGCGCGTCACGCCAGCGGGTGCCGCCAAATCGCGGGCCGTAGCGCCCGGTGACCTCGTTCTCTCCAACTCAATGAGCTTTGGCCGGCCCTACATTATGCGGATCCATGGCTGCATCCATGACGGGTGGCTCGCGCTCCGCCAGATTGCGGACAATTGCAGTAGTGAGTACCTTCAGGTGGTCCTTGGAGCGCCTACGACCGTCGAGCAGTTTCAGCGTGCGGCGACCGGTGGAGTGGTTAACAACCTGAACAGCGAGCTAGTGAGGCGTGTACAGGTCCCCCTCCCGCCCCTGGCCACCCAGCAGTTGATCGTTGCGGAGATCGAGGCGGAGCAGGCGCTGGTGGCGGCGACCCGGGAGTTGATCGTGCGGTTCGAGAAGAAGATCGAGGGCGTGCTGGCGCGGGTCTGGGGGGAGTGAGGGGGCGGGGAGCGGCGGCCACCCTCAGGGCTATGAGCGCACCGGCGTAACTGAGGTAGGCGAGGCGACCGAAGTATGGCATCCTTACCGGGGTTCGGGCTCCTCGCCCGCGCATAGGGCGTAGCTGGTCTTACGTCAGGAGGGACCGGTTCCGTGGATCACTACACTCGCAGCTGGTACGAGATGAGGTTCGAAAGCGACTTCGTGGGCTTCGGGGGCACTGAGTTCCAGCGGCTGTTCACACGCGTGATGGAACTGCGACACCCTGACGACTTCGTTCAGGTCAAACCGTGGGGTGACCAGGGCGACCGCAAGTGCGATGGGTTTCTGTCCAGCGATGAACGCCTGTTCCAGGTGTACGGACCAGAGGATCTCAAGAAGGCGCGCGCGGAGGCCAAGATGCAGGAGGACTTCGACGGTGCACTGAGCCATTGGCCCGGCAGGTTCAGGCATTGGACGTTCGTCCATAACTCGCGTGGGGGCGTGCCGCCGTTCGTGCTAGCCAAGCTGCAGGCCCTGCAAGCGCTCAGCCCTGGGGTAACGTGCTCGCAGTGGGGCTACGCGGAGCTCAGGGCCAGACTCTTCGCGCTTGCGCAGCCCGAGATCGCCCTGATCCTTGGGTCGGCACCGTCGTCGGCCGACATCCAGGGAGTCCGGTATACGGATATCGCCGCCATCCTGGCGTTTGTTAGTGCCGGCGACGCGCCGCCTACAGCCGACCTTCGGCCAGTGTCGGTTGAGAAGCTACAGAGCAACCAGCTGTCGCCTGAGGTCGTCGGCTTCCTCAGGCTCGGGCTGCAGAGAGCTCCGCACGTCGCGCGGTACTTCAGCACGCACCATGATCCGCGCTATGGTGACGCGATAGCGGCTTCGTTCCGTGGCAGGTATGATGAGCTCACGCGGCTGGGATATGCTGGTGACGAGCTGTTCTGGGAGCTTGAGCGGTTTGCCGGCGGTCGCCACGCGGGCTCGCCCCGCGAGGCTTCAGCAGCCCTTGCTGTTCTGGCACACCTGTTCGAGCAATGCGACATCTACGAGCGGCCAGGTTCCGAGTCGAAGGGTAATCCGCTGTGATCTTGCCGACCAAGCGCATTCCAGCCGGGCGTAGCCTGTTGGGGTTGGGCGCACGTATTCTGCGCCACCTGCGCCGGCCGCAGACCGTCTCGAAGTTATGGGAAGCGGTCGGCCGTGATGGCAACGCTGCCGTGCCGTATGACTGGTTTGTTCTGGCCCTTGATCTGCTCTTTGCAGTCGGGGCGGTGGACCTTGACGAAGGGCGGGTGCGGATGACGGCGCCATGATACACAAGGTTTACTCCGACCTGCCCACATTCAAGAGCCTCGAGTTCAGTCCGGGCCTCAACATACTCCTGTCGGACAAGACCGCAACCTCCACCAGGCTTCAGACCCGGAATCGGGCTGGCAAGTCCAGTCTTGTGGAGCTAGTGCATTTTGTTCTGGGCGGAAACGCTGATCGTGAGTCGATTTTCCGGTGCGACGCCCTGCGGCAATATGCATTCGGGCTGGACGTGGACTTGGCCGGTACGCGTGTAGACGCCGACCGGTCGGGAACCAAGCCATCCGAGGTCCGCGTGACGTGCCAGGACGTATCGCGCTGGCCGCACCAGCCCAACAGCAAGGGACTGCTGACGAACGAGAGGTGGCGCACTGTACTGGGTGCGCTTGCATTTGGCCTCGAACCCGGTGGGACAGAGGCATCTGCGTGGGCCCCCAAGTTTCGTCAGCTGTACGCCTATTTCGCGCGCCGACAGGCGAGCGGAGCCTTTGTGTCGCCGTTCCGTCAAGCAGCCCAGCAGGCCGAAGGCGACAGCCAGGTTGCCCTTTCGTACATACTGGGCCTCGACTGGACGATCGCTCAGCAGTGGCAGATCGTGCGAGACCGTGAGAGGATGCTGCGCGAAGTGAGGCGCGCCGCGTCCAGCGAGGCATTGGGCGATGTCCTGGGCGATCCAGCCGAACTGCGCACTCGCCTCTTGGTCGCACAGGAGAGGGCGGGTAGGATGCGGGCCAATGTGTCCTACTTCAGGGTCGTGCCGGAGTACGAGGCCCTGGAACGTGAGGCATCGGAGATCACGCGGGCGCTCGGGGTTCTCGCGGATGATAACACGACAGACCGAGCGCTTGCTGAGGACCTGCGGTCAGCCCTAGCCTCCGAGCACGAACCATCTTTGGCCGACCTGGCGACACTCTACCGGGAAGCAGGCGTAGCGCTGCCGGACGTAGCTCTGCGCAGTTTCGACGATGCCGCGGCCTTTCACCATTCCGTTATTGCGAACCGACGGATGTACTTGGGCGGGGAGCTGGATGCGGCCGAGAGGCGCATAGCGGCGAGAGAGACCGAGATGCAGGGCCGAGATCAGCGCAGACACCAGATCATGGGGATCATCAGTGCCGGTGGCGCCCTGGAGCAGTACGTCGCACTACAGTCCGAGCTCACGCGGATGGAGCACGATACCGAGGCCACAAGAAAGCAGCTGGAGACGGCGGAGTACATGCAGGGCCAGCGGGCCGAGCTTAGCATTGAGCGGCAGCGCCTGCTCTTGCGCTTGACGCAAGACATGAGGGAGCAGGCCAGCCGCGTCCGGGAGGCGATCGTTACGTTCGAGGATGTGTCATCGCGCCTGTACGAGAAAGCTGGTAGCCTCATTATTCAGGAGTCTGACGATGGCCCGAAGTTCGACGTCAGAATCCAGGGACAGAAGAGCAAGGGTGTGTCGGCAATGCAGATCTTCTGCTTCGATGTCACGCTGATGCGGCTTGCCAGTGAGCGCGGTGCTGGGCCTGGCTTCCTAATACACGACAGTCACCTCTTTGATGGGGTTGACCCGCGCCAGGTCGCTACCGCCTTGCAGGTCGGCGCTGCTATGGCCGACGAGCACGGGTACCAGTACATCGTGACCATGAACTCGGACACGCTCAGCGCTGAGGAGGCACCGCCCGGCTTCAACCCGTACGACCACGTCAACAGTGTCCGCTTAACCGATGCCACAGACGATGGCGGGCTGTTCGGCATCCGCTTCGGTTGATCACTCCGCTGACGGTCATCGGCTACGCTCATTGGGAGTTTCGCCCCACTGTCACGCCAGCCGGTCGTGGCACGGTCACTGCGGGCCCGAATGCCACATGGCCACAGGGAGCGCAGCGGGCCACGGCAGGTCGACCCGAGACCGTTGTGCCAGCGCCGCAGCCCGCGCGTCGGAGCACACAGCGAAGGAGGCCTTCGGTGACCTTGGTTAGAGCAGGCTGGGCGGCGCGCCGCGCGATCGCGACCATGGTTCTCCTGGCGGCGGCGGTTCCCGCGTTCGCCTGGAACGGCGGCGCGCATGAGGCGGTCGCCTTGCTGGCCTACCAGAACCTGGCGCCTGCGGCCAGGGAGAGCGCCGAGGTAGCCACCCGCGAGGTCTACACGCTGGACGAGTCCGGGCCCACGCGCCCGCTTCCCTCCGACCGCTACCTGGCCAACGCAGCCAGGGTCGGCCGAGGCCGCGCGGCGCTGGCGGCCTACAGGCTGGCTGCCGTCCTGAACACGGTGCTCGCAGACGGAGCGCCACGGGTCACGACGGATCGGACCAGGGCAGAAGCGACAGAACGCGACACGGTCTACGCCACGCGAACCGGCAAGAAGTACCACCGCCTGGGCTGCAACGGGCTGAGGCTGAGCTGCATCCCCATGAGCAGGGCCGACGCCGTGGCGAAGGGGCTGGGGCCATGCGGGGGGTGTAAGCCGTGAGGCGGTGGGAGGGGGGCGGCGGGGCGGCTGCTGACGAACTGAGGAAGAGGAGGGCGATGGGCCTACTGGGCAGCATGGAGAACTCGCGCGACCGAGCACTGGTTGGTTCATCATGACCGATAAGAAGGACTGGGTAACTCCTACTATTTCAGGGGTTGTGGCTGTTTTTCTAGCTATTGTAGGCTACTTGAACAAGGAAGGAGAGAGGAGGATCGGGGCCGATAACGCCAGCCTGGCCGATCTGCTTCGTCTCCTGCCGCCGAGCGGGCTGATCGCGACCCTTGCGGACCTCCCGCTCGAATCGCCGCCAATGTTTCGCGGCGATGAACTTCAGCCGATCGTGGATGTGATCCGCGCCGCTAACCGCACTCCATCGCGGTTTCACGACCGGCACGTCGGGAAAGCCTACCGATCTCTCGTTGCAGCCCTCCGATCATTCATGGACGAGGTCGATCGCATGGAGCGGCGCCCGCTCGGCCTGTACGTCGTAAGAGAGTCTGACTGGTGTGCTGAGAGCCGCCTTAATCGGACCGCCAAGGCCGCAGGATGTGCCTACGGCTCCCTCATCGAGACCGCGCGACGAAGGCGATTGACCGCGCAGTTGTAGGAGACAGACGGACCCATGCGGTTCGCGATCCGGCCCGGAACAGCCATCGCTCCCGCGCCTCTCGCGCCCGTGAACGCGCCGCCCTTGGCCACGATCGGGCCGGCCGACGGGCAGACTGCATGTGCCTCTGGGCGGTGAGGGAACAACGGGGCTCCGGGCTGGCATACGAACGGGCACGGAACGGCTACGGCTTGACGTTGTTGACGGGGTTGACGGGGTTGGCGGATGGGAGGCAGGCTGGGCAGCGGGTTGGGATTCGGGCTTGGCAGATGCCGCAGCGGGTGTAGGAGGGCGGGGCTGTGGCTGCGCCTTGCATGTTGCGCTTGTAGCGCTTGATGAGGGCGCAGCGCTGGGTGGCCCAGCTCCGGCCCTGGCTGGCGGCGTCGATGAGGGCGTCGAGCAGATCCTCGAAGGTCGGGGCTACGGGTGGCATTGGGCGCTCACGTTGAGGATCCGGATGAGTGCGTAGGCGATGGCGGCCAGGGCTGCCGAGGCGGCGAGGGTGGTGCTGATGTCGCGCCAGAGCAGGGCCGCGACGAGGAGCTCACGCTTGGCCTCGGACCTGGTGATGAGGCCCGCCTCCAGACGGCTCAGGATTCCCCTTCGAGTGGACGGGAGCTTCATTGCGTGATCTCCTTGGATGTAGCGTGTAGGCACCATGTGTGGTGATGTAATCATAGCACGACGGAAGGCTGAGCGTCAATGGGGCTGGGGTCATTGTTGGGTGGCTTGCCAGGTGAAGCGGCCGCACCAGGGCTGACAGTGCCAGGATGCCCTGGCGCAACGGCCGTTGCGGTTCTTGGCGATGCTGAAGTTCACGACCATTCCGCCGTGGATCTGCTGGGTGGACTTCCAGAGGAACATGACGAGGTCGGCGTCGGCCTCCAGCCCTCCGCTCTCGCGGAGGTCTGAGAGCTGGGGCGTGCTGTCGGATCGGCTTTCCACTCCTCGTGCGAGCTGACTGAGCGCCATGACGTGCGTGTGGTTGCGGACGGCCAGCGTCTTCAGGTCGCGGCTGATGCTGCTCACGTCCTCGGTGCGGTTGCCTCCGTGGGCGTTGGGCGTGAGGAGCTGGAGGTAGTCGACGACGACGAGGCCGACGTTGCGGGTGCGGCGGACGATGCTCTCCAGTTCGGCGGGCCGCATGCCGGCGGCGTTGACGATGGTGAGCGGCAAGCCCTGGGCGATGCGTCCGCCCTCCATGATGCGGTTCCAGTCGCCGGCGGAGGCGCGTCCGGTGCGGATGTCGCGGCTGTTCACCCCGGAAAGGTAGGCGTTGGCGCGTGTGGCGATTGCCTGAGGCGACATCTCGGCTGAGGCGTAGACGGTGCTGTGACCGGCGTGGGCGGCCTCTATGGCCCACTGGAGGCTGAGGGCGGTCTTGCCGGTGGATGGGCGGGCGCCGAGGATGGTTAGCTCGGCAGGCTGCCAGCCGTCGGTGATCTCGTCGAGCTGCTCGCAGGCGGAGGTGATGCCGGACATGCGGGCGCCGGAGCTGAGTGCATTGGCGCGCTCCTCGGCGGTGTCGATGACGAGGTGGACCAGAGACCCGAGGGACTGGCAGCGGTCGGAGCCGCGGGTGTCGATCTGGGCCGATGCGGCGGCGACGCCGGCCAGGCTGTCGAGCGGCTGGTAGAGGTCGTAGGCGGCCGTGACGATCTCGTTGGCCGCGGCGATGTAGCGTCGGCGTACGGCGTGCTCTCGCACGGCTACCGCGTAGGCGACGGCGTTGGCGGCCGTAGGGCAGGCGTCGGTGAGCTGCACCAGGTAGGCCACGCCTCCGGCGCGCTCGTACTCGTCAGCGGCCTTCAGGGCGGCCTGAATGGTCATCATGTCCACGGGATCGGATGCGGCGTGGAGGCGCATGATGATCCGGTGGAGCGTCGCGTGCGCGGGCCGGTAGTAGTCCTCGGCGCGGAGCTCTGCGTCCACGTCAGGGATGCAATCAGGGTCGATGATCATGGCGCCGAGTACGCTCTGCTCCATGTCCAGGTCTTGTGGTGGGATGCGGTCGGTCATCGTTCTCCTCTGGCTTCGGCCATCATGCGGTCGAGTTCGGCAGCGGTTGGTCCGGCGAGGCTTGAGTTAGGCTGAGGCAATCGGGTTTCTGTGTACTCGTCCTCCCAGCATCGGTTGTTGAGCCAGGTGGCCGCGAGCTTGAGGTACTTCACCTCGTTGCCCCCGGCCCACTTGATGTACCGGCGAAGACCGGAAGCCATGGAAGCAACGAGTGCCGGCCTGTCGCGTGAGCTGTCGAGCGCGGCCGCGAATGCACGGGCGGCAGGTTGCTTGTCCTCCCGGCGCGGGTAGAGCTTCCAGAACCCGTCGAACCATGCACGGGCCTGAGGATCAAGGGCCTCGTATGGGCAAGTCTTGGAAGTGCGTGACCTGGAAGACCGTCCCCCTTGGGGGACTATAGGGGGTATAGACTCAATCTGTGGTTGCGCGGGCGCGAGGGGGGCGGGCTGGCCTGCACTGGTTGGAGCGGT
>CAZZCT010000226.1:0-5070 GCA_964652365.1 uncultured Lentisphaerales bacterium
CGTATAACCCGGCTACGCGGTGCAGGATGCGGACGAACTGTTCCTTCTCGGCATCGCCGAAGGGACGGTCGTCGGCGGTACCAACGGCCCGGTTGTAGCAGTGATGCCAGGTGTCTCGATAATCCGGTTTCAGGCGAGGGTGACGCATGGGTTCCTCCTGGGCAGACACGCGCGGAGCGAATGTCGTTACCCATATAGAAGGTTTGAGACTGCCCAAATTCCACCCCCCAGTGGAAATATTCCTCAATTTGCCTGTCCCCATGCTTCATACCATGCTTCTACCCATGCTTCTATTTGCCTGTCCCCATGCTTCGCTTACCCATGCTTCTATTTGCCTGTCCCCATGCTTCGCTGTCTCCATGCTTCTGCCCATGCTTCTGTCCCCATGCTTCCATGTCCCCATGCTTCCATGTCTCCATGCTTCCAACCTGACGCAGACCACGGCCTGCGGACGCGGAGCCATACACTCATCGCGCGACCCACGGATGCGGCAGGCCGGCGAATCATCCAGCCTGGCACCGCCAGGCGGTGTTTCGGAATTGCCGGCGCGAAGCACACGAGGTTGCGGCCACGAAGGGGTTATGCTATACATAAACCCGTACCGCTTCTCCTGCTGCGTGCGTACCGACAGGCTTGGCTTGTCTGGCAGCGCTGGTGCGCGGCGACGCCGGCCGATTCTGTCCGCCCGTCACGCAGCAAACCCCGGGCTTTCTGGTTGAAGACAATCCTATTGCCATGTTTCTGTCTGCTGGCGCAGGTCTGGTGCACCTCGGGTGCCGACCTTGGCGCGCCGGCACCCTCGGCCGCGGAGTTGCTCCAGACGGCCGTGGCGATCCTGCCCCGCGAACCCCTCGGTCTCAAGGGCACCCTCACGGTCCGCCGGCAACGCGGACAGGTGTTGGGCGAATACCGGTTTGTCATGCAGCTCGACTGGGGTAACGCCACGCCGCGTGCCACCTACGAGGTGCAGGACGCGTTCGGTCGCACCCTGGAGCGCCTCACCGTGACCCGCGCCGGCGGCCGCGCGGAACTGGCCCTGGAGCAGGGCGACCCCCTGGCGGATGCGCCGCCGCCCTCGCTGGCCGCCCGGGTCGGAGGGTCAGATGTCACCTGGCTCGACCTGACGCTGGATTTTCTCTGGTGGACATCGGCCCGCATCGAGGGGCAGGAACGGCTCAAGGGCCGCGACTGCGACGTGCTCGTGGTCGCGCCGCCCGAACCCATCCCCGGGTGCTCGGCCGTGCGGCTCTGGATTGACCGCCAGGCCGGTTTCCTGCTGCAGGCCGAACAGCTTGACCCCCAGGGCGCGCCCAGCCGGCGCATGTGGGTGCGCAGCATCAAGGAGATCCGAGAGCGCTGGATCATCCGCGACATGGAGATCGAGACCCTTAAGAGCGACCATCGCACCCGCCTGCACGTGGAGGATTGGGTGGCGCAATGAGTGCTCTCGCGCTGCTTGCCATGGGCCTGCTGCTGCTGGTACTGCTCGTGCTCTCCGCCTTCTTCTCTATGGCCGAGTCGGCCATCTTCTCGTTGAATGCCGTTCAAGTGCAGCGCCTGCGTGAGCGTTCGCCCAAGGGCGGCCCGCTGGTCACCGAGTTGCTTCAGACGCCCACCCGTCTCCTGTCCACAGTTCTGGTCGGCAACACGCTGACGAACGTGGCCAGCGCCAGCGTTGGGTATGCCATCGTCGAGCGTTTGCTGCCGACCTACAGCACCGTCGTGGCAATCCCGGTCATGACGTTACTGCTCCTGATCCTGGGCGAGGTCGCGCCGAAAAGGCTGGCACTGGCCTACGCCGAACGGCTGGCCATTCCATGCGCCGCGAATCTCGTTGTCTGGGGCAAGGTGCTGGCGCCGTTTCGGGCGATGTTGGAGGCGTTGACGCACGGACTGCGTGCGCTGTTGCGACCCGAACGGCGCACGCTCAGCGACGCGGAACTCCTGACGGCCGTTGAGTTGGGGGCCGAAATGGGTATCCTGGACGAGGAAGAGCGTTCGATGGTCGACGGCATCATGCGACTCTCGGAGATGCAGGCCCGCGAGGTCATGACCCCGCGCGTGGATCTGATCGGAATCAATCTGGACGACCCGCCCGACCGCCACCTGGCCCTGGCGCGCAGCATGCACTTCCACTTCCTGCCGGTGTACCGACAGACCCCCGACGCCATCGAGGGGTTTCTCGACGTGCCGCGCTTTCTGCTGGACCCGGCGCACGACTTGCGCCGGGCCACGCAAGCCGCACTCTTCGTGCCGGAGACCGTAGCCCTGGACGACCTGTTGATCACGCTCCAGCGCAGTGGGCGCCCGGTGGCCTGCGTGCTGGACGAGTATGGCGGTACCGCCGGTCTGGTCACGCGCGGCGACATTCTCGAGCTGATTACGGGCGAGATTCTGCACGGCGCGGAGAATGCGCGCCCGACCATGGAGGCGGTTGATGCCACCCACTGGCTGATTGACGGCAACACCAGCCTGGACGACATCAACCACTCGCTCGACCTGGAACTGGAAGCCGACGGGGCCGAACGCATGGCGGGCTGGGTGCTGGCGCATGCCGGCCGGTTCCTGCGGCCCGGCGAAGCCGTCGAAGCCCAGGACTGCAGAGTCGAAGTGCGGCGCGTCCGCAAACACCGCATCGAGCAGGTTCAGCTTGAGCTGTTGCGGCCGGCCACCGATCCGGAATCAGGCAACCCGGCCAACGCGGACTTTGAGGAGTTGGCCACGTGACCCTTCCGATCGAGTTGGGGCTGATCCTGGCCTGCATGTTGAGCGAGGCCTTCTTCTCCGGCATGGAGACCGGCGTGATCTCCGTCAACCGGCTGCGCCTGCTGCACCTGGTGCGCAACGGGTCGCGCGGCGCCCAGATCCTGGAGGGTTTCCTGCGGGAAACCGACCGGCTCCTCGGCACGACCCTGGTGGGCACAAACTTGAGCATGGTCGTGGTCTCAACCCTGGCCGCACGCACCGCCGAACGGCATTGGGGCAACGCGGGCCAGGCCGTGGCCGGGGTCGTCATCTCGCTGGTCGTGCTGGTCGGCTGCGAGTACATCCCCAAAGCCTGGTTCAACAGCCGGCCGCTCGCGCGCTGCATTCCGCTGGCTTTCCTGCTGCGGGCGTCCGAGAAACTGCTGCGGCCGCTGGCAGCACTGGTCCTGTCCGTGACACACTGGGCGGACCCGCGACGCCGGAAGCACGATTCTCGCAGCCCCTTTGTCACACGCGAGCACCTGCAGATCCTGGCGCGTGATAGCGAGGCCAGCGGCCAGATCTCGACCTTCGAACGCCTGATGATCAACCGGGTGCTCGACCTGCAGTTGCAGACGGCCGCGGACCTGATGATGCCGCTGGAGCGGGTCATCCGCGTGCAGCCCGACACGTCCCTGCAGGCCTGCGCCGAACTGGTGCGCCGACACGGGCACCTCAAGCTGCCGGTCTTTGATGCCGGAAACACCAACTGTGTGGGTGTGCTCTACATGCAGGAGGTGCTGGCGCGCTCGGGCGATCTCGAGCGTGCAACGGCCGCGTCGCTCATGCGCCCGCCCTTCTTCCTGGCCGATACGCTGCGGGCCGACGACGTGCTGCCGGTCCTGCGCCGCAACCGCCAGCATCTCGCCCTCGTCCGCGACGGCCAGGGCCGCGTGCGCGGCATCGTCACCGTCGAGAACGGACTCAAAGCCCTGATGGGCAACCTGCCGGCCAGCGCCACCGGCGACCGCCGCTCCGCCGGTCCGGCCACGGAACTCGGGCGGGCGGCGGGGCCGGCGGCCGCGGCGGATCCAGCCCCGACCCCGACGGAGCCAACGCGGTGAGCGCGCCGCGCGCCGGCTTCTGCATCGCCTGCGAACGCTTTGCGGGAGCGCAAGCCGGCACGTGTCCATACTGCGGCGAGTCGGTCGCACATCCGCGCGGCTGGCATGGCCTCCGCCTCGCCACCCCACTGGCCGCCGCAGGGGCGCTGGTCTTGGCGTCTCTGGGCCACGCGACCGGGGCGGAGAGCATCCTCGCGCGCCTGCGGTTGGCCGCTGGCACGCCGTGCGGCGGGGTCTTACTGGCCCTGGCTGCCGGGCTCGCGCTCCTGCCGCCCCGTCTGCCGGACGGACCCCCACAGGCCGGTGACGCGGCCTGGCTCGATCGTTGGAGAGTCTTAGGCAACGTCGCACTGGGTGCCGCCTGTACCAGCTGGGGCGCCCTGCTGCCCGGCTCCTTCGAGCCCGCGCGCTGGGGCGCGTTGGCCGTGGCGCTCACCGCCCTGGCACTGCTGCCGCGATTGCATGCGCTCAATTACGCCGCGTTGTCGCCGCTGGTGCTGGTACCCGCCGCCCTCTGGATTCAGACCGCGCCGGTGCCCTGCTAGGAGCCGGTCGGCCGTAAGCACCGTACATGGCACAGACCATGTGCCGACGGGCTCCCACGTGTGATCGGCAAGCCGCAAGAGCCGCCGGGCCGCCGCCGACCGGCGCCGCCGGATCTGAACGCGCTTTAGCTTGCAAATCCGGCCCGATTCGGATGGAATACGCCTTCGCAGCTCAGAAAGGTCCGCGGCCGCCGGAACCGGCTGAGCAGCACTCTCCTTGGCACCAACTGACCTCTACCGAAAGCGACTGCGCCATGCGCTGGACCCGAGCCCTCCTCAGCACCCTCCGCGAAGATCCGCAGGAAGCCGAAATCGACAGCCACAAGCTGATGCTGCGCGCGGGGCTGATCCGCAAACTCTCCGGCGGCCTCTACACGTTCCTGCCGCTGGGGCTGCGTGCGCTGCGCAAGGTGGAGCGCATCGTGCGCGAGGAGATGAACCGCGCCGGCGCGCTCGAGATCCTGATGCCCGCGCTGCAACCCGCCGAACTGTGGGAGCAATCCGGCCGCCTGGGCGCACTCGGCCCGACCATGTTCCGCCTGCGGGATCGCGCCGAGCGCACCCTGGTGCTCGGCCCCACACACGAGGAGGTCGTCACCGACCTGATCGCCCGCGAAGTCAACTCATACCGCCAGCTGCCCTGCACCGTCTACCAGATCCAGACCAAGTTCCGCGACGAGATCCGCCCGCGTTTCGGGCTGATGCGCGCCAAAGAG
>CAZZCT010000226.1:5080-8372 GCA_964652365.1 uncultured Lentisphaerales bacterium
CATGAAGGATGCCTACAGCTTTGATCTCAGCCTCGACTCGGCGGATCTCAGCTACCAGGCGATGTATGACGCCTACGTCCGGATCTTCGCGCGTTGCGGCTTGCGAACCAAGGCGGTGGAGGCGGACACCGGGGACATCGGTGGCAAATGGTCGCACGAGTTCATGGTCATGGCCGACGCCGGCGAGGATGCGATCGTCGAGTGCACCGCCTGCAGCTACGGCGCCAACCAGGAGCGCGCTGAGCGTCAGGTCGCCGCCGGCCCGGCCGCACCGGACAGCCCCGCCCCCGCCCCGGTCACCACCCCCGGACTGCGCACGATCGAGGAAGTCGCGCGCTTCCTGGCCTGCCCGCCGTCCCAGATGCTCAAGACCCTGCTCTACGCCGTGGACGGCCAGCCGGTGGCGGTGCTGGTGGCAGGCGACCGCGAGTTGAACGAGCACAAACTCAAGCGCGCGCTGTCGGCCGCCAAGGTTGAGCTGGCCGACGAGGCCACAATCCTCAAGACGACCGGCGCGCCGGTGGGCTTCGCCGGCCCGATCGGACTGAACGTGCCGGTGTATGCCGACATCGGCCTGCAGGGCGCCCGCGACTGCAGCGCCGGCGCGAATCAGGCCGACACGCACGTCCGGCATGTCGACCTCTCCCGCGACGCCCGGGTTGTCGACTACCTGGACCTGGCCGTGGTGGGATCCGACGACGCCTGCCCGCGCTGTGGCGGCCGCCTGCAGGTCACCCGCGGCATCGAGGTCGGCCATGTCTTCAAACTGGGCACCAAGTATGCCGAGACCTTCCAGGCCCGCTACCTGACCGACAAGGGGCAGACGGAAACCATGGTCATGGGTTGCTACGGCATCGGCGTCACACGCACGTTGCAGGCGGTGATCGAGCAGTGCCACGACGGTAACGGCATCATCTGGCCGGCCTCGGTCGCGCCCTATGCCGTCGGGCTGCTGCTGCTCGATCCAAAGGACGCTGCGGCCACGGCCGCGGCCGAGCGACTGGCCGCCGATCTCGAGGCGCAGGGCATCGATGTGCTGCTGGACGACCGCGACGAACGCGCGGGCGTCAAGTTCAAGGACGCCGACCTGATCGGCTTCCCCTTCCGCGTGGTGGTGGGGACCCGGGCACTGGCCAAGGGCGGCGTCGAACTCAAGTCGCGCACCAGCAGCGAGGCCGAATTGCTGCCGCTCGAGCAGGCGCCGGCCACGATCGCGGCGCGGGTGCGGGCGGCAATCGCGGTCACGGGTGCCGCGATCGGTGCGACACCGGCCTAGCCGCTGCGCCGGCCGCGCGGAATGGGTGTGATCTGAAAGCAATCCAGTTGGTAGAGGAGTCACGGCGATGAAGAAGTCAAAGAACCTGAAGGCAAGGGGAACCAACGACGCCGCGCGTCCGGCGCTGACCAAACGCGACCTGGTGGTCCAGATCGCGCGCGAATCGGGCCAGATCCAGGAGACCGTTTACCAGATCCTGCAACTCACGCTCGACGGCATCGCCGATGCGCTCGTGGCCGGGCGCCACATCGAGTTCCGGGAGTTCGGCGTCTTCGAACTGACGACGCGCAAGTCGCGGATCGGGCGCAACCCCAACAAGCCGGAAACCGTGGTGCGCATTCCGGAGCGCAAGGTCGTCAAGTTCAAGCCGGGCAAGCGCCTTAAGATGTTGCTCGCCAAAGCCTGATCGCACGGATGCCGCCCGTATGAATGTCCAACCGCTCTCGTTCGAGCCGCCGCGCGGCATGCGCGACTTCTACCCCGAGGACATGGCCTGGCGCGACCGGGTCTTCGACGCCTGGCGCCAGGCCGCCCGGCGCGGCGGTTTCGCGTCCTATGACGCCTGCGTGGTCGAGAGTCTCGAGATCCTCCAGCGCAAGGCCGGCGAGGAGGTCTCGGAGCAGATCTACGCCTTCGAGGACAAGAGCGGCCGCAAGCTGGCGTTGCGGCCGGAGATGACCCCCACCCTCGCACGCATGATCGCCGCACGCCAGGGCCGCCTGCAGTTCCCAGTGAAGTGGTCGACCGTAGCCCAGTGCTTCCGTTACGAACGCATGACGCGCGGCCGCAAGCGCGAACACTACCAGTGGAACCTGGACATCGTCGGCGAGGAGCAGGTCACGGCCGAAGCCGAGGTCCTGTCGACGGCGGCGGCCGCCCTGCAGGCCATGGGTCTGCCGGACAGCGCCTACCGCATCCACGTCAACAACCGCGCCCTGCTGGGCGAACTCTTGGCGCGCCAGGGCATTGCCGCCGAACACCATGCCGCGGTCTTCCTGGCGCTGGACAAGCGCGGCAAGCTGCCGGACGAGGAGATCGCCGGACTGCTGGCAACCGAAGGCGTGCCGGCCGAGACCGCCACCCGGGCGTTCGAGCTGCTGGGTATCCAGACCCTGGACCAGGCCGCCGCCCTGGCCGCGCCCGACTCGCCGGCCGTGGCCCGCCTGCACTCCCTGTTCGCCCTGGCCGAGCGCTATGGCATCGCCGACCGGCTGGTCTTCGACATCGCCGTGATCCGCGGCCTTGCGTACTACACGGACATCGTCTTCGAGGCCTTCGACACGGCCCGCCAGTTCCGCGCGATCTTCGGCGGCGGCCGCTATGACAGTCTGCTCACCATGATTGGCGGCGCCCCCACCCCGGCCGTCGGCCTGGGATTCGGCGACGTCGTGGTGGTGGAGGTACTCAAGGAGCTGCTGGGAGCCGAAGCCGCCACGGCCCGCGACGGCGTGGTGATCGGCTACATGCAGCCGGAACAGCGCGATGCGGCCGTCGGCCTGGCGGTGCGGTTGCGCGGCGAGGGCACGCGCACGGATCTGGGCCTGGCCCCGCAGAAGCCCAAACAATTTTTCACCCGTGCCGGATCCGGCACCTGCCGCTTCGCGGTCTTCATCGGCCCGGATGACGTCGCCCGGGGTACGGCCCGCCGCAAAGACCTCGAGACGCGCGAGGAGCAGGAGGTCGCGCTGGGCGCCTGCCAGGATGCATCCCCTCTTAATCCGTAATCGTCGCCCGTAATCGTGAACTGAAGCTACAGGCAAGCCGGCCGCGCGGCTGCGCCGCGAATGAACGCCGGGGTAACTCTGTCCGAACCGCGGATTGGTCTCAACCGCCAAGACGCCAAGCACGCCAAGGAGATGCAGAGTCAAGATGCTTGCGGTGCGTCGCAGGCTACGGGCTGAAAGCCCGTGCCACGCCAACGCCCACTGAGCGGAAGGGAGCAGTAAGTCCGTGAGCCGCGATACGCAGGCCTCTGCCGATCGGCTCCACAATCGTGGCACGGGCTTTCAGCCCGTA
>CAZZCT010000227.1:0-8305 GCA_964652365.1 uncultured Lentisphaerales bacterium
TGCCGGTGACGTAGTCGACCATCTGCTCGGAGTTGCCGTGGTCGGCCGTGATCAGCACCTGGGCGTCCAGTTCGAGCAGGCGGGCCGTCAACCGTCCCACGCAGGCATCGACCACCTCGATCGCCTTGCGCGCAGCCTCGAAGTCGCCGGTGTGGCCGACCATGTCGCCGTTGGCGTAGTTCACGGCAATAAAGGCGTAGGGATTGGCATCGAGGCGGCGGAGCAGCTCATCGGTGACCTGCACCGCCTCCATCTCTGGATGGCTGGCGAAGGTGGCCGGGTCGAACCGACCGGGGACGTCCACCTGGTCCTCGCCCGGGAACGGCAGGGTGGACTTGCCGTTAAAGAAGCTGGTGACGTGGCGGAACTTCTGGGTCTCGGCGATCCGCAACTGGCGCAGGCCGGCCCGGGAGATGACCTCGCCAAGCAGGTTATCCATGCCCCCGCCCTCGCCCATGGCCCCCAGCAGGTAATCCTCAAACTCGTCCCAGTAGCGCGTGAAGCCGAGGTAGGTGAGCTGCCGTCGCACACGCCGGTGGCCGGGGTAGTCGTCGCAGACGAACGCCTGGGTCAACTGGATGGCCCGATCCTGGCGGTAGTTGAAGTGCATCACGCAGTCACCGTCGCGCATGCCGGCGTAGTCGCCCAGGGCATGGCACGGAATGTACTCGTCGCCCATCTCCTGGCCATCCGGGGTGCGGTCCTGCGCGTAGGAGGCCCGCACCGCCTCCTCAGCGCCGGCGGCGCGCCGGCCGTCGCCGCAGACCAGACAGTGGTACGCCTGGTCGGTAAGTCCGAAGTTTCGCGAACGGTCCATGCCGTAGTAGCGGCCCATCAGCGTGCCGATCCGGCAGTTGCCGACCGCGCGCAGTTCGAGCTGCAGCCGGCCGAGATACTCCAGCGTGCTGCGCGGCGGCGTGTCGCGGCCGTCCAGGAAGGGGTGAATCACGATCTCGCCGGCCGGAAAGTCGGCGCGCGCGCGGCGCATGATCTTGAACAGGTGCTCCTGGTGGGCATGCACCCCTTCGTCCTGCAACAGCCCCATCAGGTGGAAGCGGCCGCCGGAGTGCCGCCAGGCGGCCATCAGCGCTTGCCACTTGGCAGCCTTGAACAGCTGACCGGTGCGCAGGCCATCGTCGATGCGCTTGAGCTCCTGGATCACGATCCGGCCGGCGCCCAGGTTGAGATGGCCGACCTCGCTCGAACCCTGATAGCCGTCCGGCAGGCCGACCGCCTCGCCGCAGCAGGCCAGCCGGGTCCAGGGATAGCGCGTCAGAAAGCGATCGATGCTGGGCGTCTGCGCGGCAAAGACGGCGTTGCCGTCGGCGCGCGGGTTGATACCCCACCCATCGCGGATGATCAAGGCGACCGGTCGTAGACTCATGGCTGCTCCTGAAGTGAGATGGCGGCCCGGCGTGCTTCGCACTCGACGGACCGGCCGGGTCCTGCGTAACATGAAATGACTATGTTATCATGCGTGGATGCGCCTGTTGAGTCTGAAATCACATCCGCCGCCAGACAGCCGCGGTGCGATGGCGGCAGGCGACGGGCTGAAGCGGCCCCGGTCGGGCATTCTTGAGGAGTCGCACATGGAACTGCTGGGCAAGCTGATGACCCCCGAGGCGATGGTGGCGGAGCGCGAACGGTTGCGGGCCGCCGGGCGGACCGTCGTCTTCACAAACGGCTGCTTCGACCTGATCCACCGCGGCCACGTGTCGTACCTCGGCTTTGCCCGCGGCCTGGGCGACGTGCTGATCGTCGGCATCAACTCCGACGCCTCGGTCCGCCGCAACAAGGGCCCGGAGCGCCCGGTCGTGTCGCAAGAGGACCGAGCGTACCTGCTGCTCGCGCTGCGGTGCGTGGACTACGTGGTGATTTTCGACTCGGACACGCCACTGGCGCTGATCCAGTCCCTGCTGCCCGACATCCTGGTGAAGGGCCGCGACTGGGCTCACCTGGTCGTGGGCCGCGAGGTGGTCGAGGCCAACGGCGGTAAGGTCGTGCTGGCGGACGTTGTCGAGGGCTATTCCACCACCCGGATCATCGAGCGCGTGATGTCCAAGCCGGCGAACGGTACCAGTTAGTACTCCGGCCCGCCGGCAGCGCATTCGACTTCTTACGATCGCAGCGACCCCCCCGAAGCGCTGGTCGCCGGCGCCTAGTCGGCCGGGTTATACGGCTCGTCGGTCTGAGGCGGAGCCTCGCTGGCAGAGCGGGGCCGGTGGCGCGGGCACAAAACCCGGTTTGACAGTCCCTGGAGTGTGCTATAATCCGGCCGCCTATGAAGACATGGACTGCACTCAAGATCCGGCAAACTAAGGGCACGCGCAAGCTGGCCTGCCTGACGGCCTATGACGCCACCACGGCCCGGCTGATCGACGAAACCGGGATCCCGCTGATTCTGGTGGGCGACTCGCTGGCCATGACGATGCTCGGCTTTGAGACAACCCTGCCGGCCACGATGGAGCAAATGCTGCACCATTCCGCCGCCGTGAGTCGCGGCGTGCGCAACGCGCTGGTCGTGGCCGACATGCCCTTCATGTCATACCAGGTCAGCACGGCCCAGGGGCTGACTAATGCCGGACGGTTTCTGCAGGAGGCCCATGTCGATGCGGTCAAGATCGAGGGTGGCACCATGCGAACCGAACTGGTGCAGGCCCTGACCCGCAACGGCATTCCCGTTCTGGGTCACATCGGACTGACTCCGCAGTCGGTCCGCGAATCAGGCGGCTACAAGGTACAGGGACGCTCGGCACCCGCGGCTGAGCAACTCAAGCAGGACGCCTGCGCCCTGGTCGAGGCCGGCGTCTTTGCGCTGGTTCTGGAATGCCTTCCCACCGGATTGGCCGCCGAAATCACCGCCAGCGTGGCCGTACCCACGATCGGCATCGGCGCCGGACCGGCCTGCGACGGACAGGTACTGGTCACCCACGATATGCTCGGCCTGTGGGATGCCTTCCAGCCCAAGTTCGTCAAGCGCTACGCCCAACTGGCTGACGAAATGCGCCGCGCCTTCTCAGCTTACCAGGAGGAGGTCGCGAGCGGCCAGTTCCCGTCGGCCGAGCAGAGCTACAGCAGCTGATCCGCTCCGCGGCCCCCCGCAATCCCTCCATCAAGGCCGGGGTCGCGTGGCGCGCGCGCCCGCGGCCCAGCGTGAGATGTGGCGCGAATGGTCGCCTCTCGCGCACGATGCAGGCATCCGCCTCAAGCGCCCGCGCAAGAACCGGCACCCTGGATTCCTCGCTCTCACCGAGAAACGCGAGCGTCAGGTGCATCTGGTCGGCTGGCACCCAGCACCATCCTGCGGCAGAAGCGCAGCACAACCGCCTGTGCCGTCCAGTCCGGTCCGTTCTGCGTGTTTTTGCGTCAGCGCGGTTTGACGCAGCGCGCCGCATCCGGTAACATGTTCGTTTGAAATTTGATGAAACCCGCGTGCCGCACAACGGTGCCGTACGCGCGGGAGACTAGTGAAGATGCACCGCACCAAGCGAAACCCCGAACCTGCCAACCCGAACGCCACCCCCGCGGCGGATGCCGCCGGCCAGGATCCCGTCGCGACGCCGGCCGACGTTCCGCCCCCGACCGACGCCGGAGCCCAGCCCGCAGTGGCGTCGACGATTGCCACGGAAGCGCCGCCGGCTGCCAACCCGGCCACCCCCGCGGTGCGCCTGGAGGACGAGCTGGCTGCCGCCAAAGACCGCTATCTGCGGCTGATGGCCGACTTCGAGAACCACCGGCGCCGGGCCGTGCGCGAGCGCGAGGATCTGGTCAAGCGCGCCAACGAGGATCTGATTGCGGCGTTGCTGCCGGTGGTGGACCATGTCGAACTGGCACTTAAGCAGCAGCCCGGAGTCGAAGACGCGTTCGCCAAGGGCGTCCGTCTGGTCTACGAACAATTGATGGCCATTCTGACGCGGGCCGGACTCACGGCCGTTGAGGCACAGGGGCAGCCTTTTGATCCGGCACAGCACGAGGCGATCCTGTCGGTTCCTTCCGCCGACGTGGCCGAGAACCGCGTCGTCCAGCAGACCCGGCGCGGTTACCTGCTGGGCGATCGCCTGCTGCGGCCGGCCCAGGTGATCGTGTCGAGCGGCGCACCTCCGCCCGCAGAGTCCGAAGCAACTAGCGCCGGCACGCCGGCAGGGAACTGACGGTCCACCATGGCGAAAAAAAGGGACTATTACGAAGTGCTGGGGCTGGCGCGCACAGCCACGGCCGACGAGATCAAGAAGACCTACCGTAAGCTGGCCATGCAGTTCCATCCGGACCGCAACGCCGGCAACACCGAGGCCGCCGAGCGGTTCAAGGAGGTCTCCGAAGCCTACGAGGTGCTGAGCGACGAGAACAAGCGCCACCAGTACGACCAGTATGGCCACGACGGCATGAAGTCGACCTTCGGCCCCGGCGGCTTTGACTTCTCCCGCGATTTCACACACATGTCCGACCTGCAGGACATCCTCGGCAGCCTCTTCGGCGACGGGGGCGGCGCGTTCGGCGATGTCTTCGGCGGCGGCGGCGGAAGGCGGCGCTCGCGCACGGGCGCCCAGCGCGGCGACGACCTGCGCTTCGATCTCGAGATCGATCTCGAGGAGGCGATCTTCGGTTCGGAGCGCGAGGTGGACCTGCCGGTTAGCGACGCCTGCGAGCCCTGCGGCGGCACGGGGGTCGCCCCCGGTTCGCGGCGCGAGACCTGCCGCCAGTGCGGCGGCCGCGGCGCCGTGGTCTCCGGAGGCGGGTTCTTCCAGATCCGCCAGGCGTGCCCCATCTGCAACGGCGAAGGCACGATGGTGCGCAACCCCTGCTCCTCGTGCGGCGGCTCGGGCCGGGTCAAAGTGCGGCGGCGCCTGACGTTGCGCATCCCTCACGGGGTCGAGACCGGTTCGCGTCTGCGCCTCACCGGCAAGGGCGAAGGCGGGTTGCGCGGCGGCCCCACCGGCGACCTGTACGTGGTCTTGCACGTGCGCGACCATGAGCTCTTCGAGCGGCGCGGCGATGATCTCTTCTGCACCGTGCATGTGCCCCCGCACCTGTCCGCCCTCGGCGGCGAGGCGCCCGTGCCCACCCCGGACGGCCTGGCCAGCATCCGCCTCCCGCCCGGCACCCCCAACGGCAAGGTCTTCCGGTTGCGCGACAAGGGCGTCCCGAACGTCGAAGGCCATGGCACCGGCGACCTGCACGTGCGGGTCGAGCTGGAAGTCCCGGCGCATCTGGGCGCCAGCCAGCGCAAGCTCCTGCAGGCGTTCGCCGACAGCTGTACCGACGCCAATTACCCGGAGGCCGAGCAACGGCGCAAAGTGGCCGAGCAGTTCTTCGCCCGCCGCGACGCGTTGCGCAAGCACAGCTAGGGTCCCGGTTGCGAAAATCCCACGACGCTCGAAAACTCGTGCTGTCGGTCCGAGGGGCAACCTCGCAGGCGTCATTCACGGAGTGGCTTGACCATGCACCGCTGCCACGTCACCACGGCGCAGATAGAAGCCGACGGTATCGAACTCGCACGGGATGCGGCCCGGCACCTTCAGACGGTCCTGCGCGCGCGGGTTGGCGAAACCGTGTCGCTCTTTGACGGCGCCGGCCGCACGCGCGACGCGCGCATTGCCCAGGCCGACCGCCGCGGTCTGCGCTTCGAGCCGCAAACCGAGGTGGTCAGCCACCCGCCCCCAGCCTGCCGCCTCACACTGGCGGCCTGCGTCAGCAAGGGCCACCGCATGGACTGGACCATCGAAAAAGCCGTGGAGTTGGGTGCCGCCCGCATCGTCCCCATGATCTCGGCCCGCACCGTGGTGCGGCTGGATGATCCGGATGAGGCCGAAGGCAAGGCAGCGCGCTGGATGCGCGTGGCAGTCGAGGCCGCGCGCCAGTGCGGCGCCCTCTGGCTGCCGGTCATCGACGAACCCGCGGGCCTGCCGGACGCGCTGCGACACCTGGCGGACTGCCGTCCGATCCTGGTCGCCGCCCTGGCGCCGCAGGCGCGTCTGCTGCGACAGGTTCTGACCGATCTGCGCGCCGCAACGCCGCCGCCCACCGCCGCCGCCTGGCTCGTAGGGCCGGAGGGCGACTTCACGCCCGCCGAATTGGAGTCGATTCTCGCCGCCGGGGCCCTGCCCGTCAGCCTGGGTCGCCGGGTGCTGCGCGCTGAAACCGCCGCCCTCTATGGTCTGTGCGCGTTAAACGCGGAATGGCTCGACTGAGTTCGCCAGACATGCAGCCGCGCGGCCGGCTCGTCCATATCATGGTCGTCGATCATCGGGAAACGCGCACGGTCTCCAGCAGGCCAACGGCCTGCTTGAACCTTCGCTACGCACAAAATCAACACCGACCCGGCAGAAGAGACAAAGACGGGGTTTCTCTCGCTAAGCCGCCAAGACCGCAGAGCATCCAGCTTGGCGTTCTTTGCGCCTTTGCGGGAGGCAGTTCGAACAGGGAAGCGCGGAGGTAGGGGCGCCGCAGGCCCTTGGGGCGCCCGGCGGGCGGGTCAAGGGCCTGACCCGCCCCTACCTCTCGACCGACGAGACGGGCTGGATTTGGTCGGATTCGGTTGGATTCGGCTGTCAGCAGCGGGTTCGCCTGTGCAGGCGTGCGCGTTGTCGAACGCGACGCGGGCGACACAAGGTCGCCCCTCCACGCTTCGCGCATGGTGATGGAGGGCCGGGCTTGTCCCGGCCGCGCGGACAGTCGCAGGTCGGTCAGGCAGACGAAGATCGGGCGACTCAGCCCTGGCGCGCCAAGGAACAAGGGCTTTCCGAGGCGGCTACCGGTGCAAACAACGCGAAAACGGCGGTTTGCGGCGGCGAGGATGAGGCCTTGCGCGGGGTGCGGTTTGCAGTCCTGATGCATGGTTAAGCTCCTGTTGCGCAACGTCTTATGAAGCAGTCTGGCAGCGTGAAGGGCCGGCCCCGGAAGGGGCGGCGCATTGTTAATAACAACGGAAACAATGAAACGAGGGGGGGGCATGGAGCGGTTTCTCCGGTTGCGGAAGGCCGTTCGGCGGGCGTGTCGGCACTCGGGAGCGTGCGGTTGAGCGGGAGCCAATCGTCGAGGGCGTCGGGGGCCTGGTTTGAACATGTCTGCGTCCTCCTACCTTACGCACAAAATCAACACCGACCCGGCAGAAGAGACAAAGACGGGGTTTCTCTTGCCAAGCCGCCAAGACCGCAGAGCATCCAGCTTGGCGTTCTTTGCGCCTTTGCGGGAGGCAGTTCGAACAGGGAAGCGCGGAGGTAGGGGCGCCGCAGGCCCTTGGGGCGCCCGGCGGGCGGGTCATGGGCTTGACTCGCCTCTACCATATATGCGCGAAAATCAACACGTCGATCGAGGACGAGGACGAGTGAACCACACACCGTGGCCACACTCCGATAACCGACCCATGGTGTCGGTGCTGAGGCAGTTGCACGACGATCTGGACGCGGCGGTGTTCGAGGCCTATGGCTGGAGCGATTTGAGTTGCCAGGGTTCAGGGTGTCAGGGTTCAGCGAAGACCAACCAGCCTGAACCCCGAACCCTGAACCCTGACCCCGCGGCCACCATCCTCACGCGGCTGGTGGCGCTGAACGCCGAACGGGCGGCGGAAGAGGCGCGCGGTCAGGTGCGTTGGCTGCGGCCGGAGTTTCAGGCGAGGGCGGACGTGAGTCCCGTTGGGACGGGACAACGTCCCTCACGGGAGGGTGGAGATCAGAGGTCGGAGGACGGAGGTCGGATGTCGGATGTGCAGACGGAGCTGCAGTTGCCGGCCGAGAAGAAACGTTCCGTCCGCCCGGCATCGGGCCGTCTTTCCTGGCCGTCGGAGATTCCCGAGCAAGTCCAAGCTGTTCGCCTGGCACTTGAGGCTGCTGCAGGACCGACGACGGTTGCGTCACTGGCAAGTCAGTTCCTGCGGGTCAAGGCGGAGCGGGTCGCGGAACTGCTCGACACGCTCGTGATTGTGGGCCAGGCGCGGAAACTGCCCGACGGCCGGTACAGCGGCCGGGTGTAGGGGTGCCGGCTATTGTAGGAAGGGACCGCCCTTTTTGAATCAGGAACTCAGGAAAGCCGGAAGGGTGCCGATGTGGATCTCTTCCTGATTTCCTGAGTTCAGATTGTCCCCTCCCAAATCCTGTCAATCCTGTTAATCCTGTCGAATGGGAGACGGCCGGAGAGCTTCTTTGACAGGATTAACAGGATTGACAGGATTTGCGCGGCTGAGGCCGGCGGGGAATTGCGATGTCTAACCAGACGCGGGCGACACAAGGTCGCCCCTCCACGCTACGCGCATGACGATGGAGGGCCGGGCTTGTCCCGGCCGCGCGGACAGATACGCAGGGTGGCAGGC
>CAZZCT010000228.1:0-8296 GCA_964652365.1 uncultured Lentisphaerales bacterium
TCACGAATCCACAACCGGTGGTAGCACCATGAGTGAAGTGCATATCCCTATTGAGGAAAGATGAACCGATTTCCGAATCAGTTGCCGTTCCGCAGCCTTCGCGTGGCGACTCTTTGGTTGACCTGGCTCGCCTCGGTGGGGGCGGCTCGACTGTGGGCCGCCGATGCTCCCGGCGCGTCCGTGTTCTGGGAGCCGTACGTGTACGATCCCGCCACGGTCGTGCTCTGCCATTACGATGGCCGGCAGGAGACGCCGACGGGCGCCCTGCTCGAGGCCGCGATGCTGTCGGAGGACGGCGGCATGCTCCTTTCCGGGGAGACGGCCAACGCGAAGAGCGGGCCGACGGCCGCCAACGACGTGCTGATGAAGGGCTCGGACATCCCCCTGCTCGGCGCCTGTGAAGAGGTGGCCGATGAGGGGCGCTTCGGCGGCGGCCTGCGGCTGGCGGGTCAAGATGGCCGCATCGCCGTCAGGGGTGCGCCGGGGCAGGGCTGGACGCTCGAGGCGTGGTTCAAGACGGCGCGCATGCCGGCGGAGCGGGCCACGCTGATCGAGCTGTCGGGGGGCAGGCACCCGTTGCGAGTCAGCCTGATGAACGATGGCCGGATCGCGGCGCAATGGCTGGCGGCCAAGCAACCGCTGCTCACCGAATGGCGTGCCGAGGTCGGCGAGTGGTTCCACCTGGCTCTGGTCTGGAGGCCCACGGCTTTCCATGGGGATGCCATCACGCGGGCGGAGCTTCGGATGTTGGTCAATGGCCAACCCAAGCTGCACAGCGGGGAGCAAGCGGCGGATGCCTTCCGGCAAACCCTGGCGCAAACCGCGGTCGTGGGTAACAACGCCAAGGGAGAGTCCGGCTTCGACGGTTGGCTTGACGAGTTGCGCCTGTCCACGGCGGCGCGCGACTTCTACGCTCTTGACCTGGGGTGGGTGGACGCGGCGGGCTCCCGCCCTGCACCGGCCGGCCGCCCGTATTTCCGTGACCCACGGGACCTTCTCCTTTGGCTGCCATTCGACGATGCGCTCGCGCCCGCCTTCGCGACGGAGGGCGTGGCACTCTCCGCTGGCACCCCGACCAGCGCGGCCGCCCTTAAGGAAGAGGCGAAGGGCTGGGGATTCGGCTTCGGCGCCGGTGTGGCCAGGCAGGGACTGTTGCTCCTGCCGGGCGACAAGGGTGTGCGGTATGGCGGCGTCACTGTCCCGCGCAGCCAAGGAACCATCGCCTTCTGGATCCGTCCGCGGAACTGGGACAACGCCAGGGAGTGGAACCGCTTCGCTAAGTTCCCGCAGGAGTTCGCACCGATCTTCCGCCTGGAACAAGGCGGCAAGAAGGTTCTGGCGCTCACCTGGGTCAAGACGCCAAATAATAATTTCTACCCCAATCCGGTGGCGTTCAATCCCGGCCTGTGGCAACACCTCGCGCTGACCTGGGACAACGGTGCCATCTCCCGGATCTACCTCAACGGCAAGCCCTGGACGCACTGGGGCACGGCGAATTGGGACTACGATCCGAAGGGCTGGGACGAGGCCCAGCCGCTGGAGCTGGTCTTGCCGCCAGGCAAGGATGCCCTCTATCTCGACGACTTCCGCCTCTACCGGCGCGCGCTGGCCCCCAGCGAGGTCGCGAATCTGGTGGCGCTCTACGACCGTCGCGCCGAACTCAAGCCGCTCCCCGATTTCGACGATGTGTATGCGGTGAACGGCGTGATTGGCACCGCGAGTGTGACGCTCTGGCCGCTGCTGGAGGATTACGCGCGGGTGATGGCGGCCACGATGACGGTCGAGGGCCCTGGCATCCCGAACGGCCTAGCCGAGACGCGCGTCGAGGTCAAGCCCGACAGCCCCCTCGTGCTCGATGCCAAGACCGGACCACTCGGATTCGGGGAGTTCAAGCTGACGGTCAAGGCCCTGGACGCGAACGGTGACGTAGTCGCCTCCAAGGTCATCCACCACACCCGCACGCCACCGGCCTGGTGGCAGAGCCAGGCGGGGGTATCCGACAAGGTGATGCCGGAGTGGGAGCCGGTCAGGGTTCAGGGGGCAGGGTTCAGGGTTCAGGACTCGGCAGGTGAATCGCCAGGTGCCGATGGGCGGCGACAGGCATCGACAGGTGCCGCCGCCACCGCCGGCGGCGCGGTGGTCAGCATCTCGCTCCGGGACATTCATCTCGCGGCATCGGGCCTGCCAGAGAAGATCGTCTCGGTGGGCGAGGACATCCTAGCCGGGCCGGTCGAGCTGATGGCCACGGTCGCGGGCAAGGAAGCACCGCTCAAGCCCGTGGCCGGGAGTTTCAAGGCCGAAACCAGAGGCGAGGTCAAGGCCGAGTTCGCCGGCCAAGCCGCCGGCGCCGGTGTGACGGCGGATATCAAGGGCTGCGTCGAGTTCGACGGGTTTATGTGGTTCGAGGTGAAGGTGTCAGGGGTCAGGGTTCAGGGTTCAGGGGCGGAAGGCGGAGGGCTGGGTGGAGAGGAATCGACAAAGCTCGCGACAAAGGCGGATCCGGAGCCATCAACCATCAACCATCAACCATTAACCATCTCTTCCCTCCGTCTCCGCCTTCCCTACGCCCCCGACGCCGCCCGGTTCCTGCACGCCTGGAACGGCAACGGCTGGTTCCGCGAGCCCATGCACGTGCGCTTTCTGAATGTGCCTCCCGCGCCGGGACCGGTGTTCTCGTCGCTCGATACGAAGCTGATCCGCACGGCCGACGGGCTGCGGGGCAGCTTCCTGCCCTATGTCATGCTCACCGGGGACCGGCGCGGCATGGCCTGGTTCGCCGAGAACGACAAGGGCTGGACCCAAAGCACCAACACGCCGGGCGTGGCGGTCACGCGCACCGCCGACGCTGTCGTGCTGACCCTCCAGATTATCTCCGAGCCGGTCGATCTGAACACTCCCCGCACCTTCGCCTTCGGCCTGCACCCGATCCCGGTCAAGCCATGCGATCCGGCGCGACGCGGCTGGGAGTCCTGGACGGTGGCGCCAGACGGTTTCATGGGGCACAACCTGAAGAACGACAAGGCGGGGGTCTTCAACTCCTTTGGCCGATCCCCCAAGGAGATGGACTGGGAGGCGGCCGGGCGTCGCGTCAGCGCCTGGGTGGGGGACGGCGACCCTCGGCAGCGGCCCGACCAGCCGCGCTCGGTGATGGTGGC
This sequence comes from uncultured Lentisphaerales bacterium, assembly GCA_964652365.1. GTDB lineage: Bacteria > Verrucomicrobiota > Kiritimatiellia > RFP12 > CAZZCT01 > CAZZCT01. The sequence continues at coordinate 3,156 of CAZZCT010000228.1, forward strand.
GCCGGGACTCTACCAGAACCTGCGCGGTCTCGCTGATGTGCCGGCGGACACTGTGGAATGGGAAGCGGACTGGTTCGGCCACGGCTGGGGACAGGGTCGCGACAGCCTGCGCTACACGCCGGAGCTGGTCGACTTCTCAGCCTGGATTTTCAACGAGTGGGTGCGGCGCGGGTTCTGCCGCGGCCTCTACCTGGATGACTGTTGGAACACCGCGCAGAGGGTGGTTCCCGGGCCGGCTGCCTACAAACTGGCCGATGGCCACGTCCAGCCCGGCTTCGACTGGCGATGCCAGCGCCAGTACCTGTGGCGCTTGCGCCAGGTCTTCTACGACAACAACCTGACCCCGCACATGTGCGCCCACATCACACACACCCTGTATCCCATGTGGGGGTCCTTCTTCGACGTCGTGCTGGACGGTGAGGACCACTACGTACAGGATCCGCGCGAGCAGCGGGACTTCATGGATAGCTGGTCGCCGGCCCGCATGCGGTTCATGAACCCGGAGAAGTGGGGCCCGTCCACAACCTGGCTGTGGTGGCGCAACGATGCGGCCCCAGGGTGGCAGAGCTTCCCGACCCGGCAATGGCAGTGCAACCGTGCCTACACCGCGGGCCTGCTCGTGCATGACCTGGCCTGGACGGTCGGCATCTTTCGTACGGAGTTGGATGCCCAATGGATAGCCGAGGCGCGCATCCGCCTGGACCCATCGATCCGGTTCGTCGGCTACTGGGACTCTGCGCCGGTCGCCTCCCACCCGTATCCCGCCCTCTACGTCAGCGCTTGGAAACGGCCAGGCTGGTGCGCGGTGGCCCTGGCGAACTATGGCCAGGAGCGTGTGGAAGCCCAGGTCCGGCTTGACCTGAACGCCATGGGTTTCGACGGCGTCGCACCGGAAGCGGTGACGATCCGAGACGTGGATAGGTCGCTGATCAGGTACTTCGACGACGACGTGACGAAATTGAAGAAACCGGAACTGCCAAACGACGAGGACCCGACGGGCAAGCCGGCGGGAATGGAGGACTTCAACCTGGACGCGCCGCTGACGCTCAAGGAACGCACGGCCGCCGATCCGGACGGCCAGTTCGAGTGGAGAGACGGCGTGCTCCACTGCCCGGTGCGGCGGCATGATTTCCGGTTGTTCGAATTCAAGGTGCCAGCGGGACAATAGGGCCAGGACGCATGGCCAGCAGGAGAAATGATGAACAATCACGACCCACTCTTCGAAGTCGCCGGCGCCTCATTGCCCGACGATGCGAAGCGGATCAATGCACTGACGGGCAACGACGAGATCAAGCTGTGCGTGGACGCCCGCGGCGCCATGCACGACTTCACGCCTGACCAGGGGAGCTGGCCGCCGCCGCGGATCGTGTGGACCGGGCGGCGCCACGGCCGCACCAACGACCGCTACAACAGCAACCTGTTCGAATGGGGCTTCGTGGATGTGCGGCTCGAGGGCGAGCTGGGCGCGGTGATGCGTTGGCGCCAGCGGTTGCAACCGCGCCAGGGGATCATCCAGACGGAGATCGAACATGCCAGTGGCGTGAGGATGACAGCCGAGTCGTTCGTGCATCTCGACAAGAACGTGGTGCTCTTCCACCGCCGCTATGACGGGCTGCCGAAGCGCAAAGGCGGTTGGCAGGCGAAGGTGGTGTGGACGTTCTGCCAGGTCGGGACAGACGCGATTCCCTATCGCGCCACCTTTGCGCCGCAACCGGCCTGGGAGAACGGCATCGCCGCCGACACCACGGCCGACGGCATCGTCATGTACCGGGGCCGTGTCGCGCTGCTGGCCTCCGCTCCGGCCACGGCGCGGGCCGTCGCCAACCGCCTCGAAGTCGAGGCACCGCTGGACAAAGACGGCAACGTGACCTTCTGCCTGCTGCTCGCCGACGACCTGGGCAACGACCCCATGCTTCTCGATACGCCGCTCGACATCTGGATGTCGCCGCCGGTGCGCGAGATCAACCGCGAGATCAGGGCCATGCGCATCGAAAAGCCCGATCCGGCGGCCACGGTTGACGGACTGCGGGCGTGGGTGGCCGAACAGGGCTATGCCGGGTTGCGGCGTTCGCAACGGGCGGCCTGGCAGGCGTACTTCGACCGGTTCACGCTCGAACTGCCTGCGGCGGAAACGGAGCTACGGGCGATTCTTGACACGCAGATCTGCACCATCCGCTGTACCTTTTCGCACTTCAGCCTGCCCGCCAACCCGTTCAACAGCTCCTGGGGTGCGGGCTACTTCTGGGACGAGCAGTTCCCCATGCTCGGGCTGATGGCCTGCGGCGACTTCGAGATGCCGCGGCGCATTCTCGAATGGCGCCGCCGCACGTTGATCATGGCCACACGCATGACCGGCGGCCACGGTGCCCGTTTCCCCGCCTGTGGCACCGAATCGGGCCAGCACATTGCCGACCGCAATTCCACGCACTTCTACCAGTTCCACCTGATCGGCTACCTGGCCAACTATACCTGGCTGTATTGCCGCTACCAGGATGATGAGGCAACCTGGCGGCGCTATTATCCACTGATCCGTGAGTGCGCGGAGTTCTGCCGCAAGTGGCTGCTGATCGAACTGCCCGGCCACTATGCCATGATCGTGCCCGGCATCGACGTGGACGAGAGCGTGTCCGCCCGCGACGACGGCCCGGCCGTGGCCTGCGGTGCGGCGGTCAGCCTGCATATGGCGGCCGAGTTGGCCGGGAAGCTGGGCCTGAACGAGCCCGACGCGCCGGAGTGGCGGCGGTTGTCGAAGCTCGCCTCCCGTCTGGCGAAAGATCTCGGCGGCGAGTGCTACTCCGAGTTCCATGTCGCCATGGTCCCCGAGCCGGCCGAGCCCGCCGACCCGGCCATTGTCGCCTGGCGCCGGCAGGCACGCGAGCGCTGCCTCAAGAAGCAGGAGGGGGTCGAGCACAGCAGCGCGGCGGTCTCCGGCGACCCGGAGTTCGTCTCCGAGTGGGCCTGGGGGCACCTGAACCGCGCCTATGTCCACGCCAACGAGGGCGAGGCGGAGAAGGCCCTGGCGTGTCTGCTCCAGGTGCCGCCGCTGCGGCTCGACTTCAGCGCCTTGTGCGAGAGCTGTTCGCCCGATAAGTCGCGCATCCACCATCCGTGGTTCACCACCGGCGCCGGCGCGTTCCTGCGCACCCTCGCCCGGATGCTCCTGATCCCGGATGGCGACACCATCCGCCTCTTTCCCGGCCTGCCGCACGGCACCTGGGACGATCTGGAATTCCGTCTCATGGCGCACGGCAACGTCGAGGTCCACGTGAAGCTGGAAGCCGGCGTCATTCAGACACTGGCTCTACGGCCCCGCGGCCCCGGGTCGCGCCGCTGCCGGGTGCGGATTCCCGACGCGTATGTTTCGCCCGCGTTACTTTCAGCCGGCGGAACCGTGCATCAGGCGGATGGCATGACGGAAATCGAAATGGATGCTCAATCATGAAAACCCCATCTGTGTACCATGTTTGCCGCGGCGTGCCCAATACAGGCGACGGCAGCGCGGCCAACCCGTTCCCGACCCTGCGGCACGCGCGGGAGGCGATCCGCGGGCTGAAGGCGTCCGCCGGCCTGCCGAACGGCGGGATCACGGTGCTTGTGCGTGGCGGCGAATACGGGTTGTCGGAGTCGCTGGCGTACACCGCCGAGGATAGCGGCACAGCCGAGGCGCCGATTGTCTACCGGGCGGCCGAGGCGACCCCGGTGCTGCCGGAGATACTGCCGAGCGCAGGAACATAGGAGCTTGCATGCAACCGAACATCCTCTACATCAATGCCCATGACATGGGCCGCTACATTCAGCCGTACGGCTATCCGGTACCGACGCCCAATCTGCAGGCGTTCGCCGAAAACGCGGTGGTATTCCGGCAGGCCTTCTGCATGAACCCGACGTGCTCGCCCTCGCGGGCGGCGTTGCTGACCGGGATGGCGCCGCACAACAACGGCATGCTCGGGTTGGCGCACATGGGCTGGAGCCTGAACGACTACGGCCAGCATTGGGTGCATGCCCTGCACGAGGCGGGCTACGCCTCGTACTTCACCGGCAGCCAGCACATCTCCGCCGGCGGGCGGGACGGCATGGAAAGCAACCGCCGTATCGGCTACCAGAATATCCTTGAAGCCATCGGGCAGGCCGCCTGGGCCGCACGCCTGGGCAAGTTGTTCACGGAGGAGAAACCGGCGGTGCCCTGGTATGCCGAGATCGGCTTCGCCGATTGCCACCGCCACGGCAACGGGTTCCCCCCGGCGCAAGGTGCCGACGATGCCCGTTTCGTGCGGGCGCCGGCGCCGTTGCCGGACGAACCGCGCACCCGCGGGGAATTCGCCGGCTACTGCTCACTGGCACGGCAGTTCGACCTGCATGTCGGGCAGATTCTCGGGGCGCTTGAAGCGTCCGGCCTGGCGGACAACACCTATGTCATCCTGACCACCGACCACGGCATCGACTTCCCGCACATGAAATGCACCCTGCGCGATGACGGTATCGGCGTCTTCCTGATGATTCGCGGTCCGCGGGGCAGCGCCTGGCGTGGCGGACGCATCATCGACGCGCTGGTCTCGCAGATCGACGTCTTCCCGACCCTTTGCGAATGGAGCAATGCCACTCCGCCGGCCTGGCTGCAGGGGCGTTCGCTGACGCCGTTGGTGGAGGGAACGGTCGAGGCGATCCGCGACGAAGTGCAGGCCGAAATCAACTACCACGCAGCCTATCAACCCACCCGCGCCGTACGCACCGCCCGCTGGAAGTACATCCGCCGGTTCTACCGGCGCCGTACTCCGATCCCCCCGAACCAGGCGCCCTGCCACAGCCGCGACATCTGGGAGGAGCACGACTGGTTCAGCCGCGACGAGCCGCGCGAGGAGCTTTATGATCTGATCTACGATCCGGGCGAGGTCGCCAATCTTGCCGCCGGCTCGGCGCATGCCGAGGCGCTGGCGGAGATGCGCGACAGACTCGGCCGCTGGATGCGGGGCACCGACGATCCCCTGCTGCGCGGGCACATCCCGCTGATCGAAGGCGGCAAAACGGTAGTCTGGGACGATCCGTCCAACCACGGCCGAACGATGACCGCGGCGGAATGGAATGCCTGGGTTCTGGGGTCGGACCACGGTACCTGTCTAACGATCAACAACTTGACTACTGGT
>CAZZCT010000229.1:0-8195 GCA_964652365.1 uncultured Lentisphaerales bacterium
TTGGGGTGCAAAAGGTCAGGAGTTCAAATCTCCTCGCCCCGACCATCTTAAATCTCTGATTCTCAGGCGGTTGCGGCAACGCAGCCGCCTATTTCGTTTAGCGCTGCGGAGTTACCGACCGCCTTAGCGGCCACGTCTTGCCCTGTTCCTGCCTTCGCATCGCTGACAGCCCCAGACCAGGATGCTCGCCGCATTGCGTTCGATGACCTGACGGGCATGCTCCTGCCCGGACGAAATGTACCGGTCCCGCACCCCTTGTCCGACGCCGGCAGAGCCTTGAGCTCCACAACAGGTCCGGCGTCTCAAAGCCGGCGCTTGCTGCCCTGCTTGGCCTTTCCCATCTCCGCCAACTTTGCCTTGGCCTCCCGCGCTCCCAGTTGCCGGGCCGACATCAGAGCCGCCCGTGTACTGCCCCGCAACTGCAGCATGCCCGGTTTGCTTTCCCACTTGTAGATCGTATTGTGTCCGACATCCAACAGCTTCGCGAAGGCCTGCTGGGATAGGCCGAGACCCTGACGCAGGCTGCGAACCCCCTTGCCGCTGATCCACCCCTTGGCTTTGGCTGGAGCCTCCGGCACTTCGGACACAGGCTGCGACGCCCTCTCCCTCGCAGACCAGAGTTCCTTGTTGGTCTTCTCCAGTGCGGCAACGCGCCTCTTGAGGTCAGCGAACGTGCGCCGGGCGCTGGCTGTAGGCTTATGCAAGGGTGCAACGGCGAGTTTGGCTTCCTTGCGAGCAATGCGGGCGATCTCGTCTTTCAGAACCTTGGCTAAATTCGGCATGGTTACTCCTTGTTGCTTGGCGTTGAGCAAGAGAATACATCGATTCACTGCCGGTGCAAGGCTTTTTGCCTGGCTTTTTGCCTGGTTCCTGTTTTCCTGAGCTCCAAATTTCTCCCGGGCCCACTATCCCGGCCCAGTGGTGTCGTGTGGGGGGAGATCCGAACCTTCTCCGGCCCCAGAACGTCGAGTTGAAAATTCACGGACGTGCGCCCAATGGCCACGGTGTGCTTCCCGGCGGCGCACGTGTACGTGACGGTCACCCATTGCCCGTTGACGGGGACGCGCACCGTGCATGAGCCCGGCGCGCGGAAGGGGGCGATGCGCAGGGTGATCTGCTTCACCGGTTCGGCGTCGACAAAGGGCATCACCGGCCCCATCGCGATCACCGCACCCTCCCGGACGTAGAGCGGCATGGTCTCCACGTCCACCTTGACGTCCAGCCACTGCCGGCCCTCCAGCCGCCGGCCGGTCCACCAGTCCGTCCACTGCCCGGCGGGCAGGTACACCCGGCGAACACCCTCGGGGGTATAGATCGGCGCCACCAGGAGGCTGTCGCCGAACAGCCACTGGTCGCCGATGTTCCAGGTATTGGGATCGTCCTGGAATTCGAGCGCCAGTGCGCGCATCAGCGGCAGGGAGTCGGCCACACAGCGGGCGGCAGCACCGTAGATGTAGGGCAGCAGGCGGTACCGCAGGCGGATGTACTCGCGGCAAATGCGCATGGTCTGCGGCGTGAACTTGTACAACTCGCGGTCGCCGTAGCCATGAATCCGACTGTGCGAGATGAACATCGCCATCTGCATCCAGCGGATCAGCAGCGACTCCTTGACGAGCCCGCAGAAACCGCCGATGTCCTGGCTCCAGAACTGGAAGCCGGAGAGTCCGAACGAGAGTCCCCCCTCGATCTGCGGAATCATGTTGTACCAGTTGGGGCTGTTGTCGCCGCCCCAGTGCAGCGGATAGCGCTGGCTGCCGGCCCAGGCCGAGCGCGCCCAGACCACGCCGTCGCCGGTCTCCTCGCGGGTCACCTCGAACAGCGCCCGGTTGTACAGCAGCGGATAGAGGTTGTGCATGCGGTGCCCGGGCGTGCCGTCATGGTACACACCGTCGAGCGGAGCGGCTTCGCCGAAGTCGGTCTTGATCACCTTCGCGCCCAACCGGAACAGCCGGCGGAAGGCGTCCTGGTGCACCTTCACGGCCGCCGGATTGGTGTAATCCACCACCCCGACCACCCCACCCTTGGCACGGAAACCGGGCGTGAAGCAGATCCCGCAGTCGTACATCCCGCCCTCGCGGGTCTTCACGAAGCCGTCCACTGCCAGGAGGTCGTCGAACAGCTTGGAGCCGGACGGAATATAGGGCAACTGCCAGAGGGAGATCTTGATGCCCAGGCGCGCGAGTTCCGCAAAGTAACCAGCAGGATCCGGGAAGCGCTCGCGGTCCAGCTCCAGATCGCAGTACCAGTCCTGTTTGAACCAGTGCGTATCGAGGTGGATGACGTCGCAGGGGATCTCGTGGGCGCGCATCTGGCGGGCGATTTCGAGCGTCTCCTCGGCGCCCGTATAGCTGATCTTGCTCTGCCAGTAGCCGAAGGTCCACTTGGGCGGCAGGGCGCCCTTGCCGGTCAGATCGGTGTAGCGGGCCAGTTGCTGCTTGAGCGTGCCGAAGACCACGTAGTAGTCAAGAAAGTCGTCGTCTGCGGCCAGCTGCACATCGGTAGCGCTGCGGCTGCCGACGTGGAACGTCATGAGGCTGGAGTGGTTGAAGAACGCTCCGTAGCCCCGCGTGCTCATGTAGAAGGGCACGTTCTTGTAGGCGCGCGGCGTGGTGACCCCCAGGGCGTCGGCCATGTTCAGGTCGATGCTCTGGCCAACCTTGTTGAGCTTGATGAAGTGCTCGCCCAGCCCGTAGATCGCTTCGTCGGGCGCCAGGTCGAAGCACTCCACCGCCACCGGATGGCCGTCCGACCCACGGCGGCAGAGCCCCGTGTTGAGCGCGTCCCAGCAGCCGAAGTGGTTCTTCTCGCGCCGGCCGATGCCGCAGACCACCCGGCCCTGACGGTCGCGAATCTCGATCTGGTAGGGATCGAGCGCGATCTCGATGCGCAGCTTGGCGGTCTCGACGACCACGGTGGCCGCCACCGGCTTGACCTCCTGGCCCTTCAGCCAGGGGGCCGCCGCGAGTTCCACCTGCACCGGTGCGCCGTCGAGCCGGATCCGGCAGCGGCCCTTGGCTCGCGGGGCGCCCACGACCATGGCCGTGGTGTTCTCCGGCACGACGGCGCCCTCGGCATACCGCAGGCGAATCACATCGTCAGCCAGCACATCCAGCCGCAGGCGCCCCTCGATGCTCTCGCCCACCGCGGCCAGCTTGAGCTGGTTGAGCATGGCCGAGTCGGCGGAGGAGACCGCCCGCTTGGCCTGCATGGCGGCCCGCGTCTTCAGCGTCACGTGGCGCGGACCGCTGTCCAGCACCTCAGCAGAAACGACCGAAGCCCTGAAGTAATCGCTGGGTTCGTCCAGGAACCGGGTTGTGATCATGTTGCATCCTTGATGGGCCGCGCGGGTGTCGCGAACAAGCGGGGCGCATGCTGCCGACACCGCCTGGCACCGGCGACCCCGTTGCGAAGCAGATTAGCGCAGGCGCCGCGGCAGTACAACCGCGGCAGCATCAGCCTGGCAAACCGTGTCGAGGACCACATCCGACCAAGCGGCCCCTCGCCGCGTCGTTCGCGACGCGCGAGCGCACCAGACGATGGTCAGAGCAGATGGTATCCTCCGGCACTTGGTTAGGCTAATATTGGTATCGCGCCTGGGCGATGAGGATTCGTTCCTTGTCAACGGCGTACACGAGACGATGCTCATCGGTGATGCGTCGGGACCAGAAGCCGGCCAGGTCGTGTCGGAGGGGCTCCGGTTTTCCGATCCCATCGAACGGCTCGCGCTCGATGTCTTTGATCAGCCGGACGATCCGCGCTGCGATCTTCCTGTCATTCTCGACCCAATAGGCGAAATCCTCCCACCCTCGGTCTGCGAAGACGATCTTCATTCCAACTCCGGGAGTTTCCGCTCCGTGCCTTTACCTTTGCGGAGTTGGTCAACGGCGTCGCGTAGGCGCCTGGCGTTGCGGGGACTGCGCAGCAGGTACGCCGTCTCCTCGATTGCCTCGTAGTCGTCGAGCGCCATCATGACAACGGCTTGGTCGCGTCGGCGGGTGATAACCACCGGGGCATGGTCCTCGCAGACACGCTGCATGGTGCTCGCAAGGTTCTCCCTCGCTGCGGTATACGTTATCGCCTTCATATGGACAGTATCGCGTACAGATCTCCGACGCGCAAACTCTTTCTTTGAGATCCCGCACAGGCTATGCTGGGAACACCCGATGGGAAAAGGCCGCGCGATTGCCAGCCCGGGCCGGTTGTCCATCGGGAGGAGGGCCTACAATGCACTGTCGCCTCATCTCGATGTTTCTCCTCGCCACAGGCGGCACGCTGGGCATGGCCGCAGACATGCGGCACCCGGATCCGCAGGCCCAGGGCGGAGCCATGATCGCCTATGACCTCCCCCGCGACGCCGAGGTGACGCTCAACGTGCTGGATTCGAGGGGCTGGATTGTCCGCGAGCTGATCCGCGGCGAGAACCAGAAGAAGGGCCGGCAGACGATTCACTGGGACGGGTGCGACGCCATGGGCCGGCCGCTCCCTCCCGGCGACTATGCCTGGAAGCTGCTCCACCATACCGGGCTGAAGGCCGAGTACGTGCTGTCGGTCGCGAACTCCGGTCAGCCGCCCTATCGCACCGACGACGACAAAGGCAGTTGGGGCGGTTGCCACGGCAACCCGCTTTCGGTGCAGGCCGACGAGTCGGGCCTCTACCTCACGTGGGGCTGCGAGGAGGGCAATGCCGTCTTCACCAAGGCCGACTACGACGGCCGGGCGATCTTCAAGATCCACGCCTCGCAGCCGTTCGGTGCGAACTGGGCCGCGGCGGTCTGCGGCGACAATCTCTACCGCGTCGAGCGCGGCGGCAAGGGCCCGTTCCTGATGAAGTTCAGCGCCCGGACCGGTCAGTACGTCAACTGGGAGGCGCAGGGGGAGTCGATCGCGGGGGCCAAGATCGCCCTTGGCGCCGAACAGGCCGACGCCAAGAACCCGAAACGGAAGGTCGAGCGGCACCCCCAGGGGCTCGCGGCCAGCGCGGCATTCGTGGCGGTGAGCTTCCCGGACTTCAACGAGGTGGCGCTCTTCCGCACCTCCGGCGAGAAGGTCCGGGATCTGCAGATTACACAGCCCCGCGGCCTCGCATTTCTGCCGGACGGGCGCCTGGCGGTGTGCCACTCGAATGAGGTCGCCGCGATCGACCCCGCCACCGGCCAGGCGACACCCCTGATCGCAGCCGGCATCGACAGCCCGTGGGGCATCACGGTCGCCCGGGACAGCCAGAGCCTCTGGATCACCGACCAGGGCGCCAGCCAACAGGTCAAGCAGTTCGACCTGGCCGGCAAACAACTGACCGTGTTCGGCAAGCCGGGCGGCATGCCTCCGGAAGGCCGGATCGACCATGACAGCTTCAGCAAGCCCCGCGGCATCGCGTGCGGCACCGACGGCAACATCTACGTCACGGAGGACAGCGCCCTGCGCCGCATCTCGCGCTGGTCGCCCGACGGGAAGTTGCTGCGCGAATGGTTCGGCCCGCTGGGTCCCCAGAAGACCTGCTGGCCCAACCGAAACGATTTCAGCGAGATCTACTACCAGCACTGGGGCACCATCATCCAGTGCGATGTGGACCTTAAAAAGAAGACCTGGCTGCCAGTGGCGTGGTACCGGATGGACGTCCCCAACGGCGTCCAGCCCTGCGTCTGGGAACGGGCCGGCCGCAAGTACCTGTTCGCCGAGACCGGACGCATCCACCTGTATGACAAGCGGGCCGACCGCTGGCAGACCGCCGTCGAGTTTTCCTTTGGCGACGAGACGCAGCGGATGATCTGGTCCGACCTGAACCTGGACGGCAAGCCGGGCGATGGCGAGTTGACGCCCAATGGGGTGGCGCTCGGTTTCGGCCGCGTCGATCCCAAGACTCTCACCATCCATGCCGTGGTCAACGGCAACCTGATGCGCCTCGACCCGGAACGGATCGCCGATAACGGCGTGCCCGTCTACTCGGGCGAACGGATGAAGCGCCTGACCCGGGAGCCGGCGCGCGGTGCGATGAACAGCTGGTACGATCCGTTCCCCATATACAGCGTGCACGGCTGCGAGCCGGCCAGCGACGGCGGAGTTTTCACGACGATCAACGGCGGCCGCCAGCAAGGGCTGACCTTCTGGGACCGCGCGTCGTGGAATCACATCATCAAGTTTGACGCCGATGGCCGCCAGCTCTGGCGGGCGGGCGTGCACCTCACGTCGCGCAAGCTGAGGCACGGCGAGTTCTGCATGATCTTCCGCATCTGCGGGACGAGCCATGGCCTGATCTTCGTCAATGACGTGGAAGTGCAGATCGCCGCATATACGGAGGACGGTCTGTTTGTCGACACGCTGATGGACAACGAGGGCCCGCTCACGCCCAACTCGCTCACCGTCGAACTCATGACGGGGCTGATCGTGGATGAACCCCGCAGCGGCAAGCCCCATCTCTTCGTCGGCAGCACAGAGGACGCCCGCATCTTTGAAGTACGCGGGTACGAGACAATCAAGCGACAGTCGGGCACGATCGCGCTCGCCACGGCCGGACCGCTGCAGACACTCGCGAAGGCCGGCGTCTACCCGATCGCATCGAGCCCGCCGCCCCGCAAGCCCGACTACAACGATGGCGGCGCCGACGGCTTTCTGACCGAGCCCGAATGGCAATCGGCAAGCTGCCTGCCGTTGGTGGAGGACGGTACGCTCCGCGCCAAGTTCTATCTACGCTACGACACCAACAATCTGTGGGTGGCGGCCCACGTCTGGGACTCCTCCCCGGCCACCAACGCCGCACAGGATGTGGAACAGGCCTTTGCGGTGGGCGATGCCATCGACCTCTACTTCGGCGCCAACGCCACCACAACGGCCGCGGAGCCCGGTGTGGGCGACCTGCGCGTCCTGCTGGTGCCCACGGCCCAGGGTCGCCTCTACAACGGCCGGATCGTGCTCTACCGGCCGAAACTCGCCGCTGGCGCCCCGGCCAAGACCGCCTTTGAGTTCGCCTCGCCGGTCGGCAACGTGACGATGGACTACGTGGCCGAGCTTCCGGTGGCCGCGAACGCCCAGCGGCCGTGCAGCTTTTTCCGCTGGGAAAGCGGACTGGGTTACACCTGCGAGGCAAGTATCCCGCTCACCGCCCTGCCCGAACTTGGCCTACCGGCCATGACCGCCAGGCAGATCCGGTTCGATTGCGGCGTGATCTACTCGAACCTCGGCGGCACCACGCGTGAGAAGCGAATCTACTGGCATCAGGACGACGCCAACAGCCGCTGTGTGACCGACATCCCCACCGAAGCCCGCCTCAACCCGTCGCTCTGGGGCACGGCGGATATTGCGCCGAATCCGTAGCTCGGGCGCACGCCGCGCTCAGCGCGATCCTGCGGGCAAACGCCGGATCAGGCGAACAGCTTGCCCGCAACTTCGGCCACGTGCCGGCCCTGAAACCGGGCGATGGCGAGCTCATTGGCGGACGGCTGACGGCTGCCGTCCGTGCCCGCCAGGGTCGTGGCCCCATAGGGTGTTCCGCCCGTGATCTCGCCCATGTTCACGAGTTCCGGACAGGAATAGGGAACGCCCACGATGATCATGCCGTGGTGCAACAGCGTGGTGTGGAAAGACGTGATCGTGGTCTCCTGTCCACCGTGCTGGGTGCCCGTGGAAACGAAGACGCTGCCAACCTTGCCCACCAGCCCGCCCTTGAGCCAGAGCCGACCGGTCTGGTCCAGGAAGTTGCGCATCTGCGCGCACATGTTGCCGAAGCGCGTTGGCGTGCCGAAGATGATGGCATCATAATCCGCCAACTCGTCGACCGTCGCGATCGGCGCAGGCTGGTCGAGCTTGGCGCCCGCTTTGCGTGCCGCGTCGGGCGACATGAGATCGGCGACGCGCTTGATCGTCACCTCCGAGCCTGCGACGCTGCGCGCGCCTCCCGCCACCGCATTGGCCATGGTCTCAATGTGGCCATACATGCTGTAGTGAAGAACGAGTATCCGTGCCATGTGTGTCTCCCGATGCGGGTGATCGTGTTCGTGGGCCTCACGTGAGTTCGAAACACCCGCCTCGATGTTCAGGACCGTCGAGATGAGCTGACCATAGGCCGCGAGCAGAAGGTTGTCAAGCGGAGACGCATGACCTCAAACTGCGAGAGTTGCCGCCGAATCTGCCGCCCCGACGTGCGCAGGCCCAGGCAATCACGGCTCACGAGGACGTTCGCCCTCCCGCCCCTGACCTCACCA
>CAZZCT010000230.1:0-8182 GCA_964652365.1 uncultured Lentisphaerales bacterium
TCGACCATGCGCTGGCGGCTCGGCAGGAGCCTCGCCCTCCCGGAGCCCAAGTCAATGCACGGGTGAGGTCAGGGGCGGGAGGGCGAACGTCCCCGTGAGCCGTGATTGCATGGGCATGCGCACGTCGGAGCGGCAGGTCCGGCGGCAACTCTCGCAGTTTGACGCGAACTGCAGTCGCTTGACGGCGCACGCGCGTTATCAATATTGTTTGAATGTGGTTTGGTGATTAGTTAGTCCAGTCTGGAGTTTTCCAGCGGCATTACAAAGGGGTGGCCATGAATTCGATCCGGTCGACGCGCTTGGTGTTGGTTCTGGCAGGGCTCCTGCCGTGGGCTGGGTGGGCGGCCTTGTATCCTGACCAGACCAAGGTCAATCTGTTTCAGCACTTCAATCGCGAGACCGGTGTGCAACTGGCCTCCGGCACCAGCAGTCAGCGCGACCCCATGCCGCTGATTGATGGCAGCTACTCCGGAACGCAGGTTGACGGCTCCACGGCGCGCTGGGATTTCGATCTCTCGCTCGACCAGGCCCGCGCGGCATCCAAGCTGATTGTCAACTATACAGGGTACCATCCCGACAAGTTCTCCATCTACTACCGTGCGTCCGATTCCGATCCATGGACCGTGCTGATCGAGAACGAGACTTCGCAGACGAACACCCACCAGGATGTCTGGCAGTGGACCCTGCCGGGCGGGGCCGACGGCACACTGGTGAAGACGATCCGCTTCGTGCAGGATCCCAGCACGGTCGACAAGTACATCCGCATGAACGAGATCCTGCTGATGGCCGCGGCCAACAGCACGTACGACGACGTGGCGGATGGATTCAATCTGCTGGCCAACCGCTCCGCGCTGGCCACCATCACCTCTGCCATGATTTACAGCGAGAATCCGGTCGCGGGCTTGGACAACGATCCCATGAGCGGCTGGATTCGCCCCTATGGCAACCCGCCTCCCTCTTGGTACGTCGTGCCGTTCACGCAGGCCTACCGCTTCTTCGGTGTTCGGCTCGGGTACTACGACTACTGGGGCAATTGCTTCATCTCCATGAGCAATGCCGCCACCATGCCCGACCCGACCACCAACCCCTCGGACCAGACGCTACCGCCTACCGGTTGGACGGCCGTCTACGCCAGGAACAGCACTCAGGGTCCGGCGTACATTCATCTGCCGCAGGTAACCGAAGCCAAGTGGGTGCGCGTGCAGTTCGAGGGCGGCAACGCATTGAGCGAGATGCAGTTCTTCGCCGCACCGCCACCGACCGGCACGGCCCTGTTGGTCAAGTAGGCAGCCGGGTGCGAGCCCGCCGCGCGGCTGCGCCGCGGACAAACGCGGGGGGTAACTCTTCTGAATCAGGAACTCAGGGTGTGCGTGGGTTTCGTCGGTGGCGAGTGGGTATGAGTTTGAAGGAAACCCGATGAGCATGGACGCGAGCGAACACGCGATTCAAGCCCGCATCCGGCAGCACCGCACCGCGGCCTTTCGGCTCCATCTGGTCGACGCGGCCGGCACGCCGGTTCCGCAGGCACGCGTGCATGTGCGCCTGCTGCGACATGCGTTCCGCCGATGTGCGTATCGGGCAGGCGCGCAACGATGGCACCAACCGCAGGCCGGGTCATGGCAGAAACTGCAGTTGCACGGCGCCGGAATGGAGGGCCGCGGCGCGGTGGGCAACTGGCCCGGCGCCTGAAAGTCGGGCTAGTGGCGCTCGGCGAGGCCAGCCACGAACCGCAGCGCGCCCGGGGTGACCAGGCCGAGCACCCAGCCCACGAGCGCGGCCGCGAGCAGCGTCAGCCAGAAGCGCAGGCGCGTGCGGGCTTCGATGGCCTCGAGCTGGCGTCGCAGGATCTGGCCTGAGATCGTGACGGCGCGGATCTTTGCGCTCAGATACTGGTCGTCTTCTCCGCGTTGGGCCACGCCTTCCAGATGGTCCTCCTGGATCAACCGGCCAACGCGCGCCAGATCAGGATCGTCCCGCGTCAGGGTCCGCCATACCGGCGGATACTCCAGAATCCGGATGAGCGCGTGGGTCTCGCGCTCCGGGCGCCGCGCTCCAAAGCACCATGCGATCTTGAGCATGGAACGATTTTGCACATTTCCAGGCATCAGGGCAATGCTGAAGATGTGCTCAGCGTTTCCCTGAGGCTGCGTCGCAACGGAGCTGCGCCCCTGGGAGCCGTCGGCACGGGCGAGGCGGGCCGGGCGCCGCAGGCCTCTTAGCCAGTGGAACCGTGGCGACCGGGTGGCGGCGTCTCGTCGCGCGGGTCGAGCATCAGGCGCACGCCGCGCACACGGGTGTGGCCTGCCCGTTGACGTACGCGGGCCTCGAGCGACTGGAGGTGATGGCGTCGCAGCTCCGCGAGGTGGCCGCTGGTGCGCACGTAGACGTACAGCGTGCCATCGGCAAGCCGACCCGGCCGCGAGCAGGCGGCAACGGTGGGGCCGACCCAGTCGGCCCAGGAGTCCGCGATTTGCTGCAGCCAGGCGACTTCCGGGGGGATCAGGCGGCGCAGGATGGTCTGCACGACGTCGGCGATGGGCGTTGCGGCGCGACGTCTTTCCGGTGGGTCGGCATCGAATGGCGGCGTGGTGGCCGGCGGCAGCAGACCGGAGTTGTCCTCAGGCTCGGCATCATCCCATGGCTCTGGGGGCGGGTTGCCGGCTGGTCGGCGCATGCGAACAGAGGCCATGGCAACGCTTCCCGGAACGGTTGGCGAGGGTGGGGGCGGGGGCGAACGTCAGTCGCTACTGGGGCGGAGTTCGGGGACGACCCGGTCGGCGTCGACCCGGGCGGCGGGGAACAGGTCGATGGTCTTCTCGACCAGGCGGGCGGCCATATCCCTGGCGCCGGCGCTGCCGCCGCCAAAGGTCAGGCAATAGACGGCCGCATTGAGTGACTGCCGCACCCGTTCGCGGAGCTTCAGGTCGCGGGCCTGGCGCTCGTCCACCAGGTAGAACTGGATGAACGGCACGACTTCGCGGACGGTGACGCGCTCCCACGGGACCTCCTTGCCGTCCACCTTGATGAAGCGGGGATCTGCGCTCTGCACGCTCCATCCGGCCGGCGCGCGGAACCCGCCCTTGGCCAGGCGCTCGATCAGCCAGCCCTTGAGTTCGTCCAGGCGTTGGATGCGTTCAATCCGGACCTCCAGCAGGCGGCGCGCCTCTTCGGTCTGGAGTTCGTCGGTCAGCAGGCGCATGGCCCGCACGGCATCGCGGTAGAGGTGCTTGCGCAGGTTCTCCTCCTGGCCGGTTTCCGCGGTCTGCACCTTGGCGAGCTCGGCCTCGCGCCGCGCCTGGAGCTCGGCCTCGCGCTGCTGGCGTGCCGCCTCCTGGCGGCGGAGTTCCTCTGCGCGCTGGCGTTCCTGCTCGAGCCGGGCGCGTTCGGTGGCGCCGGCGGTGACGGTCTTCTGGACCGTGGCCAGCTTGTCACGCACGGTGCGCAGTTTCTCGGGCATTGCGGCATAGTCCGCTTCGAGCTCCTCGGTCGACCGGGCGACCTGCCCGACGGCCAGTTGCACCTGTTCGGCTGAATTGGTGGGCAGGTGGGCCGCCGCGGCGATTGCGCGCACGTCTTCCAGCACCTGCGCCGCGCGGGTCGCGCTGTCGGTGAGCGGTTGAACCCGGCTGAGAACCTCGCGCGCCTGGGCCACCAGTGGCGGGAGTTCGGCAGCCGTGTCCGGCGCGGGGGCTGCCGCTTGGTCAGAGGCGGCGGCGGGGGCTGGCTGGTTGGTGGCGGCGCCGTCGGGCTTGACCGCTGCGGCGTTGGTGACGGCGTCGGGTGGCGGTGCGTCCACGGGCGGCGGTGCGGGCGGCGCGATCTGGTCGCGCCAGGTCTCGCCCAGTTCGCCCACCACGAGGCGACTGGCCTCATCGGCGGCGGCGGCGGCTTCGGCGGCCAGTGCGACGATGTTGGAGTGGAGGCCTTGCGCGTGCCGTACGCTTTGATCCAGTGCAGTGAGCGCGGCACGGTGCGCCTCGGCCGCTGCCAGCAGCTCGGTCTCGACCTTGTTCTTCAGGTGCCGGATTACGCCAAAGGCCACGGCCCCGCCCACCACGAGCAGTGCCACGGCCACGAGCGCCGCGATCAGGCAGCCGCGGCCGCGCCGCGTGCCGCTGCCGGCCTCCGGCGCCGCCGCGTTCGCGCTGGCGTTCGCGGCGGTCATCGGGGCCACGTCGCTGGTGACGCCCCGCGAGACCATGAGCGTCTTGCTGCGACCAATCTTCGAGGTCGTGTTCGGCGGGATCTTGCCGCTGGTGGACTTGCCGCCGTCCTCGGTGGCGCCCGGCTTGCGCGCCTTGCCCTTGATGACAATCATCTTGCGCGTGCCGGTCGATGTGGTGCCGGGACCGACCCGACTCAGGTAGCGCCGCATGTCGCCCAGGAGCGACTCATAGGTCGGGTAACGCATGGCTGGCTCAAGCTGCAGCATGCGGTTGATGATGTCGAGGATCGCCGGGTCGAGGCCGGGACGGATCTCGGACAGCGGTTGCGGGGGGCCTGCGAACCGGGCCTTGACGACAGCCAGGGCATCGGGCCCCTCGAAGGGCGGCCGGCCGGCCAGCGCATGGTAGAGCGTGCCGCCGAGACAGTAGATATCGCTGCGGTGGTCGATGCGATGCCGCCGGACCTTTTCCGGGGCGATGTAATAGGGGGTGCCCCAGATCTCGCCCTGGCTCTGGTTGACGTTGCCGGCCAGGCCGAAGTCGACCAGCTTGGCCTGATCGCGGTCGTCCAGCAGGATGTTCTCCGGCTTGATGTCGCCGTGCACCAGTCCGGCCTCGGAGGCGAGCCGCAGGCCTTCGGCGATGTCCGCGCCGATGCGCATGACCATGGCGGGGTCCAGCGGTTCGCCGGCGGCGATCAGCGTGTCGAAATGCTTACCCGGGACCAACTCCATCACGATATAGGGCTGGCCCTTCTCCTGCCCGAAGGAGTAAATCTGGGCGATGTGCGGGTGGTTCAGCTTGGCGGCGGCCTGGGCTTCCCGGCGGAAGGTCTGCACAAACTCCGGGCTGTCGCCCAGGCTCTTGAGCATCACCTTGATCGCCACGTCGCGGCCCAGCGTTTCGTCGTGGGCGCGGTACACGCCACCCATGCCGCCGGTGCCCAGCAGTTCCACGAGAAGGAACGATCCCAAGCGCGCGGGCACGGTGATCGGGCGTTTGCACGCGGTGCACTCGATGCTGGAGAATGCCTCGATACCGGTGACAGTGACGTGTTCCCGGCAGAACGGGCACAGCATCCGTGAAACAGGATCGTAGAGAATGTTGACGTCGCTCGATCCACTCATTGCTGGCGCGGTCCTTGCCTTGCCCAATGCACCGATTTGCGGTATACGCTAAACGGTCTTCGTGGCGTTGTCAGCTCTTTTCGGTGAAACATGCATCCCATCCTCTTCCGGCTCGGTCCTTTCACCCTCCACGCGTTTGGCGCGATGATGGCGCTGGCTTTTCTGGCGGCGCTGATTTGTCTGCATCGACTGTGCCGCGGTACACGCCGGGATGCCGACTACCTATCCAGTCTGGTTGTCTGGATCATGCTGGGTGGCGTGGGCGGCGCACGGGTGGCCTATGTCTGCGAGCATTGGTCGGCAGAATTCTCCGGCCGGTGGGGGGCGATCATCCGCATCGACGAGGGCGGATTGATGTTCTACGGCGGGCTGATCGGGGCGCTGGTGGCCCTGGCGCTGTTCGCGCGGCGTCACCGCGAGCCGCTGCTGGACCTGCTCGATCTGGTCGCGGTGGCGCTGCCGCTCGGACATGCCATCGGCCGCATCGGATGCCTGCTGAACGGCTGCTGCCACGGTCGTGTCTGGCCGCGGTGGGGAGGGATCCGGTTCCCATCCGGTTCGCTGGCCTGGCAGGAGCAGGTCGACGCCGGGCTCCTGCCTGCGGCCGCGGCGCGGAGCCTGCCGGTGGCGCCCACCCAGTTGATCGAGGCCGCGGCCAACGCGCTGCTGTTCGTGCTTTTGTTCAGCCTCTTCCGGCGCCAGCCGGGCCGGGGTCGGGTGACGGCGGCCTATCTGATCGGCTACGGCCTGATCCGGCTCCTGGTCGAGTGCGGGCGGGGCGACCCGCGGATGTCGGTTGTCGGGCTCTCGATCGGCCAAGTGCTGAGCGTGGTGGCGGTGGCGGTCGGGGTGGGGTTGCTCGGCGTGGCTGCGCGCCTGGCCCGGCCGCGGCTGCCGCCCGCGGGCTGACAACGGGAAGGGTGTGACGCATGTCGCCGCAAGACCCCAGGAGCCCGGCGGGCGGCGCCGCGCGCGCGGGCCACGCTCCGGCGGGCGATGCGGCCCGTCCGGTGGCCCCCGACGTCCGGATCTGGCACGTGCCGCCGGACGATGCCGGCCGGCGGCTCGATCAGTGGCTGGCGGCGCAGATGCCGGCCTGTTCGCGGGCGCGCATCCAGGCTTGGATTGCCGACGGGGCCGTCACCCGGGCCGGCGCGCCCGGCAAAGCGGGCACCCGCGTGCGGGCCGGCGACGAAGTTTGCGTGACCGTGCCGCCGACGGTACCGGCCACACCCCAGGCCGAGGAGCTGCAGCTCGACATCGTCTTCGAGGATGCGGACGTGCTGGTGCTGAACAAGCCGCCGGGGCTGGTGGTTCATCCGGCACCCGGGCATGCCGGCGGCACGCTGGTCAATGGTCTCTTGTTCCACTGCGCCGACCTGGGCGGCATTGGCGGCGTCGAGCGGCCTGGCATCGTGCACCGCCTGGACAAGGATACCAGCGGCCTGATGGTGGTGGCCAAGCACGATGCGGCGATGGCCGATCTGGTGCGCCAGTTCCAGGCCGGGCGGGTGGAGAAGGAGTACCTGGCCCTGGCCCACGGCCGACCCCCGCCGGCCGGAACCATTGATGCCGCCATCGGCCGCCACCCGCGCGACCGCAAGCGCATGGCGGTCGTGCCGCGCGGCGGCAAGGCCGCCCGGTCGCACTATCGCGTGCGGGCCGCGCTCGGCCCGGTCGCGCTGGTGGCGGTGACGCTGGTGACGGGCCGCACCCACCAGATCCGGGTGCACCTGGCGCACCTTGGGTTCCCGGTGGTTGGCGATCCGACCTACGGCGACCGGCGGCGCGATCAAGCCTTGCCCGGCTGCCCGGCGCGCCAGATGCTGCACGCGGCCCGTCTGGCCTTCGACCATCCGCGCGATGGCCGGCGCCTGGTCTTCGAGCGGCCGCCGCCCGCCGATATGCAGGCCCTGATCGGGCGGCTGCAAGCGGGGGGATGATGGACGAGCCTGCCGTGCAAACGCCACGCCACGGTGTCCGGTTGTCCAGCTGTGACGGGTTTGACTTCGCAGGGGGGCACCCGCATACTGTGCCTTGTCGTGGCCCTGTCGCGGACTTGGCGCGTGCCGGCTCCGGGCTCCGGACGCGCGCAGAGATCCAGAACCTGGCCGGATGAGAGGGAGCGTGACGCATGCATGGTTTGACCAAGCTGGCCGCCGGTGTGGCGGCTGTTTCCATGTTATCGGCGGTGGAATCGGTCCGTGCGCAGGAGCCCGTGGCGGCGCCGGCGGCGACCGGCACGGGCGG
The DNA here is from genome assembly GCA_964652365.1 of uncultured Lentisphaerales bacterium. Lineage (GTDB taxonomy): Bacteria > Verrucomicrobiota > Kiritimatiellia > RFP12 > CAZZCT01 > CAZZCT01. The sequence continues at coordinate 7,544 of CAZZCT010000230.1, forward strand.
CGTCACCAACCTGCTGCTCCGGCAGCAGCAGATTCGCGCCGAGATGGCCACGCTCTCGCAGAAGCTGCGCCCGGCCTACGACGCGCTCAGGGACAACGCCGAGATCAAGGCGGCCCAGGTGGCGCTGGCGAAGCTGATCGACGACCGCCTGTGCGACGACCCCGAGATCGCCAAGCTCGTGGCGCGCATGAAGGCCCTGCGCCAGGAGATGGCCGAACTGAACGCGAACGCGCCCGGCGGCAAGCCCGCGGCGCCCGGCGGCTCCGCTCCGGCCAAGCCGCCGGCTCCGCCGGTTCCCTGAGAGATCTTGGACAGCAACCGCTCCAATACCAGCGCGCGCACGTGACGCACGCGCGCGCGGTGGCGCTGGACGCTGCCCGTGTAGCGGACGCGCTTGAACACGTGACGCGCGCGCGCGCGGTGGCGCCGAACTCCGATTCGGCGCGTGGCCCGTGCCTGGCGTATGTCCCCCCGTTCGCCCTTCTGCTTACCCTTCTGCTTCCCCCAATCCGGCCGCAACAAGGCACGACCCAAGGCAGGCATTCGCCCGCAACCCAATGTAGCCGACGGCGGCCCCCCCCGCCGCGCGGCTGCGCCGCGAACAAACGAGGGGGTAACTCTGTCCGAACCGCGGATGGG
>CAZZCT010000231.1:0-8163 GCA_964652365.1 uncultured Lentisphaerales bacterium
CCGTCTGCGGGGGCCTTCCGCTCCCCCTCGCTCATCAACTCTCGCAGTTTAGGGAGAGAGCATGGGGACAGGTAAAACGAGGAACATTTCTTCACGGGGTGCCGCGTCCCGGCTGTCGGCCGCGATTCTTCTGTCCCCAGTTTCTGCCCCGGGTTCTGCCTGTGTCACCTGCAGTTCTGCGCCACCGGTTCACTGTCCCCAACGGTTCTGTCCCCAACGGTTCGTAGGTCCCGCCCTACTGGAGCGAGACAGGTTCTATGTCAACCGTTCGGTCGCCTGTTCAGCCAGGCGGTGTGCCACCCACGCGTTGTTTCACCGTGTCGAGCAGGACCGCAATCTGTTCGGCCTGGGCCCGCAGGGTTGGCCAATCGGGGTCTTCGAGATCGAAACCGGGATAGCGATCGGTGAAGTACTTTTCAGCCAGAGTTTCGCAAAGAGGTTGAACGCGGTCGGCCAGGCTGGTATCGCGGCTTCGGAGTTCATCGACCAGTTTGACCAAGTCGTGCGTCTTGACGAGAAACCAGCCAGTGCGGATCAACTCGGCCTTCATGACTTTCTCGAGGACTTCGGCCAGTTTGCTGAGGCACATGGCAAATGCCAGTTCCTGGGTCGCCAGATGCCGCACGCCCTCGAGGTCGCTGACTGCGATGAAGAGCCAGTCGGACGGGTTATTAGAATCGGTTTTACGAGGCAACGAGAACACCCTCCTCGAGAACAGACCGGAAGAAATGATCGCCACACTGCCGCTTTTCCCTCAAGCGCGCGGGAGCGATCGGTACAAGCGTAAACGCAGGCTTCGGACGAATATCGCGCGTCGCTCGCCGAAAGCGCGCGGCGGCGTCCAGTTGGTGTTCGGCGCCCTCGCTGACGATGCAAAGGTCCACGTCGCTGTCGGGCCCCGCCTCCCCACGGACATGGGAACCAAAGAGGTAGACGGCCGTCAGCGGCATGACCCGGTCGAACGCTTCCAGACACCGGCGCAGCGTGTCGGCCTGATCCCGCAAGCTGGGAGGAAGACTATCGAGCAACAATCGCATGTAACAAGCATAGCGCGACGCGACACCGGCGGCAAGCCTACCGCGACTGGGCACATAGAAGCCGTGTCGATGGGGTCGATGGCCGGCGGACGCTGCTGGCGCCGTTGCCGCTCGATGACTAGCGCGAGAGCTTAGCGCGGATGGACACACAGCCTTCGTCTTCGTCTTCGCCTTCGGGCGATGGTATGGTACGCCGCGACCGGAAACCCGATTGGCTAATGGGCGGCCTCGTAGGTCCCGCCCCCACTGGAGCGAGACAGGTTCTATGTCCCCAGTTGGCAATGTCCCCAGTTGGCACCTAGGCATGCGCATGTCGGAGCGGCAGGTTCAGCGGCAACGCTCGCAGTTTGAGGATGGCCGTAGCACGGTGCTCTGCGCCGTGCCAATGTCGAGGACGACGGATGAGAACAATTCCGGGATTACGTCACCGAACTCACGACCCAGCGCACCAAGGCGGCGCTTCACCCGCAACCCAGGAAGCGCCGCCACCCTCACCCCGGCCCTCTCCCAGCGGGAGAGGGAGGAGACAACACGTTTTTCACCGCGGTTTGCCGCGGATAAGGTGCCAAGCGGCGACGTGGTTACGAAAGCGTCCCCTTCAGACCGCTGCCAGCGCGGCGGCGATGCGGTCGGGCTTCTTATAGACGGCGGCGAAGGTATCCACGGGGTAGAAGTCGGCAGCCTCGTTCGAGCCGCGATTGAGGTGCCAGCCGATGAGCTTCTCGGCCTCCGGCGACGAGGCGTCGTAGTAACCCTCGGGCGTGAAGAGGATCCACTCGCGGGGGCCGTCCGGTCCTTCGGGCAAATGGATGAAGAGCGCCAGCAGTTCGGTACCGTCCTCGGCGCGATGCCAGCGGATCGTACCGTCGCCGTAGGCGGCGAGGATCAGCCGGCCTTCGCGGGCGAGGTTCACGCCCCAGACAGTGCCCGGGACGGGCTTTTCCCACAGCGACGCGCCCTTGGCGTCGAACCGGCGCAATCCGAAGTGTGTCCCGAGAACGAAGTTCCGGGCGTCCGGGGCGATAGCGAGGCTGAAGGCCGTTTCGTAGGGCTGGAGCGGAAGAGGCTTGCCGTCGAGCTTGGGTGAGGTGGTGTTTTCCCAACCCTCGACCGAAAGGTGGTCGGTGTTGGCTTGGGCGAGGTCGGCCAGCGACTGCGGCGCATCGGTCAGACGCCGCGCGGCGAGGTCGAAGAGGACGGGGGCGCCGCTGAAGGGTTTGAGCCCGAAGCGCAAGCGGCGGCCATCGGCACTGACGGTGAAATGTTCGCGCACCTTGTCGCGCAGGTCGGCGGACGCTGGGCTGCGGAAAAGCGTGCGCCGTCCGGCGGCGTCGATCAGGCCGAAGGCGGAATCGAACGCACCGAAAGCGAGAGCGCCATCCGGCATGGGGGCGAGGTCCAACACGGTGCCATCCGGTCCGGGCCATGCGGTGCGTGCACCACGGCCAGCATCGTCCCAGACGAAGATGGGGCGCCACGCGCCGCTCTGGTGCCTGCCGCCCGCTGCGAGTCGCGGAGCTGCGCCGGGACTGGCCGGATTCAGGAAGGCGACGCCGTAGAAGTTCCCGCCCGAGAGGCCTGCTACATCTGCCGAGCCGACGGCGCACAGCGTCCCGGCGTCGAGCAGATCGACCCGCAGGGTGTCGTCGTAGCCCACGGCCAGAATGCGTCCGTCGGGCGAGAAGGCGATCCCAAATGGCCGCTCGCCGCCCGGGGCCTTGGCTTGGGCAAGGCGCTGACCGTCGGGTGAATAGAGACGCACCTGGCCGTCCCAGCTCGTCGCGGCAAGGCGGCCGGCGGCCGGCGTGCCCGCCGGGCCGAAGGCGAGGCCGTAGGCATCGCTGCCGAACTCGCGATCCTCGAACGCCGGACGGGCGTCCCCGCCGAACGCGCGGGCCGCGTCCCACACCCGTACGCCGTTCTTGCCGAACAACCCCGCGGCGAGGCGCGCGCCGTCCGGCGACACAGCGAGGTCATTGACTACGTTCGGCAGCGGGCCGAGCCGCGCCCGCACCGCGCCGGTGGCAACGTCGAACAAGGTGACGAAGCTCTTGCCGTCTCCTTCCGTGCGATGCCCCATGCTCCACCCCCCCGCCGCGACCCAGCGGCCGGCGGGATCGAGCGTCACGGCATAGATCTTGCCTTCGTTGCCGGGACCGATCGGCGGACGCAACGTGCGGAGCAGATTGCCCTCGGGCAGCGCCCAGAGTTTCACCGTCTTGTCTTCGCTCGCCGTGGCCAGCAGGCGTCCATCCGCCGACACGCCGATGCGCTTGATCGTCGCCGTGTGCATGCCGGGATCGAGGCGGAGGACCACGTCCTCCGGCTTGACCGGCGGCGGCTCGGGCAGTGGTGTCGGGCGGAGGCTCGGCGCGCCGGTGGCGAGCAGGGCCTCCAGTCGCTTCTTGGCCATGGTGCGGAACATGGCGAAATCGTAATAAAGATCGAGGAAGGCCTGGAGCGCCTCGGGATCGTCCTTGGGCAGCACGCGCCAGTCCCGCTGCGCGTTCTGCAACAGCGCTTCGATGTCGTTGGCCGGGCCGTCCAGGCCGCTCGGACGCACGCCCATGGCGATCAGCGCCTGTACGAGACTGCCGAACTCGGTCCAGAGCGGCGCGTGCGTCCGGTTGAACGGGATCGGAAGCGACTGCGGGACCACGTCCTCGGTGCGGACGCAGATCAGTTTGTTCTGATCGTAGGCGCGCTCGCTCTCGGCGGTCACCCATTTGGACGTGAGCGCGGGAGGGGACCAGAGGGTGATCACGGCCTTGGCGCGGTCGATGCCGTTGTTGATGACCTCGCCGAAGCGTTGGCCCGGCAGGAGGTTCACGTCATACCAAGGACGGAAGCCGCGCCGGGTCAGCTCGTCCGCCAGAGCGATGGTGGGCTCCGGGACGCGCTGGGAATAGGAGATGAAGATGTCGTGATCCATTGATCCATAGGCCGCAGGACAGGTGACACACCCGTAATGGTGGTGATGGTAGGCCGGGGATGGGCGTGGGTCAAGCGGGATCACGGGGGGCGCGGGGGCCGCACGTCGGGCCGACGTGCGCCACTGGAGCACCGCTGGAGTTGCCGACCGTCACCCCCCCAGCAGCCAGCGGCTGACGTGGCGCAGCACGGCGAGCGACGCGCGAGCCGGCGGGTAGACCATGCCCGGGTCAAAGCGCAGCGAGCGGGTCAGCACACTGCGGGAGTGGCTGAAGCAGTCGAAGCCGGCTTGCCCGTGGTAGGCCCCCATGCCGCTGGCCCCCACCCCGCCGAACGGCAGTTCGCGCGCCAGGATGTGGCTGATGGTGTCGTTGAAGCACACCCCACCGGAGACGGTCTCGCGCAGAATCCGCGCGCGCACCGCGCGGCTGTCGGTGAAGGCGTACAGGGCCAACGGCGCCGGACGCGCCCGCAACTCGGCAAAGACGTCGTTCAAGCTCGCATAGGTCACCACCGGCAGAATCGGACCAAAGATCTCCTCCTGCATCAGCGGGCTGGTCAGGGGCACGTCGGTCATCACGGTCGGGGCCAGGTAGCGATCGGCGGCGTCCGACTCCCCGCCGCAGATCACGCGGCCGTCACCCAGGTAGCCGGTCAGACGTCGCAGATGGCGCGCGTTGACGATCCGCCCGTAGTCGGGGCTGGCCCGCGGATCGGGGCCGTAGAAGGCGCGCACAGTTTGAACGAGCGCCGCGATCAGCTCATCACGCCGCTCCGCCGCGACCCACACGTGGTCGGGCGCCACGCAAGTCTGGCCGGCATTCAGGAACTTGCCCCACACGATGCGGCGCGCGGCGCGCGCCAGGTCCGTGTCGTCGCAGACGATGCAGGGCGATTTGCCGCCCAGTTCCAGCGTCACGGGGGTCAGGTTGGCCGCCGCAGCCGTCAGCACCTGGCGGCCCACGGCGGTGCTGCCGGTGAAGAAGATCTTGTCGAAAGGCGCGCGCACCAGCGCATCGGCCGTTTCGGGGCCGCCCTGGACGACGTGCACCAGGTCGGCCGGGAAGACCGTGCCCGCCAGCCGCGCCATCTCGGCGGCAACGTGAGGAGCGTGCTCGGAGGGCTTCAGGCAGACGCAGTTGCCGGCGGCTAGCGCCGCGACCAGCGGCGAAGCGATCAGCCCCAGCGGATAGTTCCAGGGACCGATCACCAGTACGACGCCGTACGGTTGCGGCACGACCCGGCCGCGGGCCGGCTGCAGGCCGGGCGGCACGTGCCGTCGGCGCGGCCGGGTCCAACGCGCGAGGTTGCGCAGCGCGTGCCGGATGTCGCCCAGAACCCAGCCGATCTCGGAGGCATAGGACTCACAGGCCGGCTTGCCCAGATCAAGCCGCAACGCCTCGAGCAACGCGGCCTCGCGTGTGACCAGAGCTTGCAGCAGGCCGCGCAGTTGCGCGGCCCGGAAGGCCGGCTCGCGCGTGGCGCCGGATTCGTAGTAGCGGCGGGCCGCTGGAAGCCAGGCAACGGGGTCAGGGTCCATGGCGCCAGTCAAAAAGGAATACCCGCCCACGTCAAGGATATTGTATACAGAAGCATGCGTGCGGCTCATTTCCTGATGGTCGTCCTGGCCACCCTGACGACCTGCGCCTTCGCGGTCGACGCGCCGCCGGCGGCGCACACGGCCGTCCCGTCGAACAAGCTTTCGCACGCTGTGGGCATCTTCACGAACGCCTATGCGACCTGGGACCACGCGGGCTTTGTGGCCGCCATGGAGGCCTTCCAGGTGGCCACGACAGCGGCCCCGACCTCGGCGCTGGCGCACTATTGGCTCGGCACGGCGGCGTTCCACGCCGCGTTGTCGCGGCCATCCTCCGCCGGATCCGGGACGAACGACCCGGCCGCCCGGGCCATGGCGGCGCTGGAGACCGCGCTCCGCCTGGCTCCGGACGACCCCGAGTGCCACGCGCTGCTGAGTTCGCTCGCGGGTCTGCAGATCGCGGCTGCGCCGCTGAGCGCGGTCTGGCGCGGCCCGCGGGTGGCGCGCCACCGCCAGGCCGCCTTGCGGCTCGGGGCCGACAACCCCCGCGTACAGTATCTCGTTGGCAGCGGCCACTACCACGCCCCCGGCCGGCTCCAGGACCGTCAACAGGCGTTGCAGAGCTTTCTCAGGGCCGAGACGCTCTTCGAGCAGGAGCAGCGCACGGCGCGTGCGGAGTGGCTTCCCGGCTGGGGTTACGACAGTTGCCTGGTGTTCATCGCCGACATTCACGACGCCACCGGTCATGCGGACCAGGCCCGCACGTACTATGAGAAGGCCCTGCGTGCGAATCCGGCCAACCGGCGCGCACGCGAGGCGCTGAACGGCCCAAAACCGGGGCAGAGGTAGCCAGTCATGCAGCAATCGCAACCGCGCGGCAAGCACATCATCGTCATCGGAGCCGGACTCGGGGGACTATCGGCGGCGATCTCCCTGGCCCAGGAGGGCTACACGGTCGAGGTCTTCGAGAAGAACCGCCAGATCGGCGGCAAGCTGAACGTGCTCTCGGCCCAGGGCTACACGTTTGACCTGGGACCGTCGATCCTGACGCTGCCGCACATCTTCGCGCGCCTGTTCGAGCGCTCCGGCAAGCGCCTGGCCGATTACATCCCGATCCGGCCGCTGCGCCCCCACTGGCGCAATTTCTTCGAGGACAAGACGGTGCTCGACCTCGTTCCGGAACCGGACCGCATGGCCGCCGAGCTCCGCAAGGTCGGCCAGGATCCGGCGCGCTTCCAGGCCTTCCTGGACTATGCCGGGCGGCTCTACGATCTCGTCAACCTCGGTTACTTCGAGCAGGGGCTCGACACGGTGCGGGACTTCCAGCGCTGCTACGGCCTCTGGCAGTTCGGGCAGTTCGATCTGTTCCGCACCATGCACCGCGGCATGGCGCGCTTCATCGACAGCCCCCACCTGCGCGACGTGCTGGACTATTTCATCAAGTACGTGGGCTCATCGCCCTACGACGCGCCGGCCTTCATGAACTGCCTGCCCACGATCCAGTTCCGGCACGACCTCTGGTACGTGGACGGCGGGCTCTACCACATCGCCCACGGTCTGGGGCGGATGATGGCGGAGTTGCCGATTCAGCTGCACTTGAACCGCGAGGTCGCACGCATCGACACCCGGGATGCGCGCGCCACCGGCGTCACGCTGGCGGACGGTTCGAGCCACGCGGCCGACTTCGTGGTCTCCAACATGGAGGTGATCCCGGCCAGCCGCGACCTGCTGGGCGAAGACGACGCGGCCCTGCGGCGCTTCCGCCGTTTCGCGCCGGCATGCTCGGGCATCATCCTGGACCTGGGGCTCGACTGCCAGTATCCCCAACTGGCGCACCACAACTTCTTCCACTCGCGCCAGCCGCGCGCGCACTTCGACGCCGTCTTCCACCGCGGCGTGCTGTCCGAGGATCCCACCATCTACCTCGTGGCAGCTTCGCGCACGGATCCGACCGTGGCGCCACCGGGCTGCGACTGCCTCAAGATCCTGCCACACATCCCCTGCATCGACCCCCAGCGCCCGCTCGGCCCGGCCGACTACCAGGCCTTCAAGGAGCGGGTGGTGGACAAACTCGAACGCATGGGTCTGACCGACCTGCGCAAACATGTGGTGTTCGAACACCTCTGGACACCGCTCGACATCCAGCGCCAGTACTACTCGAACCGCGGGTCGATCTACGGCGTGGTGGCGGACAAGTGGTTGAACCTCGGCTTCAAGGCGCCCAAGCAGAGCGACCGCTACCCGAACCTCTTTTTCGTGGGCGGGTCGGTCAACCCCGGCGGTGGCATGCCGATGGTGGTGCTCTGCGGCCAGAACGTCTGCCGCCGGATCGTGGAGTACGACACACCATGAACGCCCTGGTGGCCGGCGTGCTGCTGCTCTGGGCGACGGGATTTCTCTTCCTGTTCCGCCTGCCCCGTTGCCGGCGTCAGCCGGGCTGCGACTCCGACCTCGCCCTCTCGGTCATCATTCCCGCCCGCAACGAGGAGCAGGCCCTGCCGCGCCTGCTCCGCTCACTCGCCGCACAGGAGCTACAGCCAGCGGAAGTTCTGGTTGTGGACGACGCCTCGACGGATGGAACCGCCCGCGTCGCGCGCGCCGCCGGCGCCACAGTCATCTCGCCGCAACCATTGCCGCCGGGCTGGCGCGGCAAGGCCT
>CAZZCT010000232.1:0-8097 GCA_964652365.1 uncultured Lentisphaerales bacterium
GCTCCAACCGGCGGGTACATACTGCGTGCCGCCGCCGGACTCCACCCCCGAGACGCGGTTGGTGAGCGTGGCGCCGTAACCGTGGGTGTAGAGCCCGACGGGCGCCAGACCGGTGCCATGCGCGGAGACGATCTCCAGGGCCAGCCGGTCAATGGCGAAGTGCGCCACCACGGTGCGAGCCTGGTCCATGGTCAGGGTCTGCGCCAGGTTGTTCGTAGAGCCGCTCACATTGCCGGTCCACCCCGCGAAGTGGTAGCCGAGGCCGGGCGCCGCCGTGACGGTCACGCTCGAGCCGGAGGCATAGAAACCGTTCGTATTGCCGGTGACGCTGCCGTGCGAATCAGCCGAAGCGTTCAGGTAGTAGTTCGTGCTCCACAGCCACGTCAGCACAGCGTTGTTGGTCTGCGTCATGACCATGCTGGTTCCGCTGCCCGCGACCGGACCGTTGCCGATCATGCTCCAGCCGGCGGGGACATACTGCGTGCCGCCGACGGTCTCCACCCCCGAGATGCTGTTGGTGAGCGTGGCGCCGTAGTCGTGCGTGTCGAACCCGACGGGCGGCAGACCGACGCCGTGCGCGGAAACGATGGTCAGGGTCAGGATCTCCGCGTCAACGGCGAAGTGCGCCACCACGGTGCGGGCCTGGTCCATGGTCATGATCTGCACGGCGGCGTTGGTCGGCCCGGTCACATTGCCCGTCCAGCCCACGAAATGGCAGCCGGGATTCGGCGTCGCCGTGTTGGTCACGCTCACGCCGGCGGCATAGAATCCGTTGGTGCTGCCGACGATGTAGCCGTTCGAATCGGCCGAAGCGTTCAGGTAGTAGTTCGTGCTCCACAGCCAGGTCAACACAGCGTCATTGGTATGGACCATCACCATGTTGGTTGTGCTGCCGAGAGCCGGGTCGTTGCCGATCATGCTCCAGCCGACGCCCACGTACTGGGTGCCGCCATTCAGCTCCACACCCGTGATGCGGTTGGTGAGCGTGGTCCCGTAGTCGTTGGTATAGACACCCACCGGCGGCAGGCCCTCGCCATGCTCGGAAACGATCTCCAGGGCCAGCCGGTCACTGGCGAAGTGCGCCACGACGGTGCGGGTCTGGTCCATGGTCAGGGTCTGTGCCGCGCTGTTCGTAGAGCCGCTCACATTGCCGGTCCACCCCGCGAAGTGGTAGCCGAGGTCGGGCGCCGCCGTGACGGACACGCTCGAGCCGGAGGCATAGAAACCGTTCGTATTACCGGTGACGCTGCCGTGCGAATCGGCGGATGCGTTCAGGTAGTAGTTCGTGCCCCACAGCCACGTCAGCACGGCGTTGTTGGTCTGCGTCATGACCATGCTGGTTCCGCTGCCCGCGACCGGAGCGTTGCCTGTCATGCTCCAACCGGCGGGAACATACTGCGTGCCGCCAACTGTCTCCACCCCCGAGATGCTATTCGTGAGCATTTCCCCGTAGTCATGGCCATAAACCCCCACCGGCGGCAGGCCGGTGCCGTGCGCGGAAACGATGGTCAGGGTCAAGGCCTCGTCATCAACGGCGAAGTGCGCGACCACGGTGCGAGCCTGGTCCATGGTCATGATCTGCACCGCGGCGTTGGTCGGCCCGGTCACATTGCCCGTCCAGCCCACGAAATGGCAGCCGAGGTTGGGCGTCGCCGTGTTGGTCACGCTCACGCCGGCGGCATAGAATCCGTTAGTGCTGCCGACGATATAGCCGTTCGAATCGGCTGAAGCGTTCAGGTAGTAGTTCGTGCTCCACAGCCACGTCAGCACGGCGTTATTGGTGTGGACCATCACCATGTTGGTTGTGCTGCCGAGAGCCGGGTCATTCCCGACCATGCTCCAGCCGACGCCCACGTACTGGGTGCCGCCATTCAGCTCCACCCCCGAGATGCGATTGGTGAGCGTGGTCCCGTAGTCGTTGGTATAGACCCCCACCGGCGGCAGGCCCACGCCGTGCTCGGAGACGATCGCCAGGGTCACCTGGTCAACGGCGAAGTGCGCGACCACGGTGCGGGCCTGGTCCATGGTCATAATCTGCAGTTGGGCATTGGTCGGCCCGGTCACATTGCCCGTCCAGCCCACGAAATGGCAGCCGAGATTCGGCGTCGCCGTGTTGGTCACGCTTACGCCGGCGGCATAGAAGCCGTTGGTACTGCCGACGATATAACCGTTCGAATCGGCCGATGCGTTCAGGTAGTAGTTCGTCTTCCACAGCCAGGTCAACACAGCGTCATTGGTATGGACCATCACCATGTTGGTTGTGCTGCCGAGAACCGGGTCATTGCCGACCATGCTCCAGCCGACGCCCACGTACTGGGTGCCGCCATTCAACTCCACCCCCGAGACGCGGTTGGTGAGCGTGGCGCCGAGAACGTTGGTGTAGACCCCCACCGGCGGCAGGCCCACGCCGTGCTCGGAGACGATGGTCAGCACCACGTTGGTCACGACCGGCGCCGCCGCGGGCAGCCTGGCCATCGTGCCGTCGAACACGATGTGGGCAATTCGCGCCAAGGCCCTGCCTTCCAGCACCGAGCCGGTCTGCAGCACAATGGCTTGGTCAGCCATGATCGTGCCCTTGAAGTCGCAGTACGTTCCGAGCGTCGCTGAAGAGCCCACCTGCCAGAATACGTTCCTGGCCTGCGCGCCTCCGCCCAGGATGACTTTCACGCCGGCGCCGACGCCACCTGACGCCACTTTCAGCGCGGTTCCGATCTGGAAGATCCAGACATCATCCGGACCGCCTGCGAGTGTGACATCCGTATTGATGTGAGCTTCGGTGTCGAATTTGTAGAGCCCCGGGACGAGGCTCAGCCCTCCGATATCATACCCGCCCCCGTCTGTTGCACCGGGGTTAAGGAATGTCCCTGTCGGTATCGGCGTTCTTCCGGCGGCGTCATTGTACGCCGTGGTCAAGTCAATCTGCGCCTTGTCTACCATGACCTTGTTCATCACGGAACCTGCCGGCCCACTGACATCGACCGCATAGATCGTCCCGCTCACTTGAGCCGCGTTCAAGCCTATGGTAGATCCGGCCGACGGGCTTACCCCGGCATCTCCAATAACGCTGCCGCCGCCGGTTGTGGTAATCGCCGACGCGGCCAGCAGCGTAAAATGGTCGTTCTCACCCAGGATGACCGGCGCCAGGCCTGCCGACGCCAAGGTCTGGAAATTCGTCGTCGCACTGGCCCACACATCCCCGTCCACGTTCGTCGCGTAGAAGCGGTAGTAGTACGTGCTGTTCGGCGTCAGGCCGGTCACGGCCACGCTCAACGGTCCCACCGCGTTCGTGCCCAGGTCGTTCGTGTGGCCCCAATTCGCGAACGCCGTCCCCCCGTCAGTCTCGCCCCAGTACACGTGCGCCACCGTCGGCACCCCGCCCGTCGAGGTGAGCGTTCCGTTCAGTTCCGCGCTGATCGACAGCACGTTCGACGCCCCGGCGGCATTATCCACCGCGGGCACCGCGGCCGACGCCCCGTGCGGCGCCAGCACAGCCGCCGCAAGGACAAGGCCCAAGAGTGTCGTTGTGTTTATGTGTTTCATGGGGTTACCGTAAGCGACAGGCTCCCGCTTCACCATGGGGTATAACCCTACCTTTTCCACAGGACCGCGGAGACCGGCCGTGCGCCAGTTCGCCCGCCCAGCGCTCCCTGCTATCGTGCTACTCTTAATCAACAACACCGTCCCAATAGTCATATCCCAACCCCCTTCATTCCGCCCGGTCGCGTCGTCGGGCCGGGGCTTCCCCCGCCCGACAACGCCCCTCCGCTCTACCTGGTCATGACGACGGCAACCGTCATCTCGTTCTTCACATTGGTCACGCCCTGGATGTCGCTGACCAACTTGGTGACCAGGGACTTCTCGGCCGCGTTCCGGGCAATGCCGGTCAGCGTAACCTCGCCGTCGCGCGTTTGGACCTTCGTGGTGACGGAACTGGTCGAACGGTGGGTCAGCAGCGCCGTCTTGACCTGGGCCGTGACGGACGCGTCATCCATCTTCTCGCCGGCGGTCCGCTCTGTCTTCTCGGGCGCCGCAGCCACCGTCATCTCGTTCTTGACCTCTTTCACGCCTTCGATGTCCTTGGCGTATTCGGTGGTCAGTTCCTTCTGCGCCGTGCTCGAGGCTTCGCCTGTCAGCGTCACGAGTCCATCCTTCACTTCGACCGTGGTCTTGCCGGCGTTCACGTTGCGGTGGAACAGCAGTGCCAGCTTCACCTTCCTGTTCATCCACGTGTCCGCGTTCTCGGCGGCCACTTCGGCCCTGGTCGCCAGCGTGTTATTCACCCGAACGACGCCTGGCAGGCTGGACACGGTCTCCTGCGCCAACGCCTTGTGCGACTCCTCGCCCACGGTCCCCGTCAGCGTGGCGACACCCTCTTCGACATCGACCTTGACCGCATCGTCCTTGAGAAACGTCTGATAGACGTACGTGTTCTTGAACGCTGTCTCGATCTTGTCATCCGTCTCCGACGCGCGCAGGGGCGTTCCGGAAACGAACATGGCGACCGCGGTTGTGGCTATGACTGTGAGATACATGGCTTCTTGTTTCATTCTGTTTCCTCGCTGCTCTTGTTTTTGCGGGGGGATCCCCCCCTTCGGTGGTCACGTTCGGACTCGGGCCAAATACGCTGCGGCGCCTCCGTTCTGCTTCTACTGGAGGCAAGGTACGCAACGGGGCACAGCCGTGCCATGGGGTGTAACCCTACTGCGGGGGAATGAGCGTCACAGAGCCTGTTCGAGTTCCTGCCAGAAGGAGCCGGTCAGGCTGATGTGCAGGAGGTGCGAGGGGACGGCCAGGGTCAGCGCGCAAAGGTTGTTGAACTGCTCCAGGTGCAAACCGCGGACTTCCGCGCTCTGCGCTCCCAGGGGCATGAACGTGGACACCTGTTTCACGCACTCCACGAGCAAGCTGACCGCCTGCCCGCGACCGACCCGCTGCACGCGGTCCGCGGGCGCCCGGGTCAGCAGGAAGATGGCCTTGACGGGCACGGCGCGCCGCACGTCCCACGAACCGCCCGGTCCCCCGTCCACAAAACGGCTCCAGGTTGGCCAGGGGTGCGCCCAGTAGCAGCCCTGCGGGTCCCGCACCAGCAGCACGGTATCGTCGCAGAGCGAGCGCCAGGGGGGCGGCAGCCGATTGCTGGCCGTGGTCTTCCCCGTTCCGCCCGGGGCAGCCAGGACCACGCCCACGCCATCCCGTTCAGCGAGCGCACCGTGCATGAGCACGCCGCCACGGGCCTGGGCCTCGCGGGCAAAGACAAGCGCCACTCTCACAAGACCGGGGTACGCGCCGCCCCCAAGCTTGCCCGCATTCAGCACGCAGACCACGTCGCCCTGCGCCGTTACCGGCGGAACGGCGCACGCGGCCCTGGCGGCGCGCGCTTCAACCCGAACGGTCAGGCGACAACACTTGCCGTGCGGAACTGCCGCCCTTGCGCCCGGCGTCGCGGGCAACCGCATCGCGCACCCGAGTTGCGCAACAATGGACGCGGCTTCAGCGTCCGCGGCGGAGATGCTCCACTGACTCCCGTCGGCCAGGACGAGGCGATGCAGGACTTCAGGTGTCTGCGGCTGGTTCATGCGTTGTTGCCGTTCAGTCAGCGCAAGCCGTTCCGGTCGGTTCCTGCTGCCGCCGCGACAGCGTCTCTCCATCCACCAGCAACTGGAAGGGCCGTTGGATCTGCCACCGCTGCCGCTGTTCATCGTAGCGCCCGATGATGCGACGCCCGAGGAGCAGGCGGATCTGACGGCAACCGCCGGCCTGGAAGACGACAACTCGCGGACGGAACGCAGCCGGCAGCACCCGGGCGCAGACCCGACCTCGCGCGAGGCCCCGGTAAAGGGGGCGCAGCAAAGGGGCGACGCCGCGGTCAAGGACGCGCCGCCAACGCAGCCAGCGGCCTGCCAAGCGGCCCAGCATCCCGCCGGCGATCCGCCGCCGCCTCTGACCGCGCCAGGCCGCCACCACCTGCCCCTCGATGCAGTGGGGCGGCAGGAGGCAACGGTCCACCTGGGTGTTGTTGTCGCCGCGCGTCGCGATGCCCGCGGAGGTTAGGCGCACGACGCGGTGCACGACGCGCTGCCCCGTCTCCGGCGACGCAAACAGCGCTACATCGCCAACGCGCGGGCGCCTGCTGCCGTAAGGCCTGATTTCCAGGATCTCCGGCTCCCGCAGCGTCGGGTTCATGCTGGGGCCGGCATAGGCCGCGAAGCATGTGACTGCGGCGCCATCCGCGCGGCTAGGCGGTAGCTGCATGGCTGATGCTCCCGGCAGACAACCGTTTGGCCGCTGCTCCCAGGCGTGACGGGGGAAAGAGCCCCGCCTCCTCGGCCTGTTCACAGAACCAGTAGGGCGCCCAAAGCCTGCCGCTGCTGTAATAGTTTTGGGCCACGCACGAACCCAGGCAGCGCCACTTCATGAGGCAGCGGCCGCAGACCCCCTCCAGCCGGTCGGGCAATCCATCCCGCAGAGCCTTCAGCATGGCGTTGTCCCGCCACACCTCTTCCAAGCTGGTCTTTCCCACCGCTCCAAAGACGAACTCGGGAACCTGCTCGCCGATGCCGCACAGGGCGTAGTGTCCGCTCGCGATGACGCCAAGAATCCCCATCAGACCGCAGGAGCCGCACCCGTCCCCGCTGGCGATGCGCTTCAGGGCTCTGAACGCATGCGGGTAGTGGAAGAACAGCTTCACCGGGGTCCGGGGCGCCAGGTCCTGTTCCACGTGCCGCCCCAAAGCGATGAGCTCGGCGATGGCCAGGGTCTCGCGGGTCTCGTGCAGCGTCTCGCCCCGCGCGGTGGGCTGTACGACGTTGAACTTGAGCGAGGTCGCACCCAGTTGTTCAGCCATTTTCACGGCGGCAGCCACCTGGCCGGCATTCCTGCGCATCACCGTGAAGATGACCTGCGGCCTGGTTCCGGTTGCCACGAGGTTGCGCACCGCCTGGCAGGCCGCCTCGAAGGCCCCGGGCACGCCACGCACCCATTCGTGGGTCGCCGCATCCGTTCCGTCGATGCTCACGGAAACAAAGCGGTTGGGCGATTTGGCGATCTCGCTTGCGACCTCCGGCGTACACAGCAGGCCGTTGGTCTCGATCGTCAGCTTCAACGCCTCCCGGCGCACGATCTCAAGCAGGCGGGTGAAATGGGGATGCAACAGCGGCTCGCCGCCGGTCAGCTTGACACCGCTCAGGCCCAGCGGCCTGGCCTCGCGGATGGCCGTCTCGAACAACTCAACCGGCAGGCTGGGGTAGCGCGTGCCCGTGGCTTCGAACCGGGGCCCCATCCAACAATGGCGGCAGGCAAGATTGCACCCTTCAGTCAGGTAGAAGTACAACGTGTTAATGGCGTGCATTCCAGCCCCACAAAGCCCTTGTCGGACAGCTTTTCGACGAAGGCGAGAATCTCCGCGACGGCGGTGTCCGGAGTCCCCTCAAACCCACTCCCGATCTCCGAGACAATATCGTCGAGGCTGCGCCTGCCGTCCAAGCGATTCCACACCGCTACACCGACGGGATTGGTTCCCACGGCGTCGGCGGTATCGGGGTTGAAGAGCACGGCCCAGTCGTCGAACTCCTCACGGAGCACCACCGCGGGATTGGCGATCGGCCTATCGGCGCCATTCATCGATCCGATCCTTCTCGCCATGCACGCGCGACGTCAACGCTGCCTGCCCTCACGCAAAGCAACCTCACACTGGCTGTTGGAAGTGGCTCCCCGCCGTGCAATCGGCTGGCGCTGCGCCACCGTCGGTGCAGGCGGCCGTTGATGCAACGCCTCCTGCCGTGCAGGCAGTGCCTGCGGAAATGCCGGCCGTGCAATACGCGGCGGCGGATGCGCCATCCTCGCAATAACCGTCAACAGCACCTGACCCGGCTGCGCAATAGCCCAGGCCCTTGGCCAGCGCCCCCAAGGGCACCAGGATCGGCGATTCGTACGTGGGTTTTCTTTCGGCATTTCGCTCTTGCATATGCGTACCCTTTCCTTTTTGCATCATCTATCCCACAACCCTGCCCATGTCCACTACTAAAGACATCAAACCGTAACGCCTCAGTGACGCAGGGGGGAGGGCGATAACGGCGGGGACCGCCGTCTCCACGCCTC
>CAZZCT010000233.1:0-8066 GCA_964652365.1 uncultured Lentisphaerales bacterium
CGCCTCGGCGAGCTTGCCGCCGCCCTGCATCTCGGTCGGCACGCCGTCGGCCAGCACCTCGACTTCAACGTCGCGGCCCAGATCGGTGCCAGCCAGCGGAACGATGCCAACGAAGGCCACGCCGTCCTCAATGACCAGCCGCTGACCGGCTTTCGCCCGCACTGGCGGGGTTACGGGCTGGCCGTCGAGCAGCAGGCGCCAGCCCGCGTGCAGTGTGATCAGACCAAGGGTCGTCTGGATGCTGGTGATCTCCTCGGGCACGCCGCGCGACTTGTCCGCATGCAGCAGGCCCTTGTACGGCGAACTGAGCACGAAGAGGCGGTTGCGGTGCTGGATGCTGACGAGCGGGCCGCCCTGGTTGCCGACCGAGCCGTTGGGGTTGCGCTGCTGAGAGTTGTGCCAGATCGAATCGAGTAGCTCGGTGCGGTTGACCCCGAAGCGGCCGATGAGCATGCCCAGCGCCTCGGAGGACTCGACCTTCGCATCGCGACTGCGCCAGTGGACCAGGAACGGGATCGACTCGTTTGATGAGAGGTCGATGCTGGCGACGCCATAGTGGCGCGCCTGGAAACTGCGCTTCCACAAGGGCGTCTGGGCGTAGCCGCCCCACATTTTGTAGGTCGCGGTCATCTGGTAGGGGATCGGCTTGGCCTCGACCATCGGCCCGTACCACGCGGGCGCCCAGGGCGCGTCGAGCGCCAAGGAGGCGGCCAGCGAGGGAGCGAAGTCGTGGCCGATGACGGGCATGCCGTCGCCGACGGTCTTGCGGCCGAGGTCGGTCAGGGCGCCGCCGGGCAGCACGGTGTGCAGGATCGAGCTGACCCCATCCTGTATGTAAAGCGGATAGGCCAAGCCGGTGCGGCCGGAGGAGCTCGTGAAGCGCTTGAGGCGGGGGTGGTAGGTCGAGCACAGCTCGCCGACGGTCTTGGCGAGGATCGCCTGTCCCATCAGGCGCTGCTCGACAGTGGGCGAGTAGCTGGCGAATGGCAACTGCGTGGCCAGCGAGTGCGAGAGGTAGTAGTGGTCGACCGACTCCTGGGTCGAGCCGTCGAACCAGGTCCACATCTTCAGCGGCCAGTCGCGCAAGCCGGCCTCACCCTCGGCGAGCAGGCGCGGGCTCTCCAGCAGGGCGCCGCCAAAGAGGGTGCCGGCGCTGGCCCAGTGGTTGAAGTTCATCGTGCCCATGGCGCGGCAGTAGGTGCGGTAGACCGAGAAATTGCCGCGCCAGTCGCGCGTTCTCGCGTAGTACTCGGCCGCTTCCTTGCCGCCGATGTAGCCCTGCACGAGCGTGTCGGTTTCGCGGTCCGGGATCAGCCACGACCACCAGTAGAGACGCAGGTGCTCGACCACCGGTGCGGGCAGCGCCTCGCGGCAGCGGAGTCCGGCGGCGCCCAGTTCGGCGGCATCGAAGCCTGACCAGCGGCGCGGCGCAAGGGCGAGCAGATCGTCGAGCCACTTCACATAGGCATCGTAGGTCTGCGGGAAGCCGTGCGGCTTCGGATCTTGCGACCACAGCTCCTGCAGGCGTCCCCACGCCGACTCGTCCATGCCCGCCGGCCGAACGCGGCCGAGCCTCGCCGCCCAGGCGGCGAATTGCGCCGCATCAGGGAAGACGGCCGTGGGCTCTCCGCCCTTGCCGCCCGCGAGCTTGCCGGCCAGCGCGCGCACGTCAACCGCGGGCGGCAGGCGGACACGCCCGGATTTGCCCGGACCGAGCTGCACGATGAGCCGTGGCGCGCCGAGGAGCAAGGCGCGTCCGCCCGTGCCGGTACCCCATTCGTAACCGCCCTTCCAGTAGGAGGCGTCGTAGACCTCCCACTTGCGTACAAGGAATCCGCAATCGGACAGGCGACGCAGCCGCGCGCCCAGATCCTTGCCGAACGCTTCGTTCGTCAGCGCGGCGGTGATGTCCATCCGTCCTTCCGGCAGGTCCGCGTTCAGCGCGCTCGGACCGAAGGCGGCGCCGACCCGATCCTTGCCGGCTTCGCGCGCTCCGAACCCGGCCCAGTAGGCCGCACCGCGGATCGAGGCGTTGTAGGTGGGGCCGAGCTCGCGGTCGGCGGTCCAGGGCTGCAGCAGCCCCCAGGCCACGGCGTGCCAGCGGGGCGTCTGGGTCGCCCACTGGTTGCCCAGGAAGCTCATGCCCGCCGGATCGGCATAGCACGGCGAGAAGATCTCTGTGCCGCCGAAAGGCAGCGCCAGTTCGACGCGCAGGATCGTCTTGCCGCCGGCCAGGACGGCCGCGATGCGCTCGGCGGCGTCCGGGAAGCGCAACAGCAGCGAGCGGTGTACGGCATCGCAGGCGAGCGCGCCGGGTTTCTCAGGGTCATTCCAGACCGCGACCTCGCCCTTGCCGAACTGCCCCCGGTCGTTGACGCGCGTGGCGCCGTCATGACGCAGCGGGATCGCCCGGTCCCAGTCGGCGCGCAAGCCGCTGAGGCCCGCCGCCTCGTAGGCGTCCAGCACCAACGTCTCCGTTGCGCCCGCGACCGGCGTGGCGACAGCGGCCGCAGGCGGCGGCACGTCGGGAACGAACGGCGGCCACCAGCCCGTGAGCGCGTCGGCGGCGGACGCCGCGCCTCCGCCCATGGCCAGGATGGCCCATGCCGCAGCGACAAGCCTTGAGGATGCGGGGCTTCGTGGGGAGATCGAGGGCATCGTTGTTTTCCTTCAGGGCCGAGTCACCATGGTTCAGGGCTCGCCGGGCTGAAGATTGCGGCACCCTCGGCCCTGTGTCAAGATCAGGAAGGATTCCGTAAACTACGATCATTGCGCAGAAGGGTTGTCTGATGGGCCGTCTTCCAACCCTCCAGCATACCAACCATCCATCTTCCGCAATCCAGGGGGATTGCTGTGAGTTGCCAACTGGAGTTGGTGCAATCTCGTTGGTATTTTGATGCAACCTGCTGTATTCTTTCCGCATGAGAATCACCATTGATGTGGCTCCAGAGACCGTGACGGACGTCCTGCGCCTGACCGGCGAGCGGAAGAAGAGCCCGGCGCTGGCCAAGGCGGCGGTCGAATATGTGGCCCGCCGCAAGGCGGAAGAGTTCGGTCGCCTGCTGCGCGAGGGCGCGTTCGACTATCCGTCAACGAACGAAGAGATGCTGCATGGCGTTCGTGTTTACGCACACGACCGACATTTCGACGCCATGGCGCCTGTGTTGGGGCTACAGCTCTACAAGCCCGGCTATGGGGGCCGTTACGTTCCATGAACTTCCTTGCGGCGCGATCGTAAGCGGGTTATGATGACGGATGTATGGAAGAAACACCAGAAAGCGTACGGAGTTACCTCGCTGAAATCGGGCGGAAGGGCGGAGCCAGGAGCAGGCGTTACCTCTCCTCGGAGGATGCGCGCGCCATGGTGCGTGTGCGCGAGGCGCGGCGGGCGTTCCGGGAGTTTCACACCCAATGCTTCTGGTTCCTTCGGGACGACTTGCCAATCACGACGGACGACATCCCGGAAATCGTGCGCGGGTTGCGCCAGAACGGAGGGCGGCGAGGGTTCCTCCTCGCAGCAAGGCTATGCCGATAAGCGATGTCCAAGCGGAGGTGCTCAAGCGGATCGCCGCCAACCGCAGTCCCGAGAGCTATCTCGCGGGCGCGACCGTGATCCATCGCCGGGGCGATTCGCCGCGTTTTTCCCAAGACCTCGATTTCTTCCACGACGTCGAGGACAGCGTGGCCCAGAGCGCCGAACGAGATGCAGCCACGCTCCGCCAAGCCGGGTATGCCCTCGAATGGCTGCTCCGAACGCCGACCTTCCATCGCGCCGCGCTCCTCGTCCGCAACGAACCACTGAAGGTCGAGTGGGCGCAAGACAGCGCATTCCGGTTCTTTCCGGTCCAACCTGACTCGCAGTGCGGCTACCGGCTCCATGACGCCGACGCAGCCACCAACAAGATTCTCGCATTGGCGGGGCGCAGCGAGGTCCGTGTTTTCGTCGACGCCTTGCACCTGCATTCCACGTATCTTTCGCTGGGAGCGCTGGTATGGGCCGCCTGCGGGAAGGACCCCGGCTTCACCCCCGATTTCCTGTTGGATCAGGCGAATCGCCACACGGCGTACGCCCAAGGGGACCTCGACCGGCTGCGCCTGCGTTCGCCACTCGACATCGGATCAATGAAACGGCGATGGCTGGATGCCGTGGACGATGCTCGCGCACTGACAGGAGCACTTCCCCCGGACGAGATCGGCTGCCTCTATCTGGATTCCGGAAGCAACCCCGTCACGCCGCACCCGGAGTCTTTGACATTCGCCCTGTTGGTCCGACACCGGGGCAGCATCCGCGGCGCATGGCCGACTGTGGCGACGATCTGAACCCTCTGGCGCGACCGTTGAGTACGGCTCGCGCCCCCTGTGCTCCTGTCCAACCTCAGGCATTCCGCACCATCTCCATGACAACCCGTTCCCACTCGAAAATGTTCTCGGGTCGGCCGTTGCAGGTGCTGATGTCCTTCAGGACGATGTCACACGGGCAGCCGTTCCGCCGGCAGGCATCGAGGATCGTCCCGATCTCCCGGCGCACCCCCGCCGGATCCAGGCGATCCACGGCGACCGCGGCCGGATTGGGTTTGGCGGAGAGCACATAGTCCCGCCCGATCGCTTCGGCCGCCACATTCACATCCGCCCACGGGGTGATCGAGATCTTGCGCAGGTTGGGGATCTTCTTGACGATGTCTATCTTCCTGTCGAGCGGTTCGCAACAACCGTAATACACCAGCCCGCACTGGGACATCGGCTCCTTGATGTAGTCGATGTCGAACTCCTCGTGCATGGAGCCGGACACAGAGGCGAAGATCTGGGCCACGGCGCGACCCCAGACATGCTTCAGCTTCAGATGCTCGCCATCGCAATCGGGGCCCGGCAGGGCGCTGGACAGGATCGGCGTGCAGTGCAGCGAGCAGGGATCGTTGTCGAACAGTCCCAGCGCCTCGATCTGCCGGACCGTGTCCCACTTGACGTCGTGCAACCGCCGCACCATGCGGTGCATGAACTCAGGGCGGTCCGCCAGATCGATCAGCAGGTTGTCGACACCGCGGAACATGGCGATCTGGTCCCACGTCCCTGTCGAGGCGTATTCCCAGCCTTTCAGGCGCACGGGCAGGATGTCGCCAATGGCGTCGGCCACGCGTTCGAACCGGCGCATCGTCTCCTCCTGGTCATAGGTGACGACATCGTTGTGGATCTTGTCGAGATCGGCCTCGGTTGCCAACTGGTCGTGATACTCATGGGCGCGGATCGTGTCGCGGCCGGCAATGGCGAGTGTGCGCTCCTCCACGGCGACGCCGATCCCCTGGAAATGGACCACCTTGTGAACCGGCACATAGGGGACGACGAGCATGTCGGCCGGCAAGTGTCTCGCCTTGAAGAGCGTCGCGCGCAAGTGCCATTCGACGCCGCGCAGAATCTGATCCTCGCAGCGCAACGTCATCTCGTCGTTGATGTTCATCTCAGCCCAAGGCAGTTCGTCGATCAGCACGACCGGGCGCATGGGCTTCAGATCGTTCACCGCGCGGTGCAGTTTCCGGTTCTCGATGAACCGCTCCTGCTGGGAGAGGTTGAAGTACTCGCCGGCCAGGCGGCGCAAAATGAGACGGTCGTTGGTGTTCATGGGTTCCTTAAGCGGCTCCGACGTCAGGCGACCGCGTCGAACGGGGCCACGACCAATCGGAGTACATCTTTGATGTCATTGCGCGTGATTGTATAAGTCCGCTCCTGGTTCCGCAAGCCGTGCGGCCCTGACGAGGGCGTATTCGCGCTCGATGTGACCGCCGCCGATCCGTTCGCCAGACCATCCGTCCGGTGGCGGTCCCGGCAGCAGGCCTCGGTAGGCGGGGGTCAGGCCCTCGACCCCCGCACGTCGCTCGTTAACGAGGTCCGTCCGAAGGTACACGCCGGTCGCCGGGGGGACGCACGTCGGGCCGACGTGCGCCACTGGAACGCCGCCGCCGGGTGGGTCGCTTCAGTCTTGCCAAATGTGGACACATGTGGTTACATTCGATTCATGAAGACGAAAGCAAAGGCTGAGTGCCCTCTGGTTAACCATGGCGTGACGATCGCCGTGCGCGAGGCGAAGGCTCATTTCTCGGCTTTGGTGGAGCGGGCTGCGGCCGGCGAGGAGATCGTGATCACGTGGCACGGGCGACCCCGCGCACGTCTGCTCCCGCTGGCAGAGGAGCGAAACATCCTCCGGGTGGATCGGGAGTGGCTCGGAGCCATGCGGGTGGACAATCCGAGGACACCCGCCGAGACTCTGGTACGGGGTGATCGGGACAACCGGGGATAGCCGATGTATGTGGACAGCGCCATCCTGATCAAGCTGGTCGTGCGTGAACCCGACAGCCTTTTCTACGTTCAGTTGCTGGACGGAGTTCGCGGTCTGCGGACCTCTGAACTGGCCGTGACGGAGTGCCGCTCGGTTCTTGAGCGCAAGCGTCAACAGGGGGAGCTGGACGCACCAACCTGCGATGGCGCCTGGCAGCGTCTCGTTTCGTTCTGGCAGCGCGGCGGGGGCCTGACCCTTCAGCCCGTGACCCGACTGGTGCTGGACGAGGGGGGGGAGATGATTGCCAACTGCATCGGGGTCGCTCCCTTGCGGACCCTGGATGCCATCCACCTGGCAACCTGCCGTCTGCAAGGGGCGCTACCGCTGGTCACCAACGACGGCGTCATGCGGCGGGCTGCCCGGCATTTCGGGATACCGATTGCCGACCTCCCGTCGTAACGCCAACTGCCTGGCAGCGCGTCGCGACTCGTCGTCGTCAGCATCGGTCGGTAACTGGACGGTAACTGGGGACCGGTAACTGGGGACAGGGTCGGTAACTGGGGACAGTGAAACAGTGGGGTTGTCCAGCTATCGGGGACTAGCTCAGGCTTTGCGAGCGCGACGACCGCTGACGAACCGCGCACGCCACGGCGCAGACTCGCCCTCCGGCCGCCGATCCCCTGCCTGTAGCACGGTGCGCCTGCGCCGTGCCGGAACGGACCAGAGGTCCGTTCCCGCTCAGTGGCCAGGGCCAGCATCGCACGGGGCGATGGACAAACGGAACACGGCGGCGAGTTCGGGGCGCAGGTCGCCCTGTTCCAGCGCGTCGAGGGCTTCGCGCACGAAGGCCCGGACATCCCCCGTCGCGTCGTCCCGATAGGCCAGGAACACACGATGCCAGTCGGGAAGGTCGCCGCGCTCGAAGGCGGTCAATACGCCCTCGAACCCCCAGCGGGAAACGGGGTCTGCCGGCGTGACGGCGATGTTCCGGAACGTCATGGCGTGCTCCCTTGCGCGATCATCGCGGCGGCCAACTGTCGACAGAGGCCCGCTACCATGGCCCAGTCGTGGTACCGGGCGTCAAGCCCCTTGTAGGTGCCAAGCGCACGTGTCGTGGAAACGTCTTTCGGCGCAGGAGCCCCCAGCGACCGCACAAGCTCCCCAGCCACGCTTCCTGACGACGACAGCGCCTTTTCGTAGTAGTCGTCGATTCCCCGCAAGACCGCGGCGCCCCACGTCATCCCGAAACAGTCCGCCAACGCCGCGACATCCAGATAGTCGCGCGTCTGATTGCGGTTGGTGATGAGGTACGCCTTCACTCGCAGAATTTCGTCGCGTGTCGGCACGACCAGCACCTTGCCGTCCGCAAGGGAAAGCTGCTCCGTCTCAAGCGGACGGCTTCGCCGCAACTGCCGCAACCCCGTCTCCACACCATCAAACGAGCCAAGAATGACTTTACCCTGCCGGACGTGGGCGGTTCTCCATCGGTCCTGCTCGGTGAGGAAGTCGAAGATGGACGCAAACCGTTCGGCCAGATCCGTCAGGACGTGGTCGTGATCGAACGACTGCCGGTGGCCGATATGCGCGGAGACTGCGCTACCACCCACCAGCACGGCCTCCGGGACAAGTTGCCGGAACTCGGCGGCAGAATCAAGAACTCGGCGCATCATCGCGCTGTTGACGACAGCTTGCTTCATTGGTCCCATTATAGAATAGACATGCCTATTCAGCAAGCCGTGTGGACGGCCCCTGTTCTGCGAGAGTTGCCGCGAAGCCTGCCGCAGTTTCGTGCTCTTGA
>CAZZCT010000234.1:0-8035 GCA_964652365.1 uncultured Lentisphaerales bacterium
CGCTCACGAATCCACAACCGGTGGTAGCACCATGAGTGAAGTGCATATCCCTATTTAATTTAATTGCTGGGCACAGCAGGGGTGCCGTGCCGGAGCAACTGGGGGCGTAGCCATCATGTCCAACATGCAGCGTCTGCTGTCTGCCTTTGCACTGTTCGCGGCCGGCACGGTCCTGGCGGACCCGGTGCAGTATCAACTGACCGTCACGGCCGCGCCCAGCGGCACGGTCTCGGCGGTCAGCGGTCCGTACGACACCGGCACCGTGGTCAGCGGCATCGCGGCCACACCGGGAGCCGGCTGCGATTTCCTCCAATGGTCAGGCGACGTGCCCTTCGAGAGTCGGCTGGCCAATCCGCTCAGCGTGACCATGGACCGGCCGCGCACGATCGTAGCCCACTTCGTAAACCCGACCACTGGCGTCACCCGCACCCGCAGCGTCGGCGGCAACTGGTTCGACTGGGCGACTTGGTCGCCGCAAGGCGTGCCGGGACCCAAGGATGCAGCCCGCCTGACCGGCGGCAACACGCTGCTGCCCTACCCCGCCACAGTCGGCTCGCTGATGGTGACCAATAGCGCCACCACCCTGACCTTCACCAACTGGAACACGCGCCTGACCGCCGAAACCAGCGTCGCGATCGCCACCGGCGCCAACGTCACGCATGCGGGCTGCTACCGCTATCCCGAAGACATGTCCAACCGGGTGCACATCGTGGCGCACGACCTGCTGGTCAACGGCACGATCAACACCGACGGCCGCGGCTACCTCCGTGGGCGCGAATTGAGTATCGGCGGTCCGAGCATTAACGGTCAGGGACCTGGCCGCGGATTCGGCAGCACCAGCGGCGGCAACGGCGGTGGCTACGGCGGCCGCGGCGCCAAGGGCAACCCGGGCACTCACTGGGGTTACACCTACGGCAGTGCTGCCGCTCCGATCGGCCCTGGCAGCGGCGGCGGTTACGGCGCTACACACCAGAAAGAGGGCGGTAGCAACGGTGGCGGCGCCGTGCGCATCGAACTGACCGGCACGTTGACCCTGAATGGCGCGATCAGCGCCAACTCGCCGGACGCCGGCAACAACTGGGGTGGCAGTGGTTCGGGCGGCGCCATCTGGATCGACTGCTACCATCTGGCAGGTCCGGCGGCCACCTACCTCAGCGCCAAGGCCGGCGCCAACGACTGGCAGAGCGGCGCGACCGGCGGCGGCGGGCGCATCGCCCTGCGCTACACGACCCGCACCTATCAGGGGACCTACAACGTCAGCGGCGGCGCCCACACCTATTCTGTAGGCCGCGGCCAGCCGGGAACCTACGTCGAGACGGTGAACCTGACCGGCAGCAGCCTAACCGTGACCGCCTCGCCTGCGCAACAGGGAGCGCCCACGCCCTATGTCTACGGCGTCCATGCCTGCACGCCCGGCCAGTGGATCACCAACCGCGTGGCATCGCCGACCGCGCCCAGCGCCGGCCGCCGCTGGGCCTGCGCCGGCTGGCAGGCCAGGACGGGCGCTGTGGTGGTCGCCTCGGGCAGCACCACCCAGGCCGTCGCCCAGGTGGTGGCCGACACGACCCTGACTTTCCTCTGGACCAATGAATACCAACTGGCCGTCAGCGCCGCGCCCAACGGAACGGCGACCACGGCCGTCAACGGCTGGTATACGCGGGCAACACAGGTCGCGCAGATCGCGGCCACGCCGGCCGAGGGCTTCGTCTTTCTGCAATGGGCCGGCGACGTCCCCTTTGAGGACCGCGCGTCGAATCCCCTAACCCTCACGATGGACCGCCCGCGTACGATCGTCGCCCATTTCGTGAATCCGACCACCGGCGTCACGCGCACCCGTGCCAGCGGCGGCAACTGGTTCGACGCCGCGAGCTGGTCGCCCCAAGGCGTGCCCGGTCCCCTGGACACGGTCCGCCTGACGGGCGGCAACACGCTCCTGCCCTATCCCGCTACGGTTGCTTCGCTGATGGTTACCAACACGGGCACCACCCTGACCTTCACGAACTGGAACACGCGCCTGACGGCCGCGGCGACCGTCGCGATTGCGACCGGTGCCAACGTCACCCATGCGGGCTGCTACCGCTACCCCGAGGACATGTCGAACCGCGTGCACATCGTGGCGCACGACCTGCTGGTCAACGGCACGATCAACACCGACACACTCGGCTTCTACCGCGGTCGCCAGCCGGACCTGGCCCCCTACAGCGCCCCCGGGCAGGGGCCCGGCCGGGGTTACGGCAGCAGCGGCGGCGGCGGCGGCAACGGCGGCGGCTACGGCGGTCGCGGCGGCAAGGGCATTGCCGCCACCCACTGGGCCTACACCTATGGTCAGGCCGAGACGCCGGTCGGTCCCGGCAGCGGCGGCGGCTATGGCGCCTGGCACCAGGTCGAAGGCGGTGGAAATGGCGGCGGCGCGGTTCGCATCGACATCACGGGGCAACTGACGCTCAACGGCACGATCTCGGCCAACGGGACCGATCTCGTCAATCAGTGGGGCGGCGCCGGTTCGGGAGGCGCCATCTGGATCAACTGCGGTCGGTTTGCCGGTCCGAGCGGCGTGCGCCTCAGCGCCGAAGGCGGCAACAACTCCGACTCGAACGGCGGCAGCGGCGGCGGCGGGCGCATCGCGCTCTACTACGCCGCCTCGACCTATGCCGGAACTTACTCCGTGGCGGCCGGCACCCACCCGACGAGCGCCTCGCGCGGCAGCGTCGGCTCCTACGTGGAGGAGGTGCAACTGACCGGATCGAGCCTTCTCGTGCAGGCCGAGCCGGATGGCGCGGGGTCAGCGTCGCCCTATCCCTACGGTGTGCATCTGTTCTCGCCCGGCGAGTGGGTCACCGACCGTGCGGTCACCCCCACCGCACCGGTGGCCGGCGTGCGCCAGGCTTGCGTCGGATGGCGGGCCGAGACCAGCGGCGTGACGGTCGCTTCGGGCAGCACGACGCAGGCCGTCGTGCAGATCCAGGCCGACACGGTGCTGATCTTCCGCTGGACCAACCAGTACCAACTGGCTGTCAGCGCGGCACCCGGCGGCTCGGTGAATTCGGCCATCAACGGCTACTACACGCACGGCAACGCCACAGCAGGCATACAGGCCACGCCCGGTGCCGGGCAGCTCTTCCTGCAGTGGTCGGGCGACGTGCCGTTCGCGGACCGCGAGCAGAATCCGCTCACGGTGACAATGGACCGGCCCCGCACACTGGTGGCCCACTTCGTTGATCCGGCCACCGGCGTCGCGCGCACCCGCAGCACCAGCGGCAGCTGGTTTGACTGGGCCGGCTGGTCACCCGCGGGTGTGCCGGGACCGAGAGATGCCGTCAAGCTGACCGGCGGCACAACGCTGCTGCCCTACCCGGTCACAGTCGCCTCGCTGGTCGTGACCAACAGCGGCACGGTCTTGAGTTTCAGCAACTGGGACACCTGCCTGACGACGGCCGGGGATGTGACGATCGCCACCAACGCCACCGTGACGCACGCGGGGGGCTATCGCTACCCTGAGGACATGTCCAACCGCGTCCATATCGTGGCCCAGAACGTCTGGATCGACGGCGCCATCAACGTCGATGCGTGCGGTTATTTCCGCGGTCGGCATCCCGACGCGGGCGGCCCGAGCATCAACGGACAGGGCCCTGGACGCGGCGTCTGGAGTGGCGGAGGCAACACCGCCGGTGGTTCAGGCGGCGGCTATGGCGGCGCGGGTGGGCGCAATGCCGAGAACTACGCCGGCGGAAGCGCCTACGGCTCAGCGACCGAGCCGATCGGTCCCGGCAGCGGCGGCGCGTTTGGCCAGGACCACGGTCCTCAGGGCGGCGGCAATGGGGGCGGCTCCGTACGCATTGAGGCGGCCGAGATCGTGGCGGTCAACGGCGCCATCACGGCGAACGGCCAGTCCTATCAGGGCTCCCACGCCGGCGGCGGCTCGGGTGGTGCGATCTGGATCAACTGTCGGCGGCTGCTGGGTCCGGCGGGCACCCGGCTCCAGGCCGCGGGCGGCAACGGCGAAGGCTCTGGCGGCGGCGGCGGCGGCGGACGCATCGCCGTCTGGTACGCCCGTGAGATCCTCTACGCAGGCGGCCATACGGTCGCAGGCGGAGTCCCGGGTGGATGGGGTGTCTCGGCCGCAGGTTCAGTCGGCACCTACACGCCGGTCTACGACCCGCCGCCGCAGGGGCTGGTGATCATCCTCCGCTGAGCACCTGAGAGCGCCTTTAAGGGTTCGTGGGCGCGGGTGGACCGGACTGCGGCGCACGCTCCGAACGCCAGACACGGCCGTGTCGCCGTTCCAGGGCTGTGACCGCCGCGGCGCAGCCTTGGGACGGCACCTCCCATCGTCCTCTCCACGCGCCACCCTCAGACGGCGGCAGCGCCCCCGACACCACCCACAGGCACAGGACCGGGCAGCGCGGCCGCAACCGGCCATCCCTGGCTGCGGATGCGAGCCCCCACAGCTCGCAGGGTTGCGATGTCGTCCGGGTGTACGCGGCCATCCGGTAACGGGCCGATGTTCAGCAGCAGGTTGCAGTCATGGGCGGCCGCCTGGCCGAGTTGGCGTTCCACCTCGTCGGGGCCGATGTGACGGGCATCGGCCGCAAAGCCCCAGGCCTTGTCCTGCAGCGTGGCGCAGATCTCGTTGTGCTTGCCCTGATTCTTCGCCCAGGCGGCTGCGGCCACCTGCGCGGAGCGCTCGCCGTATAACTCTCGCGCCCGGTCGGCCATGGAATGAAAGTGGCGCTCCGGGGTGGCGAAGTCCTCGTCACCCGTCGCGCCCTGCTTGAATGCAATCAGGGCGTGTGGCTGAAGCCGCCGCACCAGGGCATATGTATCCCGCACAGGCATCAGGTCTGGTTTTGCATAGTACCCGGAGATCAGGTCCAGCCAGACTCCGGCCAGTGGCCCATAGCCTGTCAACAGCTCCGTCAAGGCCGTGTGCACGTAGTCGACATACTCGCGGAAATCCTCGAGCCCGCGGAAGGTGTAGCGGGGTTCGGGCTGCGGGTAGTCCGGCCGGGCCATGGGGAAATGGTCCCGCGACAGGAACTTCGGGTGCCGCCAGTTCAGGTGATAGGTGTAGTAGGCGAAAAGCCCGAGCCCCTTCTTCGCGCACGCGGCGGCCAATTCACCGACCAGGTCACGGCCGCAGGGCGCGTTCACGCTATTGAACGGCTCGCAGCGCGAGTCCCAGAGGCAGAAACTGTCATGGTGGCAGGTGACCAGATTGACGTACTTCATCTCCGCTTCGCAGGCCAGGTCGGTGATGAAATCGGCGTCAAACCCCGCGGGGTCGAATGACTGGCTGAGCTGTTCATACTCGGCCAGCGGGATCTTGTCGGCGAACTGCACCCACTCCCCCCGCCCCAACTGCGAATAGAGGCCGTAGTGGATGAAAAGTCCGAACCGGGCCTGCCGGAACCATTCCAGATTGGCCGCATGCGGATCGTGGTGCCATCGCGCGGCTTGCCGCGCCAGGTAGGATGGAATCGGTTGCATGGGCACTCCTCCGGTGTTCAAAACTCTCCGCCTCACGTGGCGGCGGCCGCGGCCGGTGGCTTCACCCAGGCGGCGTCGCCGCGGATCACCAGGTTCTGCGAAGGCGCCAGGAGACGCGGTCGCAAGTCCGCAAAGGCAAGCTGCCGAGGATGGACTCCGGCAGCCGCGCACAGCGCAGCCGCCACGCCGGCGGCCTGGCCGATCTGGCCCAGCAGGCACTGCACGCGGTACGAGGCCATGGCCAGGTGGGTGCCGCTCAGGTGCTTGCCCGCCACCAGCAGCCCCTCCACATGGCGGGGAACCAGGGCCCGGTACGGGATGCCATAGGGCCGGGTCTCGGGGTAGTCGCTCATGCCATGGCCGCCCTTACGCCAGATGTCGATCGGGCGCTGGGTGATCAGCACGCTGTCGTCGGGGATGCGCCCATCAAAAAGATCGTTGGCCGTGACGACCGCCTCGCCCATGATCCGCCGCTGTTCGCGCACGCCGAGTCTGGGCGCGAGTTGAACCGTGTAGCCGTGCTGCCGCAGCTCGTCGAACTGCGGCCGCATCTGTGCAAGCCCCTCGCGCTGGGCGTAGGCCAGGGCGATCGGATCGCGCGTGTCGCGACAGTCGACGCGGCAGCCCCAGTGCAGGTAGATCCCGGCCTGCCGGGCAATGGCCCCGGCGTCCGCGTGGCTGGGCGGCGCGCAGAATCCCGACTCCAGCCCGCGCGGCACCCAGTCGGCAGCGCCCATCGGCAGGCGCTGACTGATGAACATCCACGTGCACTGTTGAACGCTCGCGCTGCGTGCCGGTGGCGCAATCGCCTCGCCGAAATCGTCGCGCGCGTCCTCGCCATAGCGCGCCTCGCATCCGGCGGCCTCCGCCAGCGCCCCATCGCCCGTGGCTTCGATGGTGACCATGGCCCGGATCCACCGCTCACGACCGGCCGCGTCGGGCACCAGCGCGCCGGTCACGCGTGATCCATCCTGCGTCAGCCGCGAGACGCGCGCGCCGCACACCACGGTGATGCGCCGCTCCGCATCGAGCAACTCCCAGACCACGCGCACGATGTCGGCCGGCAGGTACCAGAAGTACCACCACTTGTCGATCGGGCGTCGCGTGAGCTGAAAGCGCCGCTCCAACTGCGTCAGGTACTCGGCCACCACGCCGGAGCGCGGGCCGCCATCCGGCATGGATACGAACTGGTTGACCGCCGCTCCGCCGGGGCACGGATCGCCATCCAGCAAAACCACCCGCGCGCCGGCCCTGGCCGCGCCGATGGCGGCAGGCCACCCCGCCGCGCCTGCACCGATCACCAGGACGTCGCAATCATGCCAGCTTGTCATACGTGCTCCGTTGATGCGACCGCGGCTGAAGCAGACGCGCCACCAGGGTCTGCAGTTGGTCGGCGTAACGGACGAACCCGAGGTCGCTTGGATGCGAGCCGTCCACGGTGGCCTCGCCGTCGCCGCCGAGCAGCGGGTCGCCTTCGGTGTAGTGCAGGTTGGCGCTTCCCGCAGCACGAAGACGGTCGTACAGGGCCCGGAACGCCGCGCGCTTGGCTTCGCGGTCCCGCCGCATGCCCGGGTAGAGCCACTCCTGCGCGTGCGCGCGGTCTTCGACCAGCAGGATCGGCGTCTCCGGGCGGGCACCCAACAGGTGGCTCAGAAAGGCCTCGGCATGCTGTTCGACCAGGTCGCGGGACATGTTCGGCAGCGGGTCGATGACAAACAGTGCCGCGTCCAGTTCGGCGATCATCCGACCGAGATCCGGCTCCATGCGGGCACTGCCGGAGAAGCCCAGGTTGATCACCGGCCGGTCCAGCCGCCGGCCGAGGATACTGGTCCACACCATGCCCGGGCGGGTGGCGGCGTGGCCGTGGACAATGGAGGTGCCGTAGACCACGATGGGCCTGGCCGCGGGAGCGGGCGTGGCTTCGAGTTTGGCTCCGGGCGGCAGCCCCAGTTCGATCCGATCCACCACGTAGAACAGCGGCAGGTAGAGCCGGTAGGTGCGCCACTCCGGACTCAGCCCCTCGATCAGCGGTGTTTGCCCGGACGGAATGAAACCGTTCCTGCTCACACCCGCCCAACGCCACACCCCGCGCGTGTCACGCGCATAGAGGTCCAGATACTTGATGTAGGACTGGTGCTCGTGCGGCGGCACACGCAGGACCGTGCGCGCGTGCAGTTCCGTGGCGTCGGTGCGGAAGTCCACGTAGAACCCCGTCGCTTGCCGGCTGAGATTCCAGACCGCCTCCGTCACGAGAGCTTCGGCGCGCGCGGGCAGACGATCGTACGGGTGCGCGATGTCGGTCCAGGCCTGCCCCTGGATACCCAGGGAACGAAGATCATGCCACGTCAGATTCATCCTCAACCTCTCTGGTTCCAATGGCGCTTACTTAAGCCCCTTTTTGGACGCGGTGGCAAGGCGATAATCGCGGCGCGGCAGTACGCGTTGGGTTGGGGGCGAAGCCCGCCTTGGGCCTTATCCCCGCAGCCGCGAAGACAAATGCCGGTCCATCCTGCACACCCGGCTTGACAGTCCGGTTCAATCATGAAAC
>CAZZCT010000235.1:0-7996 GCA_964652365.1 uncultured Lentisphaerales bacterium
GGACGGTGTTGGAGGTCAGCATGGCGAAGCCGGTCTGGCGGCAGGCCATGACGTCGCTGTGGTCGCCGAAGATCGAGAGGCCCTGACAGGCCAGCGAGCGGGCGGTGACGTGGAAGACGGTCGGCGTGAGCTCGCCGGCGATCTTGTACATGTTGGGGATCATCAGCAACAGGCCCTGCG
Source organism: uncultured Lentisphaerales bacterium (assembly GCA_964652365.1). Lineage (GTDB taxonomy): Bacteria > Verrucomicrobiota > Kiritimatiellia > RFP12 > CAZZCT01 > CAZZCT01. The sequence continues at coordinate 181 of CAZZCT010000235.1, forward strand.
ATGCCGTGAAGGTCGTCACGAGCGAGCCGGTGGTGAGCGCGCCGTGGACCGCGCCGGAGGCGCCGCCTTCGGACTGCAGTTCCATCACGTGCGGCACCGTGCCCCACAGGTTCTTCACGTTCTTGGCGGCCCATTCATCGGCCCACTCGCCCATCGGTGAAGAGGGGGTGATGGGATAGATGGCGGCGATCTCGCTGCAGGCAAAGGCGACGGCAGCGGCAGCTTCGTTGCCGTCGACCATGATCTTGGTGGACATGTGGGAAAGGCTCCTGATGGTGACGTGGGAGGGGGTGACACGCGCGGGCGGCGCCGGGCTGGCACGGCCCGCGCGAGGTGTAACTCACTTGCAGGCGGCGCGGCAGGCGGCCAGCTGGCCGGCGCTGCCGAGGACCTGATTCTTGTGGGCGATGTACTGGGCATACTCGGCCATGAAGACCTTGCCCGGATCGCGCAGATCGAATTTCTCGGGGTGGTCGCGGAAGAACTCGCGGTGCACGCGCGTCCAGACCAGGCGGCCGTCGGTGTCGATGTTGATCTTGCAGACGCCCATCTTGCCGGCCTTGGCGATGTCGGCTTCGCTGACGCCCTTGGCGTCCTTGAGCTTGCCGCCGGCGGCGTTGATGCGGCGGACCTCCTCGGCCGGGACCGAGCTCGAACCGTGCATGACGAGCGGGAAGCGCGGCAGGAGCAGGGCGATCTCCTGGATCACCTCGAAGTGCAGACCCTGCGTGCCGCTGAACTTGAAGGCGCCGTGGCTGGTGCCGATCGCGCAGGCCAGGCTGTCGCAGCCGGTAAGCTTCACGAAGCGCGCGGCGTCGGCGGGGTTGGTGAGCTTGGCGTGTGACTCGTCGACCTTGATGTCCTCCTCGACGCCGCCCAGCTGGCCCAGTTCGGCCTCCACCGAGATGCCCTTGGCATGGGCCGCGTCCACGACGCGTTTGGTGATCTCGGCATTCTTCTCGAAGCTCTCGTGCGAGGCGTCGATCATCACCGAGCTGTAGACGCCGCTGGCGATGCAGTCCAGGCAGGTTGCTTCGTCACCATGGTCCAGGTGCACTGCGAAAACGGCGTCCGGGAAGATCTCGTCGGCCGTGCGCATCAGCCCTTCCAGCATGCGCTTGTGCGAATAGGTGCGCGCGCCCTTGGAGAGCTGGATGATGAACGGCGCCTGGCTCTGCAGGTTGCCCTGGAAGAGCCCCATGGTCTGCTCGAGGTTGTTAATGTTGTAGGCGCCGACGGCGTAGTGGCCGTAGGCGTGCTTGAAAAGGGCCTGGGTGGTCACGATCATGGTGGTACTCCCTAGAAGGGCCGAAACCCCGGACCGGACGATCTGGGCCGGGCAACGGCAAACGTGCGTTAGGATACCCTATCGGACGGGCGGGCGGCAAGCAAGAAGGCAGGAAGCGCCAAGGGCAGTCGCGCGGCTGCGCCGCGAATGGTCGAGGGGGTACTCCGCGCGGTCCACGTCACGTGCTTCCCTCGAGACCGCGCTCGGCTCGCCACAGTCTCGCCCTCCAGTCCCTGCTGTCGACAGGCAACCCCGCTCGCCATGGAGGGAACTCTTGGCCGCTCCTCCCGCGTGCACCAAACGAAACCAAAACACATTTAGGAGCCTGTCGGTACATTCTGGGGCAACGTCCGTGGCTTGAGCCCGACAGGATCCTAGCGCTCGGCGCGCCGGCGCATCTGGCGCGTCATGGCCTGCGTCGCCCCGGCGGCATCGACCCCGGCGGCGGCCGCCAGGCCGCCGGCCGGCGGATTGCTCCGCCGCTGCCACAGCAGCTGGGCGATCGAGAGCATCTGGCTGACGGTCCAGTAGAGCACCAGCCCCGAGGGCATCGGGTAGAACATGAAGAGCATCATGGCCGGCATCATCCACATCATCATCTTCTGCTGGGCCGGGTCGCCCATGGTCGGCGTCAGCGAGGTCTGCCAGACCATCGTGGCGGCCATGAACAACGGCAGGATGTTGAGGCTATGGATGGGCGACGGCAGCAACCCGGCCAGCAGATTCTCCGGCTCGCTCAGGTCCGCGATCCAGAGGAACGAGGCGAAGCGCAACTCCACGGCACTGCGCAGCACGGTGTAGAGGGCGATGAACACCGGGATCTGCACCAGGGTCGGCAGGCAGCTCGACATCGGGTTGACCTTGTTTTCGCGGTAGACCCGCCAGGTCTCCTGCTGCACCTTCTGGGGCGACTCCTTGAACTCCTTCTGGATCGCCTTGAGCTGGGGTTGCAGGGCCTGCATGCGCTTCATGCTCTCGGTGCTCTTGTGCGTCAGGGGCCAGAAGAGCACGCGCACCAGCACGGTCAGCAGGATCACCGCCACGCCGTAGTTCGGGATCAGGCGGTGGAAGGCGTTCAGGGTGGGCACCAGCACCATGCAGACCCACTTCAGCCAGCCGAACTGCATGATCTCGTGGTGCCGGTGACCCTGGGCCCACAGGTAGCTCAGGCGCTTGGGGCCGATGTAGAGGGTGGTGTTCCGCTCCAGGACCATGCCGGGGTCGAGTACCTGTCCGGTGTACGCCACGCTGGCCGAGACGCGTTCCAGGGTCAGCGTCGGGTTGACGGTGTCGCGGTCCACGGTCAGCCGGAAGCCGGCATTGGTGGTCGAACCGGCGTAGACGAGGGCGAAGAAGCGCGACTTGAGCGCCAGCCACTCCTGCGGTGCGGCGACATCGGCGGTACGGGTCACCGGCAGCGCGGCGGACGACGGACCGCTGCCCGTGCAGCCGAAGCTGCTGGCGTTCCGTCCGGTGAAGAGCCCGGGCAGGCGCGATTCCCAGTGGTCAGGTTTGGTCTTGAGGCCGACGGGCAGGGCATCGGCGCCGAGCGTGTCGTTCTTGGAGGTGCCGCGGTACATCGTGCCGATGGCGACGAAGTTGGTCGGCAAGGTCACCGAGCGGTCGCCGGGGTTGAGCAGACGGTCACTGACGGCGACCTCGCAGCGCGGCCGCAGCTCGATCGTGCGTTCGAACCGCAGACCGGCGGCGGTCGTCCGGCGCACCCGGACGCTGCGGCCGTCCGGCGCGGCGTCGAGCTCGAAGTCCGCCGCGGCACCCAGGCCCGCCAACCCCTCCAGCACCAGGGCTGGACGGGGGGCGAAACTCAGGCGCACGGGGTCGCGGTTGCGGCCGGCGACGGCCGGGAATTCCGGCAACGAGGCCGAGACGATCGATCCGCCGCGCGAGGAGACCACGAGTTCCAACTCGGCTGAGCGCAGAATGACCTCGGTGGCCGGCGTGTCCGCCGCGGACTCCTCGTCGCCAGCGGCATCCGGCGCGACCGCCTCGATCGCGGTCGCGGTGGTTCCGGTGGCCGCGTGGCCATCCCCGACCGGTTGCGCCGGAGCGGGGGACGCGTCGTCGTCCGGGCGGGCGTCGCCGGATTGCGGGGTCTGCGCCGGCTGCGCCTGGGAGGCCAGGGCGCGGCGCTCGGCCAGTTGGCGCGCATTGGTGCGCTGTTGATGGAACATCCAGCCGAGCAGGGCGGCGAAGAGCAGGGCGACGATCAGGGTGTCTTGTTTGTTCATCAGGTGTTTCCAGTGCAGGAAAGTTCAGGTTGTGGGTTGCGCGCGCGTGGAGGGGGCACCGGGTCGTCGCCGCAGGGGCCGAACGGCCGGCAGCGCCACAGGCGCCGGCAGGCCAGCCAGGTGCCGCGGAGCGGACCATGCCGGCCAATGGCCTCGATGGCGTAGGCGGAACACGAAGGCGTGAAGCGGCAACAGGGCCCCAGATGGGGGGCCAGAACGATCTGATAGGCCCGCAGGCCGCAGATCAGCAGCTGTCCTGTCAGTCGGCTCAGCATGCGGTAGAACCCCAGATTCCGGCGCGCTGACAAACCTTGCGGAAGTCTGCGCCGAGTTCGGCAAAGGTTGCCTCCCGCATGCGCGGCCTGGCCACCAGCACCAGGTCCACGCCAGCCTGCAGGCCGGCGCGGTTGAGACGGAAGGTCTCGCGTAGCAGGCGCCGCGCCCGATTGCGGGCCACCGCCGTCGGAAATGACCGCCGGCTGGCCACCACACCCACGCGCCGGGCCTCGTCGTCCCCTGGCCGCGACCAGAGTACCAGACAACGTCCGGCATACGATCGCCCTCCGTCGAAGGTTCCGCGGTAACCGGCCGGATCCAGCCGGCGGGCACGCGTCAACCGGAAGTCGGGTTTCGCGACACACCGGACCTCGGGAGCATCCGCGTGGGTCTCCGTCGTGGCCATAGGTGCGATGCGATTTAGATCGTCAGGCGCGCCCGGCCCTTGCGGCGGCGCCGGCTCAGGATCTTGCGGCCGCCCTTGGTGGCCATGCGGGCACGGAAGCCCAGTTTGCGCCGGCGTTTGATTTTGGAAGGTTGCCAAAGCTGCTTCATATCCTCATGCCTCGTTCGAAAAGGTCCAGCACGTGAAACGGTTTAATATACCATCTCTTGGCCGGGCGTCAACCACGGCGAGCGTCTTGGAATCTTCGCGCCCGGGCGCGGTCGGACGTTCCGTCCAGTTTGCCGCGGCCTCAGCCGATGGCCGAGTGGCCGGTTTCACCCGTACGGATGCGCACGCACTCCGACAGATCCAGGACGAACACCTTGCCGTCGCCCACCTCGCCCGTGCGGGCGCCCGCGATGATGGCCTCCAGGGCCGCGGGGACGTAATCGTCGTTCACGGCGATCTCGACCTTGACCTTGCGCAGCAGGCCGCCGGCCTCCTTGTGGCTGCGGTAGATCGCGGCGATGCCCTTCTGACGGCCTCGTCCGATGACGTCGGACACGGTCACCAGATGGATCTCCTTTTCGGTCAAGCGCTCCAGCACTTCGTCCAGACGATCGGGTTGGATGACGGCAATGATGTATTTCATGGTGTGTGTGTTCCCTTTTGAGGCCGTCAGTCGATCAGGGTGTAGCCGGCTTCGCGGTGTTGGGTCAGGTCGAGACCGATGCGCTCATCGCGGTCGGTGACGCGCAGGCCTACGACCATGTCGACGAACTTGAACAGCGCATAGGACATCACGAAGCTGTAGACCATGGTGACGCCCACACCCAGCGCCTGCGAGAGGAACTGCGCGGCGTTGCCGTAGAAGAGGCCGTCCACGCCGTTCGGATTGACGGACTTGGTGGCCCACAGGCCCACTGCCAGCGAGCCCCAGATGCCACCCACGCCGTGTACGCCGAAGGCATCGAGCGAGTCGTCATACTGCAGCTTGGCTTTTGTGAAGGTCACGGCGATCCAGCAGATGATGCCGGCGCCGATGGCGATCCAGACGGCGCCGCCCACGGAGACGTAACCCGCGCCCGGCGTGACCGCGGCGAGGCCGGCGATGACGCCGGTGATCATGCCCAGCGTGGTGGGCTTGCCGAACTTGATCCAGTCCACGATGCTCCAGGTGATTCCGCCCACTGCTCCGGCGATATGCGTGGTGAGGAAGGCATTGACGGCCACATTGTTGGCGCCCAGCGCGCTGCCGGCGTTGAAGCCAAACCAGCCGAACCAGAGCAGCCCGGCACCCAGAACGGCCAGCGGCAGGTTATGCGGCGGCGAGATCGTGAGGGGGTACCCGCGGCGCTTGCCCAGAAAGACGGCCGCCGCCAGCGAGGCCATGCCGGCGTTGACGTGCACGACGATACCGCCGGCGAAATCGACCGCCCCCAGGCCACCCAATGCCCCTAGGAAGCCGCCCTTGCCCCAAACCCAGTGCGCCACCGGGTCGTAGACCACCGTGGCCCAGAGCAGCGAAAAGAGGCAGAATGCCGAGAAGCGCATGCGCTCGGCGAAAGCGCCGATGATCAGCGCGGGAGTAATCACGGCGAACATCATCTGGAAGATCGCAAACGCCTGGTGCGGCACGGTCGGCGCGTAGGGCGACGGTTCCATGGTCACGCCGCGCAGCCCCATCCAGTCGGCTTTGCCGAGGATGCCCCATACATCGGTGCCGAAAGACAGGCTGTAGCCGACCACGACCCACTGCACGCTGACCAGGCAGATCATCATCATGCACTGCATCAGAATCGAAAGGATGTTCTTCCTGCGCACCAGGCCGCCGTAGAAAAAGGCCAGTCCCGGCATCATCAGCATCACCAGTGCCGCCGACACCAGCACCCACGCCGTGTCGCCAGCCGAGACGGCTGATGCCGACGCCGCGCTCTCCTGTGCGTACACCGCCAACGGGAGCGCTCCCAGCGCCAGTGTCCAGTTTCGTATTCTCGTGTAGTAGTGGCTCATAGAGGGTTGGTCCCGATCCGGCGTGAGGCAAGCTGGCAACGCAAAAGTCTGTGACGTAAAGCAGCGCCAGTGCCAAGTGCTGGATCGGAACGGATGTCAATATGTATCTCACACTGCATCAATGTGTTATGTTTCAGTGCCGGCTGGCCGGCCGGCATTCCGCGCCGAAACGGACACAACATCTTTGTTCGATCCTGACCGTCGCCCCGACATTCCTGGCGTGCCAAGACCGAACGGGTGGCCGGCTTCGCCGCCGACTACCACCGGGTGGCCGGACGGGCCTGCCGGGGCCGGGCGGCGGGGAACCTCAGGTGGCGCCGCGCCGCGCTTGCTTGACCAGCGCGGCACAGTGATCGAACTCCTCGCGCGTTCCGATCATCTGGACGCCGACGGGGATTCCATCGCGTTTGATCAGCGCGCGGATGGTCCGCTCGGCCGCGGTGGGCAGCAGGTGTTCCTCGTAGCCCTCGCCGCCGGGTTCGCCGATCGCGTAGATCTCGAAATCGCCATTGCGGAACATCAGCGGCAGGGTTTCGGGCTGGTAGGTCTGGACCGCCCGGCCGGAGTGTGGGGCGGCTGCGTTGGCGCCGGCGATCCGTCCCTGGGCGGCGGCCTCGCGCGCCGAACAGCGCGTCAGGCCCTGGTGCTGGACCACGTCGCCCGCGGCGAAACAGGCGGTTGACGAGGTCTGCAGGTCGGGACCCACCACCAGGCCGCGCTCCACGGCCAGAAGCGCCTGTGCCGGCAGGGCCGCGTCCGGCCGCGCGCCGACCGACGTCAGGCATACATCGGCGTCGAAGACGCTGCCATCGTCCAGTCCGACGGCCACGCGGTCGTTGCCATCCGGCGTGAGGGCGGCGACTGAGCGCCCGGTACGCACGTCGATGCCCCGCACGGAGAGGCGGTGTCGCAGCACATCCGACGCGCGCGTGCCAAACTGGGCCGGCATGAGTCGCTCCATGCGCTCGATGATCCGGACGTGCATGCCGAGCTCAAGGGCGCGGAGGGCCGCTTCGATCCCGAGAATGCCGCCGCCGATGACCACGAGGCGGCCGCCCTTGCGGACGCGGGCGCGGATGGCCTCGGCGTGGTCCCAGTCCCACAAGGGCAGGACGGCGGGGTGCGGGGCGCCGGCCGATGGCAGCGCGATGGGACGCGCGCCGGTTGCCACGACCACGGCATCAAAGCGCCGCGACTGCCCCGCTGCCAGGACGGTCCCCGTGAGCGGATCGAGCGCGGCGACCCGCGTGTTGAGCAGCAGGTCGATGCCATGGGCGGGATACCATTCAGCCGGATGCATGTGCAGCGCGGCGGCGTCGGCCTGGCCGAACGCATAGGCCGTCAAACGCGGGCGGAAGTAGGGCAGGACCCGCTCGGCCGAGAAGAGCGTGACGTGCGCGCCGGCCTGGGCCGCGGCCTGGGCGGCCTCCACGCCGGCGTGACCGGCTCCGATGATGGCGATCGACATGGTTTTGTTACTCCGACTCGGCCGGCAGTCGAAAAACCATCAGTTTGCCTTGATCCGCGGCGTCGCGCAAGCCTCGTGAGCCCCCCCTAAACTGCGAGAGTTGATGAGCGAGGGGGAGCGGAAGGCCCCCGCAGACG
>CAZZCT010000236.1:0-7986 GCA_964652365.1 uncultured Lentisphaerales bacterium
CCGACGCCAACGGCGCCTACACCATCGGCGGGTTGACCGGCGGAACCTATCGGGTGCAGTTCTATGACTACGCGGAGGTGTACCTCTCCCAGGTGTACGACGACGCGCAGGACCTGGCTTCCGGCACGGACATTACCGTGCCTGTGGCCACGATCGTCCCTGACATCGACGCGTCGCTGGCGCAGGCATCGAAAATCTCCGGCACGGTGACCGGGCCGGATGAGTCACCCCTGCCAGGCATCGAGGTAAGGGCCTACGCCTGGAATGGATCGTGGTGGAACGTGGTGCGCGGAGTGAACACCGACGTCAACGGCCTCTACACCATCGGCGGGTTGACCGGCGGAACCTATCGGGTCCGGTTCTATGACTATGGGGGCGAGTACCTCTCCGAGGTGTACGACAACGCGACCGACCTGGATTCCGGCACGGACGTTGTCGTGTCCGGGGCAAAGACCGGCATTGACGCCTCGCTGGCACTGGCGACGAAGATTTCCGGCACGGTGACCGGGCCGGATGAATCGCCCCTGCAAGGGATCGCGGCCTATGCCTACAACTGGGATGGATCTTACTGGAACGTGTACGCACAGGCTGACACCGACGCCAGCGGCAACTACACGATCGGCGGGTTGACCGGTGGAACCTATCGGGTCAAATTCGCCGACTGGCAGAACGGCGTCTACGCCAAAGAGGTGTACGACGACGCGCCCGACCTGGGGTCCGGCAAGGACATTGTCGTACCCGCGGGCACGACCGTCAGCAGCATCAATGCGTCGCTGGCGACGGCCTCTTGGATTTCCGGCACGGTGACCGGGCCGGGCGGAACCACGCTCCTGCCAGGCATCTTGGTGGGCGCCTATCGGTGGAACGGGGCGTCTTCTTGGTATGGGACGGGATGGGCCTATACCGACGCCAGCGGCAACTACAGCATCGGCGGGTTGTCTGCCGGAACGTACCGGGTGCTGTTCACCGACCCTGGAGGCGACTACCTCTCCGAGTACTACGACGACGCGCCGGAGTTCGCTTCCGCCAGGGACATTGACGTACCCGCGCTCACGACCGTCACCGGCATTAATGCGTCGCTGGCGAGCGCTGCGCCTCCCGAACCGCCCGTGATCGTGGGCTTGCGGCGTACGGGTGCGGATGCGTGGGAACTGCGTTGTACCGGCACCATGGGAGAATGGTACACGCTGCAGGAAGCCCTGTCAGCGACCGGCACCTGGGGCGATGTCGGGTCGCCGTTTCAATGTCAGCCGGGAACGAACGTCGTGCCAAGAGAACAATCGGCACCGGTTATGTTCTGGCAGTTCAGAGCGGTCCCATAGACCGTGCGATCGTCAAGAGAGTGCTCCAACGCCGAAGCGTCGGAAGAACTTCCGCAGAAAAAGGGGGCGGACCGGTTGAGGTCCGCCCCCGCGGTGTCAGGCCGATGTCCGGTCGTCTGTCTATTGTGTGGTGAAGATCTGGAAGCCGCCGTAGGCCTCTTGACCGTGCTCGCCGATATCCAGACCGCGCACTTCCTCATCTGCGCTGACCCGGAGCCCGACCGTCGCCTTGAGGGCCAGGAAGATCAGCAGCGCGATCGGGAAGCAAACCGCGCCATACGAAACCACGCCCAGCAATTGCGTGCCGAAGGTGAACTTCGGATCGGTGGTGAAGAGGCCCACCGCGAGCGTGCCCCAGATGCCGTTTACGAGGTGCACCGAGAGCGCGCCGACCGGATCATCGAGGCGCAGGCGGTCGAACATGAAGACTGCCAGCACCACGATCACGCCGGCGATCGCGCCGATCGCCACCGCGCCGCCGGGGGTCACGACATCGGCACCGGCCGTCACTGCCACCAGGCCCGCGAGGCAGCCGTTCAGGACCATCGTCAAGTCGGGCTTCTTCTGCACGGTCCAGGAGGTCAGCATGGCGGTCACCATGGCCGCGCAGGCGGCCAGGTTCGTGGTGACCAGCACCAGCGAGACCTTGCCCGGATCGGCGGAGAGCACGGACCCGCCGTTGAAGCCGAACCAGCCCAGCCAGAGCATGAACACGCCCAGTGTGGCCAGCGGCAGGCTGTGGCCCATGACCGGCTTGATGATCCCGTTCACGTAGCGGCCCAGCCGCGGCCCGAGTGCGATCACGCCGGCCAGCGCGCCCCAACCGCCCACCGAGTGCACCAGCGTGGAGCCGGCGAAGTCGTGGAAGTTCCGGTCGCCGAGCCAGCCCGCGCCCCAGGTCCAGGAGCCGACCCACGGGTAGACGAACGTTACGTAGATCGTGGTGAAGATCAGGAAGCTGCCCAACTTCACGCGCTCCGCCACGGCGCCCGACACGATCGTCGCGGCCGTCGCGGCAAACATCGCCTGGAACAGGAAATCCGTCCAGTAGGTGTAGCCCACGTTGTAGCCGCTGGTGAGGCCGTTCTCCGGCAGCGACAGGCCGAGGTGGCTGAAACCCAGCCACTGGCCGGCCAGCCAGCTGTCGCCCGGATACATCAGGCCGAACCCGATGCCGGCGAAGGTGAGCACCCCGATCGCGGGGATGATCGTGTTCTTGAACAGGATGTTCACGCAGTTCTTGGCGCGTGTCAGTCCGGTCTCAACCGTCGCGAAGCCCAGGTTCATGATGAACACCAGGAGGGTGGCCACCATCATCCAGACGTTGTTCGTGGTGAACATCACGTCGCTCGCCGTCGGCCCCTCGCCGTCGGCAGCCCAGGCGGTGCCGCACGACACCAGAAGTCCCAGAACCGCCATCGCCACTTTGCCCATTTTCACGGAATCGTCTCCTCTCTCGATTGGTCGCAACTGCCGGCTTGGAGGCCAGGCGCTGCAGGTTGATCAGCCGATCGCCTCGTTGCCGCTTTCCCCGGTGCGGATCCGGATGCACTGCGCCAGTTCCAGGACGAAGATCTTGCCATCGCCGATCTTGCCCGTGCGCGCGCCCTTGATGATCGCCTCGATGCAGGGCGTCACAAAGGCCTCGTTGACGGCGATCTCGATGCGGACCTTCTTGAGCAGGTTCACCTCGACGTCGGCGCCACGGTACGACTCCGTGTAGCCGCGTTGCTGACCGCAACCCAATGCGTTGGTGACCGACATCTTGTAGATCTCGCGCTCGTAAAGCGTTTGCTTCACGGCTGTCAGCCGCTCCGGCTGGATGAATGCTACGACCAGTTTCATCTCTGTCTCCCGTCTTTAGCCCACGGAATGTGGATTTGCCGTAGGTATCGCAGAGACCGTGCCATTCCCTGCCAATAGCGCACTATTGGCAATGTAAGTGGTTGGCAAGCAGACAGTTAATATGCTCCATGACGATGCTCTGGCCGATTCTACCCGGCCGGCAGTGATACATAAATGTAGGTTTTGTGCGCGAGACGACATTTACGGCGCTGCGGCTGGCGATCGGGCCTATTTTGACAGTTGGTTGGCGACCGCCGATGGGGACACATCCGGGCATTGCAGCGGAAGCCGGCCGCAATTATACTGCCCGTTCACTTCGCGATTCCGCAACCCAACCGCGTATCGAGGACTTCCCCATGGACATCGCTGCTTTGGACCGTCAGGTGCGCCTGGCCCGCGCCCGACAAGACGCCCATTGGGCGCGCGCGCGCGCCCAACTCGAGTTTGCTGACTTCCTGGTCGCCCAGCAGCCGGCCTCGGCGCCGGCTTGGGAGCCGGCAATTGCCCGGGCTCGTGCCGTCGTGGCGGCCGCCAGCGTTTCGCCGACCTGTGATGCGGCCGCCATGGTGGCCGCGGTCGAGCGCGAACTGGCGCCGCTGGGCGAGGCGGCCAAGGCCCACCAGGTGCATCTGGTCGGCCATGCGCACATCGACATGAACTGGATGTGGTCTTGGCCGGAGACCGTGGCGCTCACCTGCGACACGTTCTCGACCGTGCTCGACCTGATGGACGAGTTCCCGCAGTTCCGGTTCACCCAGAGCCAGGCCAGCGTGTATGCCATCGTCGAGGAGTTCCGGCCCGACCTGCTGGAGCGGATCGCGGCGCGCGTGCGGGAGGGCCGCTGGGAGGTCGCTGCCAGCCATTGGGTTGAAGCCGACAAGAACATGGCCGGCGGCGAGGCCCTGTGCCGTCACATCCTCTACACCCGGCGCTACATGCAGACGCTCTTCGGCCTCTCGCCCGACGATGTCGCGCTCGACTGGTCGCCGGACACATTCGGGCATGCGGCCACGGTGCCGACCTACCTGACGCGCGGCGGCGTCAAGTACCTTTACCTGCACCGTCCCGGGATCTGGCAGCAGCCCGTGCCCGAAGCCTTCTGGTGGGAAGCGCCCGACGGTTCACGCGTGCTGGTGCGCAACGACATGCGGCGCGGCTACAACTGCGTGATCGAACCGGGCTGCATCCTGGAGGCGGTCAAGGCCTTCCGCGGCAGCACGGGGCTGCCGCTGGCGATGGTGGTGTATGGGGTGGGGGACCACGGTGGCGGACCCACGCGGCGCGATCTGCTCTACGGCCTCGAGATGCAGTCCTGGCCGGTCTTCCCGACCCTGCGTTTCGGCGGGGCGCAGGCGTTCTTCGGCGAGTTGGCCGCCTCCGGGGGCGGGTTGCAGACCCTGCGGGGCGAACTGAACAGCGAGTTTGCCGGCTGCTACACCACGCAGGCCTTGATCAAACGGGCCAACCGATTGGGCGAGGCGCGCGTGCAGGAGGCCGAGACCGCGGCCGCGCTCGATGCGTTGGCGGGCGGGGCCGCCTACCCGGCCGCCGCCTTTGAGGCCAACTGGCGGCGGGTGCTCTTCTCCCATTTCCACGACATCCTGCCCGGGTCCGGCGTGCATGACACGCGCGTCTACGCGCATGCGCAGTTTCAGGCCACGATGGCCTCCACCAGTGTGATCGAGGCGCAGGCCTTGCGCCATCTGGCCGGGCGCGTCGACACCCGGCGCCTGCCCGGTTCGGAGGCGCTGGCCGAGGACGTTCCGACGGCCGCCCTGGCGGCCGGTCAGGGGGCGGGGGCCGGCATCCGGTCGCGCGAGGGGCGTCTGAGCGATGCCCACCAGCACGGCGACTCGCCCGTGCGTCCGTTCCTGGTGTTCAACCCGGCGGCGGAGCCTCGTACGGCGCTGGTCGAGTTCACAATCTGGGACCGCGAGCCCTTCGGCGTGCCGTTCCGGTTGCACGACAAGCAGTTCGAGGCGGTCACGGCGGCCGGTGACACGCGGCCGATGCAGATCGTGCACCGCGGCAATGAGTGGGGGCACAGCAACGTCCGCGCGCTGGTCCCGCTGCAGGTGCCCGGCTTCGGCTACACGACCGTGCTGGTGCGTGAGGCCGCCGCGGCCGGCCCGGCCGGCGCGGGTGTGTCCGAGCGCGACCAGGCCGTGCTGGCGCGCCGGACGCACCACTGCCCGTATGCAGCCATCGAGCGCAATGCGATCGGGCTTGAGAACGGCCTCGTGCGTGTGCGGTTCGACCCGGCCACCGGCCGCATCCGATCCTTCGTTGACAAGCGCCAGGGCACGGAGCTGATCGCGCCGGCCTCGTCGGGGGCCGGGCTCGACTATGCCGTCGAGCGGTCCCACGGCATGACGGCCTGGGTCATCGACAACAGCGGTGTCGCCGAGCCGGCGACCGTTCGGACCGTGCGCGACGTGCGCAACGGACCCTATGCCGCGGCGATCGAGATCGTCTACGAGATCCGCGAGTCCTCCTTCACCGTGCTCTACGAACTGCGCGTCGACGATCCGGCCCTGTATGTGGGCCTGACCGGCACCTGGATGCAGCGCGGGACGCCCGCGACCGGCATTCCCAATCTGCGCTTCGCGCTGCCGCTGGCTCTGACCGAACCGCAGGCCACCTATGAAATCCCGTTCGGCGCCGTGACCCGCACGGCCGCGGCCGACGAGGAGGTGCCGGCACTGCGCTGGGCCCAGGTGAGCGGGTGCGTGGAAGGCGGCACGCCGGCGGGGTGCCTCCTGCTCAACGACTGCAAGCACGGCCATGCGCTGGCGGGATCGACCCTGTACCTGAACCTCCTGCGGTCGTCGTACGATCCCGATCCGATGCCGGAGGTCGGGCAGCACGAGCTGGCGTTGGCGCTGGTGCCGTTGAGCGGGCGCCTGGAGACGGCCGAAGCGACGCGGCTGGCCGATGTGTTCAACCATCCGCTCAAGATCGCGGGCACGGGCGTGCACGGCGGCGACCTGCCTCTGGAGGCGCAACTCGTGGCCGCCGCCGGCCGCGGCGCGGCTGTCTCCGGCGTGAAGTGGGCCGAGGATGGCAGCGGCGTGATCGTGCGGGCCAGCGAAACCGCGGGCCATCCGTCTGAGCTGCGGCTGGCGGTGCATCCGGGTCTGGGGCGCCTGGAGGCCGCCGAGGAGGTGGACCTGTGTGAGCGTCCGCTCCGCAGCCTGAAGGTCCATGCGTCAGGCGTCGCCGTTCCCCTGCCGGCCTATGGTCTGGCCAGTGTCAAGCTGCGGGTGGCCGCCGGAGCCGCGATCGCGGGCTGACGGCCTCCACGCTCCAGGGCCGCCCGATGGCCGGCGGCCCGGCAGGGCGGACCCGCGCGCCGCCAGACAGGACCAATCCATGACTGAGCAGTTGACCACCAACAGCTATCGCGAGCAGCGCCTCGCGAACATGCGCGAACTGGAAACGCTGGGGTACCGCCCGTTTGGCGCGGCCTTTCCGCGCACGGGCAATCTGGCCGAGATCCGCGCCACGTTCGCCGAGGATCGGGTCGTACGCGTGGCCGGTCGTCTGCTGATCACGCGCGGCATGGGCAAGGCGATCTTCGGCGACCTGCATGACGGCCGTGGCCGTCTGCAGGTGTTCATCAAGCAGGACTTGCTGGGCGAGGCCGCCTTTCGGGCCTTCCGGTTGCTGGATATCGGCGACCACATTGGCGTGGAGGGGCGGCTGTTCACCACGCGGATGGGCGAGCCGACCGTCGAGGTCCGCTCCTGGACCCTGCTGAGCAAGGCGCTGCTGCCGTTGCCGGAAAAGTGGCACGGACTGCGCGACACCGAGCAGCGTTACCGGCAGCGCTACCTGGACTTGATCGCCAATCCCGAGGTGCGTACGCGCTTCGACCAGCGGTCGGCCATCGTGCGCGAGGTGCGCACCTTCCTGCAGGCGCGCGGCTTCCAGGAGGTCGAGACCCCGATGATGCAGGTCCAGGCCGGCGGCGCGGCGGCGCGGCCATTCGTGACGCACTACCATGCGCTGGATACCAGCATGTACCTGCGCATCGCGCCCGAGCTCTATCTCAAGCGGCTGCTGGTGGGCGGATTCGACCGGGTGTTTGAGCTGAACCGCAACTTCCGCAACGAGGGGCTGGATCGCACCCACAACCCCGAATTCACCATGCTGGAGGTCTACGAGGCCTACGGCGACCGCCGCACCATGCAGGCGCTTGTGCAGGATCTGATCGCCCACGTGGCCCAGACCGTCATGGGGTCGCTGCGCGTCGGCGAGGGGGCGGACGCGATCGATCTGACGCCGCCCTTCCGCGAAGTCGCCTACCGCGATCTCGTGCGCGAACGCATGGGCGCCGGCTGGTTCGAGCTGCCGCTGGCGGAGCAGCAGGCGCTGGCCACGGCGGCGGGCGTTGACGTCGATCCGGCCTGGGACGCGCTGCTGGTGACCCACGAGATCTACGAGAAGCTGATCGAGAAGTCGTTGCGCCAACCCACGCTGGTGACGCGTCTGCCCGCGCCGCTGGTGCCGCTGGCGCGCACCTGTGACGATGATCCGACCGTCGTTGACGTCTTCGAGTTGGTCATCGCCGGGCAGGAGGTCGCGCCGGCCTACTCCGAGATGAACGATCCGATCGAGCAGCGACGGCGTTTCGCAGCCCAGGCCGGCGCCGAGCAGGAGAAACTGGACGAGGATTTCCTGACAGCCTTGGAACACGGCATGCCGCCCGCGGGCGGCATGGGGGTCGGCATCGACCGGTTGGCCATGAACCTGACCGGCGCGGATGCGATCCGCGATGAGATCCTGTGTCCGGTGATGCGGCCCAAGGAGTAACGAA